>NZ_JBGMNJ010000003.1:0-312534 GCF_051336815.1 Pantoea sp. C2G6
GACCTGCTGCTTTCATATTTTTTTATATAAAAATAATTATGAAAAAAAGTTACCACTTCGAAAACACATATAAAAAATGGACCATTTCAGCCCTGACTCTCATCATAATGGGTGCATGGTTATGGTATATTTCCTGGGCATCCAGCATTTCAAATAATACAATTTTAAAAAAAATCGGAGCCTGAATGGGAAACATATATTTCTTTTGGCACATTGATTGGGATCTTTTCTTTTATATATGCGTTCTGTTTCCGTACTTCTAACAAAACAATAAAGTATCTCTTCAACGCATTTTTTGGCGGCTTTTGCGTAGGTTTGGTATTTATCTTAAACATTTTCGATGTCTATGTTTATCTTTTTCCAGACAAAATAATTGGCTATGAATCAGAATGTGAGATTGTCTTCCCTGGGCCATCAAGGGGTAAATATGGGCATTGTGAAGCAGGAATCTGGTTAAAAGATCTGAATACTACCCGATGGATACAACTTTGTACAAATAGGGAATTTTTACGCAGCCACCGTAAGCAAGGAATGACAGGAGTATGGGTATCAGCTCGTGTAAATAAAATTGGGACCTATATCATACAGTACGAGTTTATTTATAAATAATTTTACGAAAAATTAAAAACCCTTAGGTGAGTACTTTTTGTGTCTGCGGGATGAATGTTAGCCAATATCAGCCCCTCACCTGTATGGGACTACCCTAATCTCATCTTTTCCAATCCAGCGCTGGTTTTACACGACACATTTCAAGCAAACAATAGTTTTTGGATGACAATGACCTCGAAAGCCCGATACGTTACCCGTGCACTGAAGTCGAATAATAATCTTGGTAAACAATGAATTAATTTTAATTGCGGGACGCAAGCAAAAATTTTTCCTTTGATCTGTTTTTTGGTTTGCTCACATATAACGTCACCACCTCACTCATAGCGGCCCTTCCTGAATGTCAGAGGATGTTATTGCAGAAGCAGGCAAAAATCAGAGCAGGATAGTGACTAAATAAGAGATGGATAAGCGGGCAAGCCTGACTATTGAAGACCATTATGCCAACGGGATACGCAATGGTATCCCGTTATCACTACTGCGTTTTTCCCGATTTTATTTTTACTTCGCGATCGGCGTCAGTTAAGGCTTAAGGATAACCTTCGTCCATCCTTCATCGCGATCGTCAAAATGCTTATATGCTTCAGGCGCTTCTTCAAGTGAGAGCCGGTGCGAGATTATGTTGCCCGGGCTGGCTTTACCCTGATGGATCAGGCGGGCCAGCTGCCGATTGTAGGCTTTGACATTCGCCTGACCGGTGCGGATTGCCTGTCCTTTGAACCAGAAGTTGCCGAAATCAAAAGGCATTTTACCCTCTTTGGCGAGGTCAGATGCTGCGCCCGGATCCTGTGGTACAAACACGCCAACAACACCAATTCCTCCTGTTGCTTTGGTTGACGCAACGAGACTGTTCATGGTGGCGGAATTGTCTTCATGGCCGTGTTTGTTACAGCACTGATAGCCTACGCATTCACAGCCGCAGTCGGTGCCGCGTCCGTCCGTCAGGTCGAGAATTCTTTGCACCGCTTCATCACCGGTCGCATTGATGGCCGTCGCCCCCATTTTCTCTGCCAGAGCCAGACGGTCTTTGTGTGTATCCACCACAAACACCTGTGAGGCACCTTTTATGATGGCTGAATGTGCGGCCATCAAACCCACCGGACCCGCGCCATAAATAGCGACACTTTCGCCAGCCTTTAATCCAGCGAGTTCTGTTGCATGCCAGCCGGTAGGGAAAATGTCTGAGAGCATGACATAATCATCTTCTTTTTCTACTGCGTCAGGCGGCAGTACCAGGCAGTTAAAGTCTGCAAAGGGAACCCGAAGCAGTTCGGCCTGACCTCCTTCCCACGGGCCCATTTCAGCAAACCCATAGGCGGCGCCCGCGGTCCCCGGATTGGCGGTGAGGCAAAAGCCAGTCAGACCTTTTTCACAATTCTCGCAAAAACCGCATCCGACATTGAAGGGAAGGCAGACATAATCACCGACCTTGATACGCTCGACGCCTGAGCCAATTTCAACCACTTCCCCCAGGTTTTCGTGTCCCAGAATACGTCCCTGCTCGAAGCTGGTTCGCCCCTCGTACATATGCAAATCAGATCCACAAATATTGGTGGTGGTGATCCGGACAAGGACATCTGTAGGACGGACAATCTTCGCATCCGGTACATCTTTTACTTTTACATCGTAGGGACCATTGTAAATAACGGCTTTCATGATCTTCTCCTGCTTGCGTTCGGGAAGGCACTGCTCCCGGCCGGGTGGGTGTCAAAAAAGCTTAGCTGCCATAATAGATAACGTGATCGTCAGCACGACGTTCGGGATGATTCTTATCTGAACAGGTTTAGGTCTGTTGACAGAAAATGGCGGCCAAAGACCATCTGGAAACATTCCCGCCGCCAGCGTTTACTCAGCATAAAAGCGAAATAAACATTAATTTTTAAGGGGATACAATCATGTCCTGCGCGTCTGGCAGGATAAAATATGACGGTAAAGCAAGCTGTCAATGCAATGGTCGGAAGGCTGTTTGAATCCGTAAAGGGTAATAGTGTTAATAAAATCTTACAGATATGGCGTATCCGTCTGAATCGACCGATGAGTGTGTCGTAGTAGAAAATCTGAAGTGGCATTCTCGTTGCCCTGACATCAAGACAAAGAGTTTAAGTCATGCGGATGTCCGCTTGGTGCCAGAAGCGGACGTTCTTAGCATCTGCGAGCACTAATCAGTAGAGAGTAAATTTCACCGCATAATAATTCAGATGCGCCGCAATCTTTATAGCCGTTTTTCAGAACTCTGGCCGTTGATAGGTGCCGGAAACGGCCCTCATGCCGTAGAATGGCGCTGAGGGCGTCTGCGGCGGTGCGGCCAGGCTCTTTTATATTAAAAACTCTCGTGCATACATGAAATGTTGCATGCTTCATGTCACAAGTTCACAGGTAGTGAATCCTATTGAATAAGGAATTTAGGACGTGATTGACTTCACCCGCTTTGTCGAACGCTATGAGCAGTTTAACGCCTCATTACTCCCTTCTGATAACATCACCGAAAGCCGGATCAATGATTTATATATCCGGCTATACAGGCCAATGGCGGCCCTTGATGAGGTTCTCATTATCTACCATGGTGGTGGGGTCAACTCTGACGCTGGCTACGACATTCTTGCACGACAGTTGAGTTACGATCTGCCCGTCTGTGTTTGTCTCGTTGATATCCGTGGGCACGGTCGTTCGGTAGGTGTCCGGGGAGAAGCTTCCAGTCCTGTTCAAATCTGGCGGGATGTAGATGTCGTCATTGATTATGTCCGAACCTCATTTCCTGATGCCAGAATTCACTTGCTTGGGCACTCAAGTGGAGGCGGTATGCTGATAAATTACTTTACTCGATACTCTCTATCGAGAGTTGTTGAAAGCCTGATCTTGCTAGCCCCGGCATTAGGTCCTTTTTCACCTCCTGCTCTGAACCGCGATTTTTCCTCTCCCTTTGCATCGATAAACCGTTTGAGCTTCATAATCAATGCAATGAGTGCAGGTTTTCTATGTGGACGTCATGCAGGAGTAAGGCTTAATTTCCCCTGTGAGGTTATTAATGCAAGGCCTGACTTTGTTCAGACATACAACGTTAATATGGCTAACGCCCTTACCCCTCGGAACCCCGAAAGACAACTTAAAGAGATCTCCATTCCAGTAACGGTCATGCTTGCTGAGCATGATGAACTGTTTGATGTAAGCCGTATGGAAGAGTTTTTCAGGAACTGCGGCAATCCGAATGTAAGCAGTCGAGTTGTGGCAGATAGTACACATCTCGATTGTATTTTCGAGTTAACGGATATGGTGAGAGAACACTTCACTGGCCTGACTTCAAGAGCGCAATAGGAAAGTTATGTTCAACGTATCAGAACCACTCAGCTGTCATAGTCCCCTTCTCGCTCATCGCGGACGATGCTCACCCACATCGTCCGCTCTCTGACCAGACCCTTTCAACATCCCGCCCAAAGCCAGACACCAGACCGCCTTGACCAGAGCGGCATCAGGCCGCCATACCCAGCCCGACGATATTGGCCGCAATGATGATCACCAAACAGCCGATCGACAATACGCTGACCGGACGCCGCCCCACTGACTTCCACTCTTTCATCAGTAAGCCCACCAGACCGCCACACAACACGTAGAGGCTCATATGCAGCATCCAGCTGACATAGTCATACTGCGCGGGAATTCTGGCGTGGCCCCAGGCGTAGAAGAAGAATTGCAGATACCACATGGTGCCGCCCAGTGCCGCAAAGGCGGTATTGGCGATTAACAGCGGCTTCGCCACGGAGAAGTCTCTGCGCAGCGACAGCTCGGGCCGGGTTGCCAGCCGGTAAAAACAGAACAGCAGATTAACCAGCGCCCCGCCCCCCATAATGATCACATAGCTGGGTAAAGCGACATAGAGCGGATCGATCCCCAGCTCAGCCGCCGCCTGATGCAGCGGTTTCGCGGCGTCCATGGCAAACGACATGCCAGCGGAGAAGATGCCGCACAGCACGGCCAGCACCAGCCCTTTCTTCAGGTTGAACTCTTCCGCGTTAATACCCAGAGCCCGCTCTTTTAACAGGCCAGCCCGGGTAACGATCGCGACGCCCATCAGGGCCACCAGCACGCCCAGCAGGGTCAACCGGCCACCGGCTGAGGCGAACAGCTCGCCGAAACGTCCCTGAAGCAGCGGCGTCATCAGCGTCCCCACCACCAGCGTCACCCCGATGGCGATGCCAATGCCCATCGACATGCCGAGATAGCGCATAGTCAGACCATAGTTGATATTGCCCACGCCCCACATCGCGCCAAACAGAAAAACCGGCGTCAGCTGCGCCAGCGTGAAGCTGCGGTAATAAGCCATAAAGTCCGGCAACAGGATGGCGCTAACCGCCCATGGCAGGATCAGCCAGGAGACCACGCCACCGACCGACCACATGGTTTCCCAGGACCATCTTTTCACCTGTTTAAAAGGCGCGTAAAAGCACGCGGCGCTGGCCGCACCGACGAAATGCCAGAAGATACCTGCAATAATGGCGCTGTTCATTGTTATTCCCCGCTTAGGTTGAGGCCTGTCGGGAACCTGCGGCTCCCGCTCAGCAGGCAGTCTACGTTTGGCAGGATTTCCTCAGCCTTTGGCTTAATGCCGGACCCGGCAACATACTGGCAATATTCACCTCTTATTCCCGTTCAGGATCACAAATTCGTGGTTGACAGAAAATGGGAAGAAAAAGCAGGTAAGTAATTTATTATTCTACTTTTTTTTTGAATTATGCTGCATGACGCAGCTCATTTTCGTGCTGGATGCCAGTTGTGCTGTCAGCGTGGCAACACGGCAAAGAAGCCTTTCTTTACGCCAGACAAGGCCGTATAAACGGGGGAAATTGATGGGGATTGGGCATGCCAATGACGAGTAAGTGGTTAACGCTGTTTCTTTCGCAGGCAGTCAGCCGGGTGATGCTGGATGATATACGGGCGATCCTGCCAGCAGATGCCATGAAGGTATTTATCAATGGAATGGATGAAACCCACTACGCGACCGTTGAATGTCTCCAGGCGGAGCAGCATTGCGCTTTAATCGCCTCGGCAATCGTGGTGTGGCGTCAGCTGGGCCATGTGCACCATATTCTGTATAAAAAAGGGGAACTGCTGCGTGAGGTTGACGACGCGACGCAGTTCCAGCTGTTTACCCTGCTGAAAACCCACCGCGCGGTGCTCCAGATCTCATGATAAGATCGCGTTCCCGCACATCGCGCACTACAGCAGGTAAATAATGAGAATCGGCATTCTGTTTCCTATCGCCATTATCGTGGCGGGCGTTGGCTTTCTGGCCTGGTTTATCGGTAGCGGCCTGGCGATGCCGGGTTCCTGACCGCTAACGCAGCTGGCTATCCTTACTGCCGCGACGGTTATATAGGCTGCTGTTCTGCTGCTTTTTGTCAATTTTAGCCTGACACTCTACGCAGTAGCGCACCCCTTTAAGCGCCTGACGACGGGCTTCGGGGATCGGCTCACCGCAAAGCTCACATTCGGTCGCGCTCTCACCGTGACCGATAGCCTGTCGTACCCGTTCGATACCGTCGTTAACGGTGCTGTCGATCTGTTCCTGTACTGCCCCTTCGGACGCCCATCCATTTGCCATGATTTAGCCCCTTGTTGATCATTTCACTCCTTTAAATTTACAACAAATTGCCATTTTTGCCGCAGAACCCGCCGATACCTGTGATTGGTTGCCAGCTGATCCCTGCGCCTGGCAGTGAGGAAAAGGTCGCGGGCGGCGATCTGTTTCACCCTTTAATCACATTACGGCAACGTATCGTTAGCGGAGAGTGAAAACAATGACAACACATCATCAACATTACATAGCTGGCGAATGGGTCGCCCACCCCGGCGACCGCTGGATTGAGGTCATCAATCCCGCCACCGAAGCGCTGCTGTCGCGTATTCCGCAGGGCAGCCGTGAAGATGCCGGTCGTGCGATCAGCGCCGCTGAGGCCGCCCAGCCTGGCTGGGAAGCGCTGCCCGCGGTGGAGCGCGGTGTCTGGCTGCACAAAATCGCCACAGCGATCCGGGCGCGCGAGCCTGAGCTGACGGCGACCATTGTGGCGGAAGGCGGCAAGACGCAGGGGCTGGCGCAGACCGAGGTGCTGTTTACCGCCGACTACTTTGATTACATGGCGGAGTGGGCGCGCCGCTATGAAGGAGAGATCATCAATAGCGACCGCCCGGATGAAAATATCTTTCTGTTCAAAAAAGCGATTGGCGTCACCACCGGCATATTGCCGTGGAATTTCCCCTTCTTTCTTATCGCCCGTAAAGCGGCACCTGCGCTGATCACCGGTAATACCATCGTGATCAAACCCAGCGAGCTTACGCCGAACAACGCGGCGATCTTTGCCGATATTCTGCACCAACTCGGTCTGCCAGCCGGGGTGATCAATCTGGTCTATGGGCTGGGCCCGGAGGTGGGACAGGCGCTGGCGGATAACCCTAAAGTCGGGCTGGTCAGCCTGACCGGCAGCGTCGGCGCGGGTATCGCCACCATGCAGGCTGCCGCCAGAAATGTGACCCGGGTGTCGCTGGAGCTGGGCGGAAAAGCGCCCGCCATCGTGATGGATGATGCTGATTGTGACCTCGCGGTTCGCGCCATTGTCAGTTCGCGGATAATCAATAGCGGCCAGGTCTGCAACTGCGCAGAGCGGGTCTATGTGCAGCAGGGTATTTACGACCGGTTCCTCAGCGCGCTGACCGCCGCGTTTCAGCAGATAAAATATGGCGATCCGGCTGAGCAGCGCGACATCGATATGGGACCGCTGATTAACGCGGCGGCACGCGATCGGGTCGGGCAGAAAGTGGCGGAGGCGGTGGCGACCGGAGCAAAAGTGGTGCTGGGCGGCAAGCCAGCCGGAGAGAAAGGTTTCTTCTTTCAGCCCACGCTGCTGACAGAGGTGCGCCAGGAGATGGCGATCATGCAGGAGGAGATTTTTGGCCCGGTGCTGCCGGTGATGGCCTTTAAGACGCTGGATGAGGCGATTGCGCTGGCTAACGACTGTGAATATGGCCTCACCTCCTCGATTTACACCCGCGACCTCAATACCACCATGATCGCCCTGCGCAAGCTGAAGTTCGGCGAAACCTATGTTAACCGGGAAAACTTTGAAGCGATGCAGGGCTTTCACGCCGGATGGCGTAAATCGGGAGTGGGTGGCGCAGACGGGAAACATGGTCTGGAAGAGTATCTGCAAACCCATGTCGCCTACCTGCAATTCAGTCAGGCGCAGGCTTAATGTTCAGACCTGGCAGACGGCCTGAATCAGCGTAAACCTGGCCGCGACACATCAGCTAAACGCCCAGTGAAGCGGGTCAGAGGAGAAAAGCGGGCCGCGCCAGGGATGGCGGCTATCTGACCCTGTTTACTGCGCAGGCGCGATCTCACCACTTCCCCTGGCTGACTCTGTCAGTACCAGAAGGGGCCGGTTTCCCGGCCCCTTTGTTATAGCCGCTTACGGCAGCGCAACAGCGCAATGCCGCTCAGCAGCGCGACGGCCATCAGGTAGTAGCCCGGTGCCAGACTGCTGCCGGTGGCCGCAATCAGCATGCTGCAAATCAGCGGCGCGAAGCCGCCAAACAGCGTTACCGCCACGTTGTAGCTGATCGCCATGCCGCTGGCGCGTGTGGTCGCCGGGAAGAGGTCGGCCATTACCGACGGCACGGTAGAGAAATAGACCGATTTCAGCAGCGCCATCCAGCCCACCAGCAGGATCAGCGAGGTGGACGTGGTGTGATCGACCATCCACTTAAAGGCGGGATAGATGGTGACGATCAGCAAAAGCAGCGATCCCCACATCAGCGGCAAGCGACCCACCCGTTCAGCCCACAATCCCATCAGCGGCGTCACCACCGTCAGGATAATCCCCGCGACCAGCGTGGCGGTGAACGCCACCGATCCCGGCAGATGCAGGGTTTTAGTGGCGTAGGTGGGAATGTAGTTGAGCATGTAGTTCACAGCGGTTGAGATCACCATCAGCCCGATAGCCAGGGTGATCAGCGCTTTCTGACGCCCGAACAGCGTCTTAAGCGGTGCAGACTCCTTCTGCTGCGTCGCAAAGCTGGCCGGTTCCTGCACGTGGCGGCGAATATAGATCCCCAGCGGGCCGATCAGCAGGCCAAAAGCAAACGGGATGCGCCAGCCCCACGCCTGAATATCGCTTTCGCTCAGCCAGTGGGTCAGCCCCAGCCCGAAGGCCGACGCCATCAGGGTACTCGCTCCCTGAGTCGCGAACTGCCAGCTGGCGATAAAGGCTTTACGCTCTGGAAAATGCTCCACCAGAAAAGCGGTCGAGCTGCCAAATTCGCCGCCAGCGGAGAAGCCCTGGATCAGCCGCGCCAGAATAATCAGCAGCGGTGCCGCCAGTCCGATGGAGGCGTAGCCCGGCATAAAGGTAATGATCGCCCCGCCCAGCATCATCAGGTTAATCGACAGCAGCAGCGCCTTTTTACGGCCATGACGATCGGCATAGTTACCCAGCACGATAGCGCCCAGTGGACGGATCAGAAAGGAGATGCCGAAGCTGCCGAAGGTCAGCAGCAGCGAGACCGAGGGATCGCTGACCGGAAAGAAGACATGTGCGATATAGCTGGCGAAAAAGCCATATACCGCAATATCGAACCACTCCAGCGCGTTACCGATGCAGGTCGCGAACAGGGTTTTATGCAGGCTGGGTTTCACCTGCGCGGTACTTTGCGCGATGCTGCTCATTGATCCCCCTCCCGCCAGCGAGTGTGGCGCGCCATCAGCGCTTCGCCCTCTTCGCCCAACTGCCAGAGTAATCGGGTCATGATCGCCAGCCCTTCACGCGCCACGGCGGTCAGCATATGTTCATTGACGCCATGCTGGCCGCAGGCGGGATAAGAATGGGGAACCCACAGCGTCGGCAGGCCGAGAATATCGGCGAACACTTCGTTGGGCAGTGAGCCGCCCAGATTAGGCAGCAGCGCCGGTTTTTTGCCGCTGCTGCGCGCCAGGATCGCCAGCGCCCACGCCACCAGCGGGTCCTGCGGGTCGAGCCGGGTAGCCGGTGAACCGCGCATAAACTCGACGCTGACGTTGTCGAAGCCGTGTTGCCGCAGATGGGTTTCAATATGCTGCACCAGGTTTTCCCAGTCGGTGCCGACCACAAAACGCAGCTGGCACACCGCGGTGGCGTGACCGGGAATGGCGTTCATGGGCCGCGCCGGATTGCCGGTTTCAAAGGCCAGCACCTCCAGCGTGTTCCAGCCGTAGAGCCGCTCGGCAGGCGTCAGGCCGGGTTCACCCCAGCCGGCTGCCAGCGCCGGATCGCCGGGCATCCCGCCGACCTCGATGTCACTTAAGATGGCACGCACTGCTTCAGTGAGAGAGTCCGGTTTGAGCGCCGCGACCTGCAATACTCCCTGCGCATTCACCAGACACGCCAGAGCGTTAGCGAGCTGGGTGCCGGGATTGCTCAGCAGTCCGCCCCAGTTGCCGGAGTGATAGGCGTTGTCGCGCGCGTTGATGGTCAGGCGAAAGTTCGCCGCCCCGCGTGAGCCGAGAAACAGTGTCGGCCGCGGTGCGCTCAGCCGGGGGCCGTCGGAAGCGATAAAGAGATCGGCCTGTAACAGCGCCCGCTGCTGCTGGCAAATCTGCGCCAGCCCTGGCGAACTGATCTCTTCGCCCATTTCGAACAGAATTTTGCAGTTGAATCCCAGCCGTCCGCCTCGCGCCTGCCAGAGCTGCTCCAGCGCGGCGAGATTGATGCAGTGCTGCCCTTTGTTATCCGCGCTGCCGCGGCCATACCAGCGATCCTCTTCAGCCGTGAGCTGCCAGGGAGACAATCCCTCGCGCCAGTTTTCATCGTCGCCAAACACCACATCACCGTGGCCATAGCAGAGCAGCGTCGGCTTTGACGGGTCTTCGATGCGGGTGGCGATCAGAAACGGCGGGCTCTCTGGCTGCGGGTTTTCAAAATGATGCAGCGTGAATCCCAGCGCTGTCAGCTGCGGGCCAATCTCCTGGTGCAGATAGTGATCCAGCCCGGCCCGCTGGCTGGCGTGCTGGCTCTCGGTGACGCAGGCGATGCGTCGTGCCAGCAGCTGCTGGAACTCGCCGCTGTCAAAATAGTGCATCGCCTGGTCGACTGCCTGTTGTTCTGTCATGTTTGCCCTGTCTGTTTTTTTTATCGTGGGTTATCTTTGACAAACTTTGCTCTTTGCCACAATTATCAATTTATCGAGCAGGCGTTGCTTTTAAAGCAAAGCAGCGTTGCCCGATTGTGAGGCATCCCTTTTTCCCTTCTTCGTTACAGGAGTCCATGCACGATGATAAGCAGCGAGATCCGCTATTTTCTGGCGGTGGCGAACAGCGGCTCGCTGAGCGCAGCCAGTGAACAGCTGTTTGTGGCGGTTTCGGCGATCAGTCGTCAGATTCAACGGCTGGAGGCACAGGTCGGCGTGCCGCTGTTTGAGCGTCACGCGCGCGGCATGGTTCTGAATGAAGCGGGCGAGATCTTCGCGCACCATGTGCGGAAAAGTCAGCTGGATATGGAGTATGCGCTGGCGGAGATTAAGGGGCTGAAAGCGGTGCGCCGTACCCGGATCCGTATCGCCTGTACTGATGGCATGGCCTTCAGTCTGCTGCCTGGCCTGCTGGCGGAGTTTCGTCTTGCCAATCCGGGGGTACTGTTTGCCCTTAACGTGACGCACTCCCAGGGGGTGGCGGCCAGCGTGCGGGCCGGTGAGTGTGACGTGGCGTTGCAGTTCAGCCTGCAACCGGAGCGCAGCGTGGAGGTGCTCGGCTCCTGGTCCGCGCCGGTTTTACTGGCGATGCATCAGTCTCACCCGCTGGCGACACGTCAGGTGACGCTGGCTGATCTCCATCGCTGGCCGCTGGCGCTGCCGGGCCAGCACACCACCGTGCGGCAGCTGTTCGATCTCTCCTGCCAGATGAACGACTGCGTGGTGGAGCCGGTGCTGACCTGTGACTACTTCGCCACCCTCTACCATTTCCTGTTGCGCACGCCGCAGGCGGTCACCATTTGCAGCGCCTTTACCCTGCTGTTTGAGCGCGATACGCAGCAGCTGGTATTGCGATCGATGGGAGTGGATCAGCTGAGCCAGCGCACCCTGCAACTGCAAACCGTTTCCGGCCGCCAGCGTAACGCAGCCCTGACGCTGTTTCTGCAATTTTTGCAGCAGCGGCTGACGGAGATCGACCAGCAGGTCCGGGCGGGATAAGGGTAAAAGGCCCACTGCGGCGTGGGCCTCTGGCGTTTGCAGCACCGCTTACGGCTTAATATCGACCTGATAGAAGATATGTTTGCCGAAAGGATCGACCTGATAGCCGCTGACCGATTTGCGCACCGGTTCAAAGATGGTGGAGTGCGCAATCATCACCGCCGGCATCTGGTCATGCATCATCTGCTGCGCCTGCAAATAGAGCGCGGTGCGTTTGCCCTGGTCCGGTTCCGCGCGCGCTTCAGTGATCAGCTTCTCAAACGGCTGATAGCACCATTTTGAGGAGTTCGATCCGCCGTTTGCCGAGGTGCAGCTGTAGAGCGGGCCAAAAAAGTTGTCCGGGTCGCCTGTCGCGGTGGTCCAGCCCATCAGCGCCGCCTGATGCTCGCCGCTGCGTACCCGCTTGAGGTATTCGCCCCACTCATAGCTGACAATCTTCGCTTTGATGCCCACTTTCGCCCAGTCCGACTGAATCATCTCCGCCATCCGGCGCGCGTTCGGGTTATAGGGCCGCTGTACCGGCATCGCCCAGAGCGCGATTTCGGTGCCGGGTTTGACGCCCGCCTGTTGCAGCAACGCTTTAGCCTTATCCGGGTCGTAGTCGTAATCCTTCAGATCTTTGTCGGCGCTCCAGACGCCCGGCGGCAGAATGTTTTTGGCCACCGTGCCGGTGCCTTTAAAGATGGCCTCAATGATCGCCGGTTTGTTAATCGCCATCGCCAGCGCCTGCCGCACTTTGACATTATCGGTTGGCGCTTTGGTGGTATTAAACGCCAGGAAGCCGGTGTTCAGCCCCGCTTTCTGCTCCAGGGTGATGTCGGGATTGGCGCGCATCTTTTCCAGGTCGGCGGGATTCGGGAACGGCATCACCTGACACTCGTTCTTCTCCAGCTTGGCATAACGCACCGAGGCGTCCGGGGTGATGCTGAACACCAGCCGATCCAGTTTCGCCTTGCCCTGCCAGTAGTCCGGGAAGGCTTTGTAGAGGATGCGGGAGTCCTTCTGATACTGCACCAGTTCAAACGGGCCGGTGCCGATCGGGTTCATATCCACCTTCTCCGGCGTGCCCACTTTCAGCATCGCGTCCGCGTATTCGGCGGAGTGAATGGAGGCGAAATACCAGGCGAGATCGGCAAGGAATGGCGCTTCCGGGTGCGACAGCGTAAAGCGCACGGTGTGGTCGTCAACCCGGTCGATACTTTTAATCAGGGTGGAGAGTTCCAGGCTTTCGAAGTTGGAATAGGTGCCGCCAGAGACAGTATGGTAGGGGTTTTTCGGGTCCATCTGGCGCATAAACGAGAAGATCACATCATCGGCGTTGAAGTCTCGGCTCGGTTTGAACTCTTTGTTGCTCTGAAACTTCACGTTGTGACGCAGGTGGAAAGTGTAGACGGTGCCATCGGGGCTGATTTCCCAGCGTTCCGCCAGGCTGGGCACCAGCTCAGTGGTGCCTGGGGTAAAGTCCACCAGCCGGTTAAAGACCGGTACCGCGCTGGCGTCAACACTGGTGCCTGAGGTATAAAGTTGGGGATTAAAGTTTTCCGGCGAGCCCTCAGAGCAGTAGACCAGGGTTTTCGCATTCACGCTGCCCGCCAGCGCGATCCCAGCCGTAACAAGCGCTAAGGTGGCTATCTTCATTTTCATTATCATCCTCGCTTGGTATTGACTTCCGGTGATCACAATATCTAAATGAATCATTCAGATGCTTCATTGATAGCACGATTCGGCACCATAGCGAACCCCAGCCCTGGCTGACCAATAAGGAATAGTGATGACCGACACTCTAGAGACGCAACTCACCGATCGTTTTTTCCGTTACCTCGCCGTCAGCAGCCAGAGCGATGCTAAATCGACATCGCTGCCCAGCACAGCAAGCCAGCACGCCATGGCCGCACTGCTGGCGGATGAGCTGCGCGCCCTGGGGCTGGATCAGGTGGTGATTGATGAGCACGCCACGGTGACGGCGGTGAAACGCGGCAACCGCCCTGACGCGCCGCGCATCGGTTTTATCACCCATATCGATACCGTGGACGTTGGTCTGTCGCCCGATATTCACCCGCAGATCCTCACCTGGCAGGGCGAGGATCTCTGTCTGAACGCGCAGCAGAATATCTGGCTGCGCCGCGACGAGCATCCTGAGATCGCACCCTATGTCGGGCAGCAGGTGATCTTCAGCGACGGCACCAGCGTGCTGGGCGCGGATAACAAAGCGGCGGTGACGGTGGTGATGACGCTGATGGAGAACCTGAACGGTGACCACGGCGATATTGTGGTCGCCTTTGTACCGGACGAAGAGATTGGCCTGCGCGGGGCGAAAGCGCTCGATCTGGAGACGCGTTTCAACGTCGATTTTGCCTGGACCATCGACTGCTGTGAGCTGGGCGAAGTGGTCTATGAAAACTTTAATGGGGCGGCGGCGGAGATAGTGTTTACCGGCGTGCCGGCGCATCCGATGTCGGGCAAAGGGGTGCTGGTCAATCCGCTCTTGATGGCGCATGACTACATCAGCCTGTTTGACCGGCAGCAGACTCCTGAACATACCGAAGGACGTGAAGGCTATATCTGGTTCAACGAGATACAGGCCAACGCCAGCAAAGCGACGCTGAAAGCTTCCATTCGTGATTTTGATCTCAGCAGCTTCGCCGCGCGTAAGCAGCAGTTGCAGCAGGCCGCTGCGGATCTCGCGGCACGTTATCCGACCGGCGAGGTAAGCGTCAATATCAGCGATATTTACAGCAATATCAGCAATGCGCTGGGTGAAGATCGTCGGGCGATCGACCTGATTTTCAGCGCCTTTGCCGCGCTGGAGATTGAACCGAAAGTGATCCCGATGCGTGGCGGCACCGACGGCGCGGCGCTGTCAGCCAAAGGGTTGCTGACGCCGAACTTCTTCACCGGGGCACACAATTTCCATTCCCGCTTCGAGTTTTTACCGCTGCCCTCGTTTGTGAAGTCCTATCAGGTGGCGGAAAAACTCTGCTATCTGGCGGCGGCAGGCTGAACCAAAAACCGGGCGCTGAATGCGCCCGGTTTGCGATTATGGCTTCACGCTGACATCAATGCCGGGGAAATATTTCTCCGCCAGCTTTTTCAGCGTGCCATCGCCCTGCACTTTGGCGATCGCCGCATCCAGCGACTGCTTCAGCTGGGTGTCATCTTTACGCAGACCATAGCCGATGCCCGACCCCAGAATCGCGTCATCTTCCACCGGCTTGCCGACAAAGCCAAAACCTTTGCCCTGCGGCTTATCGAGGAAACCGGACTGACCGGCGGCGGACATTACCAGCGTACCATCAAGGCGACCGGCAACCATGTCGTTATAGACCTGGTTCTGATCCTGGTAAGAGGTGACGGTCACGCCCTGCGACTCCCAGTGTTGCTTCGCGTAGGTCTCCTGAATCGATCCCTGTAACACGCCGATGTTTTTGCCCTTCAGCGCCCCGGCCGTCGGGGCCAGCTTCTGATCGGTTCTGGCGACTAACATGGTCGGGATACGGTAGATCGGCTGGGTAAAACCGATACTTTTCGCGCGCGCTTCGGTAATGTTCATCGCTGAGTTGATGGCGTCGAACTTCTTCGCCTGTAACGCCGGGATCAGCGCGTCAAAGCTGCTCTCGACCCAGTGGCAGCTGAATTTTCCCGCCTGGCAGATAGCGTTGCCCAGCTCAATATCGAACCCTTCCAGCTCACCTTTGGCGTTGCGACTTTCAAACGGCGGATATTGTGACTCCACGCCGTAGCGCAGATCCTGAGCCAGTGTCGACAGCGATGTCATCATGCCGAGCGCGAGAAACAGCGCGTTCATTTTTTTCATTATTTACTTACCCCGAAAGTCATATTTACCTCTCCCGTCCTGCCTCACATCCGCGATGCCGCGTCGTGATTCAGTGGGGAAAAGCACACAGCGCAGCGGCGCCAGCCTCAAGTGTCGCCTCGTCTTTCGCAAAAGAGAGGCGAATCAGTTTGTTGTCTGTCCCATCCATATAAAACGCCGACAGCGGAATGGTCGCCACTCCGTAATCGACGATAAGACGTTTTACCATTTCGCTGTCCGGTTCGTCACTGAAATGTCCATAACTGGCCAGCATAAAGAACGAACCGGCGCTCGGCAGCAGCCTGAAGGGAGATCCCTCCATCAGTGCCACCAGCCGATCGCGCTTCTGTTGATAGAAGGCGGAGAGCGACAGGTAATTCTCCGGCGTTTGCAGATAGTGCGCGAAGCCGACCTGCATCGGCGTATCGGCGGCGTACATCATAAACTGATGCACTTTGACCAGCTCGCTCATCAGTTCCGCCGGTGCCAGGCAGTAGCCGACCCGCCAGCCGGTGACGTGAAAGGTTTTGCCGAATGAGGAGACGATGACGCTGCGCGCCGCCAGCTCCGGGTGCGTCGCCATTCCGCAGTGCGGGCGACCGTCAAACAGAATATGTTCGTAGACCTCGTCAGAGAGCACCACGATGTCACTGTTGCGGGTCAGAGCGGCCAGCTGGTTCAGATCCTCCGGGGTCAACACCTGGGCGCTGGGGTTATGCGGCGTATTGATGATAATCATCCGGGTGCGCGGGGTAATCGCGGCCCGCAGCTGATCCCAGTCGATGGCGAAAGCGGGCACCTGTAATTTCAGGCCGATGGGCTTGCCGCCCTGCAACCGCACCACGGGGGCGTAGCTGTCGAAGGCGGGCTCAAAGAAAATCACCTCGTCGCCCGGATGGACCAGCGCAGTAATCGCCATGTAGAGTCCCTGACTGGCGCTGCCGGTGATCAGCACTTCGCTGGCGGGATCATATTTCTGCCCGTAGAGCGTCTCCACTTTTTCGGCCAGCGCTTCCCGTAACACCGGCAGCCCCATCATGGCGGCATACTGGTTGTGCCCCTGCTCCATGGCGCGGCTGACCGCGGCTACCAGCGCCGGATCGCACGGGAAGTTGGGCGCGCCCTGCGACAGGTTGATCGCCTGATGCCGGGCCGAAAGCTGACCAATGACGCTAAAAATAGTGGTGCCGACATCCGGCAATTTTGACTGGATAGCGACAGGCGTGTTCAGTGACATACTCTCTCCGAGCGGGCGAATCCCGTGAAAATGGGTAAACCGCTATTCAACGGGCTGTGACTTGAGTCGGCAAGCGAAATGTCGTCATAATAGCCATGACAAAAATGCATAGCTGAGGTTTCCCGTGTCGCGTTCATCCCTGCCGCTTAACGCCATTCACGCCTTTCTGGTGACCGCCCGCCATCTCAATCTGACGCACGCCGCCAGCGAGCTTTGTCTGACCCAGGGTGCCGTCAGCCGCAAGATCGCCGCGCTGGAGCAGTGGCTGGGGCTGACGCTGTTTGATCGTCACGCGCGCGGTCTGCGGCTGACGCCACAGGGCGCGGCGCTGCTGCCCGAACTGCGCCAGGGCTTTGAGCTGATGGAACAGGCCAGCGAGAAAGCGCGCCGCAGCCATACCAGCATTCGCCTGAAGGCCCCGACCTGTGCGATGCGCTGGCTGGTGCCGCGACTGGTGGCGCTGGAACAACAGCGGCCGGACCTTCATGTCGCGCTGACCACCACGCTGGATCATGCCACCCAGCTTGAAAACTACGATGCGGCCATTGTCTATGGCAAGCCGCACGCCGGGGGGATCTGCCTTTTCGCCGAGTCGCTGACGCCGGTGATCGCCGCCGATCAACCCTGCCCCGAATCGCCCTCCGCGCTGGCGGCGATGACCTTTTTGCATCCCACTGGTGATAGTCGTGACTGGCAGTGCTGGCTGGCGGCGCAGCGGGTGACGTTAAGCATGAGGCGAAACCAGCATTTTGCCACCATGGATCTGGCGATCAGCGCGGCGATTCAGGGCTTTGGGGTGGCGATTGCCGACAGCAATCTGGTGGAGAGTGATATTGCCAGCGGCAGGCTGATAAAACCTTTCGCTGGCGAGGTAAAAACCGGGGCCGTCTATACGCTATTGCAGCGGCCCGCGGCGGACGCGCCACCCTTCCTGGCGGAACTGGTGGCGTGGCTGTGTCGCGATCAGAAGGTCACCCAGTCACTGCTCTCTGCTGGTTTAGCCTGAGCCTGAGCCTGAGCCTGAGTCCGCAGCGGCGCGGCGGGCGCGGTGGGTTTCGCCTTGCTGGCGGGCGCGCTCTGCGCGCTGCCGGAGAGTCGGAACTTCGCCACTGAAGCCTGCAATGCTTCTGTCTGAACCGCCAGGGCGCTCGCCGCCGTGGAGACCTCTTCAACCAGTGAGGCGTTCTGCTGCGTCACGCTGTCCATTTCCGTTACCGCCGTCCCCACCTGCGAAATCCCTTTGCTCTGCTCTTCAGAAGCAGAGGCAATCTGTTTCATGATGGCATCGACATCCTGCACCGATTTAAGAATGTGGTTCATGGTGCCACCGGTGGTGCTGACCAGCTCGGCTCCTTTGCCGACACGCTGGACCGAATCTTCAATCAGCGTGGCGATCTCTTTGGCGGCGTTGGCGCTGCGCTGGGCGAGATTACGCACTTCGGACGCCACCACCGCAAAACCACGGCCCTGTTCCCCTGCCCGCGCCGCTTCTACCGCGGCGTTGAGCGCCAGGATATTGGTCTGGAAAGCGATACCGTTGATCACGTTGGTGATCTCGGCAATTTTCTTCGAGCTGCCGGAAATGCCATCCATTGTGCTGATCACTTCGCTCACCAGCTGGCCACCGCGCTGGGCGGTGGAGGTGGCGGTTTCTGCCAGCAGGCTGGCCTGACGCGCATTGTCGGCATTGAATTTCACCGTGGCGGTGAGCTGTTCCATGCTGGCCGCGGTCTGTTCCAGCGCGGCCGCCTGCTCTTCGGTACGCGAAGAGAGGTCGTTGTTACCGGCGGAGATCTCTGCCGCACCGCGTGAAATGTTCTCTGTGCCGCTGCGAATCGCGCTGACCGCTTCGCGCAGACTATCCTGCATCGCGCTGAGCAGCGGCACCAGCTTACCGACGCAGTTACGGCCAAATTCATGGACCGGCTGGCTCAGATCGCCAGTGGCGATGATAGCGAAGTGGTTGCGGATCTTCTCCAGCGGCCGGACCAGCATCGCCACCAGATAACGGTCGGTAAACAGCAGAATCAGCAGGCCGATCACCACGGCGATGGTGATAATCAGTTTGGTGATGGCGGTCAGGCGATCAACCTCAACCCGGGTCTGATCGAGTATTTCAGCGGCAGTCTGATTAAATTTATCGGCGCTGAGGCCAAACGCGCGGCTCAGCGGCGGCGTCACGTTGTTGGCCTGCTGACGATACGCCTCGGCCGACGCCTGACGCGCCTGCTGCAACTGCGGCGTCACGCCCCCATCCAGCAGCTTTTGCCAGCGCTGAATCACCTCATCCACCACATCGGGGCTCATCGGGCCGGGTGCCAGCTGCTTAAAGCGCGTCAGCTGCTGGGTCATGCCGTCCAGCGCCTGCTGCACCGGCGCGTAATCCTCATCAGTCAGCGTCTTGCCCGCCGCTTTGCTTTCCATGACACGGGATAAGCGGGTAATAACCCGAAAATATTGATCGTTACCTTTACCCAGCACCGTCATCTGCTCGACCAGATGACGGTCAACATCGTTGCCGTCACTGAGCGCGCCAAGCGAGTGGATGCTGTAAAGCCCGACGCCGCTCCACAGTAAACAGAACAGTCCCAGAATCGTGAGCATGACTGCACGAATGGTGAAATTTTTGAGCATTCCCATACCAGAATCCTATACACGTTGACCCGCAAGCGTCGGGCATAGGAGATTTATCGGCACGGGATCGTGAAAATGTAACTGTTTTGTTACCTATTTATTTACAGCGTCCGCCCGAGCGATGCCCGATAAAAACAATAAATATCAGTACATTACACTTTAAAAAGCAAAATTATTCCATTCGCGAAATTTAACGGTTAGCAGGCTAACCGTCATCTGCCGCCTAAAGCCTGACCATTCTGCTCATCAGCAGGCGGAACAGCCGCATTCTGGCACGCATAAAGTTGTGTCTTAAAGACAGACCCTGCTGGCTCGCCTGACCCAGTGACATTGTCACGTCATTGCCCGGATGCCACGCTGGCCAGACGACGTCTCCCTCCAGCTGATGCTTATATTCCCCGGCATCACGGGCAAAGGTGAACCAGTAGTCGCTGACCTGTGCGGCAAAAGCCCGGTCGCCGGCGCTGAAGGGGCGGTTTTCCAGTGGATCGGGCATCTGACTCAGGGTATCCAGCACATAAGGCACTTCGTTGCCGTGCCAGGTGCCGTGCGGATAGAGATCGCGGGCCTGCTCCGACACATAATCAAACCAGTAGCGCCAGCCCGGCATCCCGACCCTGTGCTGCGCCCGCATCACCAGCCAGGGCATGATGCTGAAGGCCATATCGCGCGCCACCGCCCGTCCCAGCAGCCGATCGTCATGGATGTCATACATCCATTTCAGCATCCGATAGGTGAGCCGGTTCTTATCGCGCAATTGATAGAGGATTGCCGTGGCGTCAACGCCAAAATATTCCAGCACGCTGGCTTCGTCGCTGTTACTGCCCGCCATCAGCGGCAGCCGATGCTGCTGTGCCGCCAGAAAGGTTTTCAGCATCGGCTCAGGCAGCACCGCGTCACCGGCAATCGGTACCGGCGGGATCGCCAGTGGCCCTTCCAGTGACCAGAAGGCGTCGGCGGGCAGTGCCCGCAGGGCATCGGCGCTGGCGTCGGGCGGCAAACCCAGGTGCCGGGCAACCGCCATCCCCTGCTGACGCGCCTTTTTCAGCGGCGTATCCGGCAGGCTATAGGCGCTCTGGACGATGCCTTTATGAAACAGCCCTTCCGCCAGCGGTGAGCAGCAGAGCGACAGCACGCTGCGCGCGCCGGACGATTCGCCGAACAGCGTTACGTTACGGCGGTCGCCGCCAAATGCAGGGATGTTGCGCTGAACCCATTGCAGCGCGGCGATTTGATCGAGCAGACCAAAATTGTTCACCGTGCCAGCGACCGGATATTCCGCATCCAGCGCCGGATGAGAGAAGAAACCGAGATGGCCCAGCCGGTAGTTGAGAGTGACCACTACCGCGCCGCGTGAGGCCAGCGGCTTGCCGCTGTAAGGTGCCAGACCGCCCGCGCCAATGGCGTAACCGCCGCCGTGCAGCCAGACCATCACCGGCAAAGGTTTCACCGGTTCAACATCGGGCGTCCAGACATTCAGATAAAGGCAATCCTCGCTCAGTTCGCCCGGATCGCCTCCACCCACCGCCTGACACCAGGCGCGGTTCTGCCAGGCGGAAGCACTGAAGCGGGTGGCATCACGCACCTGCTGCCAGGGGGCGACAGGCTGCGGTGGTCGCCAGCGCAGCGCGCCCTGTGGCGGTGCCGCATAAGGTATGCCTTTGAACACGAAAAGGTCATCGTCCATGCATCCACGTAACTCACCCTCGGCAGTCATGATCCTCAGACCTGTTTCGTTTTTCATTCCTGTTTCCCTGTGCAGACGTCTCTCCATTATTTGCAGGCCCGCCACGCTTGTCCATGTCTGAGGCGGATTTGCAGATTAAGCTGAAACGGGCATATCAGGTGTCTGCACCCTCGTCACCCGCTGAGGCAGCTCCGCCAGCGCGATTGATTAATAACGGTTATCTCAGCACGGCGCGGCTGACGCCGCCGCAGGCCGCCAGCACGCACCTTCGCACGCTGTGCCCGGCGGCTGGTGATAAATAATCAGCAGGCGGGCTAACCGATAAAGATATTTACGCCAGGAAACCGGCAACCGTTGATAAAGCGACAATTTCTGGCGGACAGCCTGCGGGAAACCGCGGTTCAGGACCATCGGATTCAGAGAGCCGTTGATGGAGATGCAGGCTGAGCGCCTGCGGGATAACAGGAGAGCGGGCGCTCTCCTGTTAACAGCTTAGCCGGTTCGTATGCCGCACTGTTCCAGCGAACGCTGCTGACGTGACGCATAGAGCGCCATCTCATCCAGCACCGCGCTGCCTAACGCCGCTTCAAAGGCTTCGCGGCTCGCCTGACCGGCTGAGCGCACCTGCGCCCGATCGCCGAGGTTGGACTGAAAAATGCCCGCCGCGCTGACCGGCAGAAAATCTTCATACACGATGGGGTCCGCCAGCACCCGTCCTGCGCGGATCAGGCTCTCCAGCGATTCACCCTGTTCAGGCGGTGTGGCGACGCCCTTTTCACTCAGCCGGTAATGGAACCAGGCCAGTTCCTGCTGACGCAGCGTGGTCTCATCATCAGGAAAATCGCGGAACACGGCGGCCAGATGCTGCTGATGCTGCTGGTTATCCTGCCCGCTGCCCGCCTCACTGAGCAGCCGATCGTAGAGCGCGCGCCCTTTCGGCGTCAGCGCCACGCCACGCTGTTCAATCTCGCCAAAACGGGCGGTATGGGTTCCCTGATGACCATCCTGGAAAATTATCGGCTCCTCCAGCGCTTTGAAGCTGGTCTGCCGTAACAGGATCGGCACCTGACGACGTGGCGGCCCCTCAATCAGGGTTTTGGGATCGATGCCGCGCGACGGCATCAGCTGCTGAACCCGGTCAATATCCAGGGTGCGCGGTGTCAGGTGATTGATATGGCAGCCGGGAAAACAGACCACATCGGCAATTAACCGGTGCTGCTGATTCAGCGCCTGATAGGTCTGGCTGTCAACGTTGCTGTGGGCGTGCCAGCGGAAGGTTTCCAGCGCTTCGGTAACAAACTCCTCAGCCTGGGCTGCGGTCAGACCGCCCTGTTGCTGATGCAGTTGCAGCAGCTGGCGACAGCGGACGGTGAAAATATCGCGTGCCGCAAGGATCGCCAGCGCTTTTTCCCGCAGCGCACTATCTTCGATCAGTTCGGGACGCAGCAGCGAGGTAAAGACCCGGAAGGGATTGCGCCGCAGCGCCGCCTCATCGATCGGGCGGAACGCGGTGGAATGGACCGGCACCCCCGCCTGCGAGAGATCATAATAGCCGACCGGATACATCCCCATTACCGCAAACAGCTGCCGCAGCGTGGCCAATTCCTGGGCGCTGCCGACGCGGATAGCACCGTGGCGTTCGATATTCAGTCGGCTAATCTCATCGGCGGCGGTCAGACGATCCTTCAGCGCGATGTCAGCTTCCAGCGCGCGATCGTTAACGGTGGCCACCAGCTGCATCAGCGTGCCGTATTGCGGCACCTCCTGCTGATACATCGCTGACATCGCCTGAGAGAAACGGGTGCGGATAGCATCCGCACTGAGAAAGTTGTCCATCTTATCCACCTGCCTGCGTGAGCGTTGCTGCTAATGTAATGCAACGCACCGGCGTCAGCGGAAAAAATCATGAATTTGTGATCGGCTTAAAGCCGTAGCGGTTTTTCAGTATCAGCATCAGGGTGGTGATCACAGCCGGTATCGCCAGCAGCAGGAAGATAACGCTGAAGGACCAGCCGAGTGACAGCATCTCCGCGCCGACGAAGGCGCTTAAAATCGCGCCGACACGACCCACCCCGTGCATCCAGCTGGAGCCGGTTGCGCGGGCGTGCGTGGGATAGTAGCTCGCGGACAGGGCATTCATGCCGGTGTTGGCCCCGTTGAAACAGAAGCCGCTGCAAAAGGCGATCAGGCTCATGATGCCCGCTTCGGCCGGGGAAAAGCCCAGCGCCACGATAAAGACACCACCACAGCCGTAGATTGCCGCCAGCGCCAGGTTGGGATTGAAGCGATCCATCAGCCAGCCGGCAAACAGCGATCCCAGCGTTCCGCCAGCCTGATACATCGCGGTGATGATCGCCGCTTCCGTTACCGACATACCCAGGGTGTTGACCAGCGAGGGCAGCCAGCTGCCGATCAGATAGACCAGAAACAGCCCCATAAAGTAGCCGCCCCACAGCATGGTGCTGCCAAACAGATAGCGGCGTGAGAGCACGGTCCCGATGGCGCCATGCGCCGCGACACGGGTTTCCGGGGCGAGAAACGCGCTGTCGGGCTGGGTTTTGCCCGGCAGCATCCGCTCAACAATGGCGTGAATACGGGCAGCGGGCGCCCCCCGGCTAATCAGAAAACGTACTGACTCGGGCAGGCCGCGGATCAAAAAAGGCAGCACCAGCAGCGGCAGCAGACCGCCCAGCAGCAACACCGAATGCCAGTTGTAGCGCGGCAACAGCCAGGAGGCGGCAAAGCCCCCGCTGGCGGCCCCGAAGGTAAAACCGCAAAAGACCACGGTGATGATAAAAGCGCGTCGCCGATCCGGGGCATACTCGGCGACCAGCGTACCGACATTCGGCATCGCCGCCCCCAGCCCGAGACCGGTCAGGAAGCGAAACAGCATCATCTGCTCAATGTTCTGCGACAGTGCGGTCGCCAGCGTCCAGAGGCCAAAAAAGAAGACGCTGAGGATAATCATCATCCGGCGACCGTAGCGGTCGGCGAGCGGCCCTGCCACCATCGCGCCGAGCGCAAGCCCGATTAACGCTGCGCTGATCACCACGCCCAGTTGATGATTGGTGACACCCCACGCCATTTTCAGCGTCGGGGCAATAAATCCCATAATCGCAATATCCATGCCATCGAGCGCAACCACAATAAAACAGAGCGCTATTAACCGTTTCTGCCAGAGGCTAAGCCTCTGCTGGTTGATAAGCTGGCGAACATCTACCGCCTCGATGCTGCTCAATGAAAACTCCTCTGGAGGGTCGGGATTTGACATCAGATTAAGTAAAAAAAACGGCGCTAATGATAGCCGATCGTTAACCTTAAAACGCCAGAAATTTATATGATATTGAGAATTATTCAATTTAAGAAGCGTTAACCTGTTGATCTCATAGGCGCTGTAAACCGCCCTGGCCTGCACTCATCAGGAGGAATGGTTATGATTCAGTAGGTTAAGCGGGAATAGTGCTATTCCAGCCTGTTTGTTAAAATAAATTTGCAACTAAGTTAACAAAATCCATTTTAAAGGGTTGCCTGTTCGCGGTGATCCTCATTAAGTTTAGGCTATGGAAAAAAATATCCTTTTTAATCAGCGCATTCGTTTGCGCCATTTACATACCTTTGTTGCCGTTGCGCAGCAGGGCACGCTGGGCCGGGCGGCAGAGACGCTGAGCCTGAGCCAGCCTGCGCTCTCCAAGACCCTGAACGAGCTGGAGGAGCTGACCGGCGTCAGGCTGTTTGAGCGTGGCCGGCTGGGTGCGCAGCTCACCACCATGGGCGAGCAGTTTCTGACCCATGCGGTGCGGGTGCTGGACGCGCTGAACCATGCCGGACAGAGTTTCAACGAGCAGCCCGGTGACAGCCCGGTGATCATCCGGCTCGGCGCATTAACCACCGCCGCGATGGGCATGCTGCCGCCGATTCTTGATCGCTTCCACCAGCTGCAACCTCATACCACGATTCAGGTGGCGACCCTGCATAACAATGTGCTGCTGGCCGGGCTGCGCGCCGGTGAGTTCGACATCGGCATCGGCCGGATGGCCGACAGCGACATGATGCAGGGGCTGACCTATGAACTGCTGTTTCTGGAGTCGCTTAAGCTGGTGGTGCGGCCAGAACATCCGCTGCTGAGTGACAACGTCACGTTATCCAGGGCGATGCAGTGGCCGGTGGTGATTTCGCCGGAGGGCACCGCCCCGCGCCGTATCGCCCAGCAGATGCTTGATGAGCAGGGTTGCTCGCTGCCGCCGCACTGCATCGAAACCTCTTCAACCTCGCTGGCTCGCCAGCTCGCCCTGCGCTACGACTACATCTGGTTTGTGCCATCCGGGGCGATCAGGGAAGATCTCAGCCACAACGCGGTCTGTGCCCTGCCGATAAACTCTTCAGGACCGGGAGAGCCGGTCGGTATCATTACCCGGACCGGCAGTGAGCTGAGTCTCAGCGCAGAAGTGCTGATGTCGACCATCCGTAAGTTTCACAGCTAGCGGCTGCGTTTCGCATGGCGCTCACGGTTATCGAGCCGCGCTTTGTCGGTTTTGCGCAGCCCGACGTAGAGCGCCCCGCCGCCGCCATGCTGGGTCTGGGCGACGCAGAAGGTCTGCACATCGTCAAACTGCTGAAGCCAGCGCGCCAGATAGCTGCGCACAATGTTGGCATGTGACTGATCGTCGCGGCCTTTGCCGTGAATAATCAGCAGATTACGCAATCCCTGTTTGTGAGCCTGCATCATAAAACTGAATAGCGCCTGGCGACAGGTTTCAACCGGCTGGCGCAGCAGGTTGAGACTGGCGTCCAGCCGGTACTCCCCTTTGCGCAGTTTATCCAGCACGCCCTGCTGAATACCGTCGGCTTTATATTCCAGCGGTGTGTTCAGCGGCACGATCTCCAGATAACCCCGGGTCAGAAAATTCTCCTGCTCCGTGTCGCCTGGCGGCTTACGTGGCGCTTTGGTTGACGGGGCTTTGAGCCATAACGTGCTGGTGGTGTCTTTTAACGGAGTGACATCGCCCATGGCATCCCGAAAGAGGTCGTCATCATCAAGGTTCATGGTTTCTCACACCTGGTTAAAATTGATGGAGTGCAAAACGGGCTAATCAGAGAGCGTAGCAAAAGCGAAAACCGCCCTGCCAGCCTCTTTTTTCATTCTGCCGGTCGATAAAGCGCCGTGTGCGGCGGTCAGAAGCGGAAACTTTTCGTGACAGTGCGAGATTCCGCCATTCTGAGAAGCCCGTCACATCAGCATTTCAGGTTGTGTGATTCATCCCTGAACTTTGTAGGCCTAAAGCTGCTCGGATGAGTTCCATTGCGCTTAAAAAATGTTAAAATTGATTCCAGTCAATTATCGTCGAGCAAACCATTATGATCCCTGAAAAACGCAGCATTCGTCGTATTCAGTCAGGCGGTTGTGCCATTCACTGCCAGGATTGCAGCATCAGTCAGCTCTGCATCCCTTTCACCCTAAATGAACATGAGCTGGATCAGCTCGACAATATCATTGAGCGTAAGAAACCGATCCAGAAAGGGCAAACGCTTTTCAAAGCTGGTGATGAACTGAAATCTCTTTATGCGATTCGCTCTGGCACCATTAAAAGCTACACCATTACCGAACAGGGCGATGAGCAAATCACCGGTTTCCACCTCGCGGGTGACTTAGTCGGCTTTGACGCGATTATGGGCTCCAGCCATCCGAGCTTCGCCCAGGCGCTGGAAACGGCGATGGTCTGCGAAATTCCGTTTGAGACGCTGGATGACCTGTCAGGCAAAATGCCGGCCCTTCGTCAGCAGATGATGCGTCTGATGAGCGGCGAAATCAAAGGCGACCAGGATATGATCCTGCTGCTGTCGAAGAAAAATGCTGAAGAGCGGCTGGCGGCCTTTATCTGGAACCTCTCCCGCCGTTTCGGCCAGCGCGGCTTCTCACAGCGCGAGTTCCGTCTCACCATGACCCGTGGCGACATCGGTAACTACCTGGGTCTGACCGTGGAGACCATCAGCCGTCTGCTGGGCCGTTTCCAGAAATCGGGCATGCTGGCGGTGAAAGGAAAATATATCACTATTGAGAACCACGCCCTGCTGGAAGAGTTGGCGGGCCAGAGCCATCAGGCGGCCTGACAGCTGGCCGGATTAATAATTGTTATTTTGTTGATCCGGCAGTAACTTTTTCACTTCTTCCGCTGTGCAACATAGGCTATCTTTATTCCAGTCGCACTGGTTTAAGGAGAACGCCTCATGTCCCAGTACCAAAACATTCTGGTCGCCATTGATGCCCAGCAGGACGATCAGCCCGCGCTGCGACGTGCGGTCTATCTCAATCAGCGCATCGGCGGCAAAATCAAAGCCTTTCTGCCTATCTACGATTTCTCCTATGAGATGACCACCCTGCTGTCGCCTGACGAGCGCGCCTCGATGCGCCAGGGCGTCATCAGTCAGCGTACGGAGTGGATCCGCGAGCAGGCGCACGCCTACCTCGATGCCGGGGTCGAGATTGATATTAAAGTCATCTGGCATAACCGTCCCTTCGAGGCGATTATTCAGGAAGTCCTGACCCATCAGCATGACTTAGTACTGAAAATGGCGCATCAGCATGACCGCCTCGAATCGGTGATTTTTACCCCCACCGACTGGCATCTGCTGCGTAAGTGCCCCTGCCCGGTCTGGATGGTGAAAGACCAGCCGTGGCCGGAAGGCGGTAAAGCCATTGTCGCCGTCAATCTCGCCAGCGAAGAGCCGCATCACGATGGCCTGAACCAGAAGCTGATCCGGGAAACGGTGAAGCTGGCGGAGAAGGTCAATCAGACCGAAGTCCATCTGGTCGGTGCCTACCCGGTTACGCCGATCAATATCGCCATTGAACTGCCTGACTTTGATCCCAGCGTCTATAACGACGCCATCCGCGGTCAGCATCTGGTGGCGATGAAAGCGTTACGTCAGAAATTCGGTATTGGTGAAGAGTTTACCCATGTGGCGAAAGGATTACCGGAAGAGGTGATCCCCGACCTGGCCGCGCATCTCGGTGCCGGTGTGGTGGTGCTGGGCACCATCGGGCGTACCGGCCTCTCGGCGGCTTTCCTCGGCAATACGGCTGAACAGGTGATTGATCATCTGCGCTGCGATCTGCTGGCCCTTAAGCCAGACGATTTCAAATCGCCGATTGATCTGGATGATGAAGAGGATGAGGAGGATTAATCCTCCTCATGGGATGAACGGGCGGCTGATTAGCCGCCCTTTTTATTTCAGGGCTTTGAGAATCGCTTCGACGCTGGCTTTGGCGTCACCAAACAGCATCTGGGTGTTCTCTTTAAAAAACAGCGGGTTCTGCACCCCGGCATAACCGGTATTCATTGAGCGTTTAAACACCACCACGTTGTGCGCTTTCCACACCTCCAGCACCGGCATACCGGCAATCGGACTGTGCGGATCATCCTGCGCGGCCGGGTTAACGGTATCGTTCGCGCCGATTACCAGCACCGTGTCGGTGTCGCTGAAATCATCGTTGATCTCATCCATCTCCAGCACCACGTCATACGGCACTTTGGCTTCCGCCAGCAGCACGTTCATATGGCCCGGCAGACGTCCTGCCACTGGATGGATACCGAACCGCACTTTAATCCCGAGCGCACGCAGTCGGGCGGTGATCTCCGCAACCGGATATTGTGCCTGGGCTACCGCCATGCCATAGCCCGGCGTGATAATCACGGAAGATGAGGCTTTCAGCATCTCCGCGGTCTCTTCCGGGCTGATTTCACGGTATTCGCCCACTTCCTGGCTCTCCTCACCACTGCTGGCTTCGGTACCAAAGCCGCCAGCGATCACGCTGATAAACGAGCGGTTCATCGCTTTACACATAATGTAGGAGAGGATCGCACCGGAAGAACCCACCAGCGCGCCGGTGACAATCAGCAGGTCGTTGCTGAGCATAAAACCTGCGGCAGCCGCCGCCCAGCCGGAGTAGGAGTTGAGCATTGAGACCACTACCGGCATATCCGCCCCGCCGATAGAGGCGACCAGATGCCAGCCAAACGCCAGCGCAATCACCATCATCAGCAACAGGGCAAACACCTGTACGGCGGTGCTGTGAGTTTTGACAAACCACAGCAGCAGCAGGAACGACACTACCAGCGCCAGCAGATTGAGCTTGTGGCGATGCGGTAAGGTCAGCGGCCGGGAAGAGAGCTTGCCGCACAGCTTGCCAAACGCCACCAGCGACCCGGTGAAGGTCACCGCACCGATAAAGATGCCGATAAAGACTTCGCTGAGATGGATGTTCTCCATCACCGCGGGCAGGCCAGGCGCATGGTCGATATAGCTGTTGATGCCCACCAGCACCGCGGCCAGACCGACGAAACTGTGCAGAATCGCCACCAGCTCCGGCATGCCGGTCATCTCAACCTTTTTCGCCATGCGGATACCGATGGCACCGCCGATCACCATAGCCAGCAGGATCCAGACCACGTTACCGCTCTCTGGCCCGAAGATGGTGGCGATCAGCGCAATCGCCATCCCGGCGATACCAAAAATATTTCCGCGCTTTGAGGTCTCATGTCGGGAGAGACCGGCGAGACTACAGATAAACAAAATTGCAGCAACAATATAAGCTGCTGTGACTAATCCGCCAGACATAAGTTACCCCTTACGAAACATTTTCAGCATGCGCTGGGTGACGGTGAAGCCACCGAAAATATTGATGCTGGCAATCAGCACGGCAATAAAGGAGATAAAGGTGACCCAGCCTCCGTGCCCCATCTGTAACACCGCACCGATCACGATGATGCCGGAGATCGCATTGGTCACTGACATCAGCGGCGTATGCAGCGCGTGGCTGACGTTCCAGACCACGTAATAACCGACCACGCAGGCGAGCGCGAACACGGTAAAGTGCGACAGGAAATCGGCGGGTGCGACGCTCGCCAGAGAGCCAAACAGGACGATCGCCACGGCCATCAGCAGATATTTGCGCCACGGCGAGCCCGGTTTTTCCTCCACTTTCTGCGCCGCTTTCGCCGCCGCAGGAGCGGCTTTCGGCGCTGCGGAGACCTGAATTGGTGGGGCTGGCCAGGTGACGTCACCGTCACGTACCACCGTTACACCACGCACTACCACATCGTCAAAATCGATCTCAATTTCGCCGTTTTTCTCTTTGCACAGCAGCTTGATCAGGTTGACCAGGTTGGTGCCATAGAGCTGGGAGGATTGCGTCGGCAGGCGGCTGGGCAGATCGGTATAGCCGATGATCTTCACGCCATTCGGGGTGACGGTGACCTGATCGGCGACGGTCAGCTCGCAGTTGCCGCCGGTCTGCGCGGCAAGGTCAACAATCACGCTGCCGGGCTTCATGCTGGCGACCATCTCAGCGGTGATCAGCTTCGGTGCCGGTTTGCCTGGGATCAGCGCGGTGGTGACAATGATGTCCACCTCTCTGGCCTGCGCGGCAAACAGTTCCATCTCCGCTTTGATAAACGCCTCGGACATGACTTTGGCGTAACCATCGCCGCTGCCCGCTTCCTCTTCAAAGTCGAGTTCGAGGAATTCGGCGCCCATACTCTGCACCTGCTCTTTCACTTCCGGGCGGGTATCAAACGCCCGGACGATAGCGCCCAGGCTGCCTGCGGCACCAATCGCCGCCAGCCCGGCCACACCGGCACCAATCACCATCACTTTTGCCGGAGGCACCTTGCCCGCGGCGGTGATCTGACCGGTAAAGAAGCGACCAAACTCATGGGCCGCCTCGACGATGGCGCGATAGCCGGCAATGTTCGCCATCGAACTCAGCGCATCCAGCGACTGGGCGCGTGAAATGCGTGGCACCGAGTCCATCGCCATCACCGTCACCTGCCGCGCCGCCAGCTTCGCCAGCAGATCGGGATTCTGCGCCGGCCAGATAAAGCTCACCAGCGTACTGCCCGCCCGCGTCAGGGCGATCTCATCGTCATCTGGCGCATTGACCTTGAGTATGATGTCGGCCTGCCAGACCTGCTCTCTGTCACTGAGGGTGGCGCCCGCCGCGCTAAAACTTTCGTCATCAAAGCTGGCGCGTTTACCGGCGTCATGCTCAATCACGACGCTGAATCCCAGCTTAATCAGCTGCCCGACGGTGCCGGGCGTGGCGGCCACGCGCGACTCATTCGGCAGGTGTTCCTTGGGTATTCCAATTAACATAGTGTTTCCTTTCATCGGTTAAAGGATGATTGCCTGAACTCTGCACGACGACCGGCAACTGAAACGCCGTTTCAGCTGCTTATGAACGAAATGCATGTATTTCAAAGTATTTATAACCTACTGAAATTGTGTCTCGCGATCCAGAGTCGTGCCGCAGAGTGGTGACATTCACCCAATAATTCAGTTTTAGAACCGTAAAACCATGTTATCCCACTGCAAAGCAGCGGCAGCAGCAGATAATCTGCTGTGAAAAAGCGTCGCAGGGCGAATTAACCATCAATTAAAACCCTTATTTAACAATGCATTAACTGTTATAGCGCTAAGCGTTACCCTTTTAAGTGGTTACTCAGCGCGGAAACCGCCCTATATGCGCGTTTCATGACAAAAGAATGAAAAAGCGCTGGTTGAATAACGCGATATAGCGCAAAAAATGGCTGCGACAGTCTGTTTATAACATGCAATAATCAGCGGCTAATCTGTTATACATCAAGAGTCCAGCACGTTTTCGTACTCATTTTTGCGTAAGGCGAAGGATTATTTTTATGAAGCTGAAGAACACCATTCTGGCGTCCACCCTGTTATCCCTGCTCACAGCCAACGCATTCGCTGCCCAGGAGTTAACGCCAGAAAAAGCGGCCGCGCTGAAGCCATTCGAACGTATTAATATCACCGGTCGTTTCAACGCCATTGGCGATGCTGCCGACGCCGTCTCTAAGCGCGCAGATGAGATGGGTGCGGCCTCCTTCTACATTCAGGGTATCAATGACAGCAACGGCAACAGCGGTAACTGGCGGGTCACTGCCGACCTCTATAAAGCCGACGCGCCGGCAGCAGATACCTCGACCACCTATCGTCGCTTCAATGGCGTCAACGAGCTGCCCAAAGCGGAAGCCTACAAACTCGAACCTTTTGACACCGTTTCGGTCAGCGGCTTCTTTGCCAGCCAGCCGGACGTGAACGACGCGATCTCCAAAGCGGCGAAAGAGAAAGGCGCAGCCTCCTTCTTTATCGTGCGTCAGATCGATGCCAACAGCGGCGGCAATCAGTACATCACGGCTTACGTCTATAAAGCGGATGCCAAAGAGCGTAAGGTCCAGAACCCGAACGCGATCCCGGCCAATTCCGAAGCGGGTAAAGCGGCCCTGGCCGCCGGTGGTGCCGCGGCGGCTAACGTTGAGATCCCAGGCGTTGCCTCTTCTGAAACCCCAAGCAGCAAAGTGGGTCGTTTCTTTGAAACGCAGAGCTCTACCGGTAAACGCTACACGGTCACCCTGCCCGACGGTAAAACCGTACAGGAAGTGAACGCCATCACCGCGGCGCAGATGCAGCCGTTCGACACTGTCACCTTTACCGGTCACTTCGGTACTCCGACCGCTGTGTCGGAAGAAGTGGCCAAACGTGCGGCGGATAAAGGCGCGAAGTTCTATCACGTCACCCGTCAGTGGCAGAACCAGAGTGGCGGTAACCTGACCGTCACCGCGGATCTGTTTAAGTAATTCCCGTCAGGGCGGCGCTCGCCGCCCTGCTGTTTGCATAATCCCTGCTCTGTTTTGCATATTCACGCATTGCCATCCTGAGTCACTCTCCGTAAAATCTGCCGCCTGTCTGGATTTTGTTATCGCATTCTGCTGCTGCTCTACGATAATCCTATGATAAAACCGGGTTTACCCAGCCATTTATGCTAGCGGGAAGGTAGTTTTGGAGAAAAAATTAGGTCTCGGTGCGCTGACCGCACTGGTGCTCAGCTCAATGCTGGGCGCCGGGGTGTTCAGCCTGCCGCAAAATATGGCGGCGGTGGCCGGTCCGGCTGCGCTGCTGCTGGGCTGGCTGATTACCGGCGTCGGCATTATTTTTCTGTCGCTGGCGCTGCTGCTGCTGACGCGCCTTAAACCCGAACTGGATGGCGGTATCTTTACCTACGCCCGCGCCGGGTTTGGGGAGCTGATGGGCTTCTGCTCCGCCTGGGGCTACTGGCTGTGTGCGGTGATCGCCAACGTCTCCTATCTGGTGATCGTCTTCTCCGCCCTGAGCTTTTTTACCGATACGCCCGACCGGATTATCTTTGGCGATGGCAATACCTGGCAGGCGATGCTGGGTGCCTCCGTGCTGCTCTGGCTGGTTCACTGGCTGGTGCTGCGCGGAGTGCAGACCGCCGCCAGCATCAATCTGCTGGCGACGCTGGGCAAACTGGTGCCGCTGCTGCTGTTTATTGTGCTGGCGGTGCTGGCGTTTAATTACGATCGGTTCCGTTTCGACTTCTCCGGCGTGACGCTGGGGCAACCCTTGTGGGAGCAGACCAAGCAGACCATGCTGATCACCCTGTGGGTGTTTATCGGGGTTGAGGGTGCCGTGGTGGTCTCCGCCCGCGCGCGCCAGAAAAAGGATGTGGGCCGGGCGACGCTGCTGGCGGTGCTGGCGGCACTGCTGGTCTATCTGCTGGTCACGCTGCTGTCGCTGGGTGTGGTGCCCCGTGCCGAACTGGCGGCGATGCGTAATCCTTCCATGGCGGGCCTGATGACCCGGCTGATGGGCGGCTGGGGTAACGCGGTGATTGTGGTGGGGCTGATCATCTCGGTGTGCGGTGCCTATCTCAGCTGGACCATTATGGCGGCGGAAGTGCCGCTGATTGCCGCGCAACAGGGCGCTTTCCCCCGCATTATCGCCCGGCAAAACAGCCACAACGCCCCTGCCGCGTCACTGTGGCTCACTAACGGCAGTATTCAGCTCTGCCTGATCCTGATAGCCATTACCGGTGCTGACTACAATAACCTGCTGACCATCGCCTCGGAGATGATTCTGGTGCCCTATCTGCTGGTGGGGCTCTATCTGATGAAAGTGGTGCGCGGCCAGGCTAACCCGCTGGCGATGGCGGTGGGTATAGGTGCCAGCCTCTATGGTATCTGGCTGCTCTACGCCTCGGGGCCGCTGCATCTGATGATGTCAGTGGTGCTCTATGCGCCGGGCCTGCTGCTGTTTCTGTTTGCACGACGGGGTGGCCGCGCCGATGTTGCGCTGACCTCACTGGAACGGATCGCCATGGTTCTGCTGATTGCAGCCGTGCTGCCAGCGGTGTGGCAGCTTATGGCTTAATGTGACTGCACCGGAATCGAGACGCACAGCAGGTCATCCTGCTGTGTCAGATTCAGCGGCTTACGGTATTCGTGATGGATCTCATCCAGCTGCTCAGCGGAGAGCGGATAAGGGAGCTGAATGTCGAAGCGGCTGATCTGCTGCTGTTCCGCGAGGGTGATCAGGCGAGCGATGTTAATTTCGTCGCTGACCTGAGTCGAAATGATTTGCAACGCTAATTCTTTCAGGGTGTCGTCATTGCCCGCCACCGGGTGGGTGGATTTGCGTGTCACCATCCCGAATATCGGCATCACGCCATAGATGGCGTCGACGAAACTCCAGCGTTTTTTGCAGGAAGCGGAAAGAAAGTCACTGTAATTGAAGCAGATGCGGTCGGGGTATATGGCTGATGCCAGCTCTTTATCAGACACACTACGCTCCTCATGATAATCATAACTATCCCAAACCTGGCGCAAAAAGGCCGCGCTAATGATGGCACATTTTGCCGGTTAGATACCAGCGAGCCAGGGATATTTCGTGCGGTGACGTAGAGCTCAGGACCAGGAAAAGATATGCTTTCGCCATCCTCATTCCTGCTCAGTGAACTATGAACAAAATTGTTTATGTAGAAGATGAACCCGAAGTGGGTTCGCTGATTGCGGCCTATCTGGGTCGTCACGATATTGAGGTGATCGTCGAGATGCGCGGCGATCGCGCGGAAGCGGTGATTGCTGAACAGCAGCCCGATCTGGTCATGCTGGATATTATGCTGCCGGGGAAAGATGGCATGACCCTCTGCCGTGACCTGCGCGCCAACTGGCAAGGCCCTATCGTTCTGCTGACTTCGCTCGACAGCGACATGAACCATATTCTGGCCCTGGAGATGGGCGCGCAGGATTACATCCTGAAAACCACGCCGCCCGCGGTGCTGCTGGCCCGGTTGCGGCTCCATCTGCGCCAGGCGCAGCAGGGACAGCCAGAAGACGCGCCCGCCCCGCCCACCGCCAACCGGATGCTGCGCTTTGGTTCACTGACGATTGACGCCCTCAACCGCCAGGTGACGCTGTTTGATGAGCAGATCGCCCTCTCCACCGCCGATTTCGATCTGCTGTGGGTGCTGGCCAGTCATGCCGGACAGACGCTTAACCGCGACGCGCTGCTGAAAACCCTGCGCGGCGTCAGCTATGACGGTCTCGACCGCAGTATCGACGTGGCGATCTCCCGGCTGCGTAAAAAGCTGCACGACAGCGCCACCGAGCCGTTCCGCATAAAAACCATCCGCAACAAAGGCTATCTGTTTGCGCCCCAGGCCTGGGATACCCGCGTGTTATGAGAAAGCTTTTTATTCAGTTTTACCTGCTGCTGTTTGTCTGTTTTCTGGTGATGGCGCTGCTGGTCGGTCTGGTCTACAAGTTCACCGCTGAGCGCGCCGGTCGCCAGTCGATGAATGACCTGATGGCCAGTTCGCTCTATCTGATCCGCAGCGAACTGCGCGAAATCCCGCCGCGCGACTGGAACAGGACGATTAAAAGTCTCGATCTCGGCCTGTCGTTTGACCTGCACATTGAGCCACTGAGCAAATATCAGCTGGATGAGGGCAATATGCGGCGGTTACGCGCTGGCGAGATTGTGGCGCTCGACGATCAATATACCTTTTTGCAGCACATTCCCCGCAGCCACTACGTCCTGTCGGTCGGACCGATCCCCTATCTGTTCTATCTGCATCAGATGCGGCTGCTGGATATTGCCCTGCTGATTTTTATCGGCATGTCGCTGGCGCTGCCGGTGTTTATCTGGCTGCGTCCCCACTGGCAGGAGATGCAGCGGCTGGAGAAAGCGGCGCAGCGTTTTGGCCGGGGCGAGCTGGATGTGCGCACCCATTTTGACAGCACCTCCAGTCTGTTCCGGCTGGGTATCGCCTTTAACCAGATGGCGGAGAATATCAACACGCTGGTGGCCAGCAAGAAGCAGTTGATCGATGGCATCGCCCATGAGTTGCGGACCCCGCTGGTACGCCTGCGCTACCGGCTGGAGATGAGCGATAATCTCTCTGACGGCGAGCGGGTGGCGCTGAACCGCGACATCGGTCAGCTGGAAAGCCTGATTGAGGAGCTGCTGACCTATGCCCGCCTTGACCGGCCGCGCGTCGATCTCAACCTGACTTCGCTCGATCTCGCCAGCTGGCTGCGTGAGCGGCTGGATGATTTCCGCACCATTAATCCCGACGTACGGCTCGATCTTGACCTGCCGCAGCGCGAAAACGTGGGTATCTCCGACCCGCGGCTGATGGAGCGGGTGCTGGATAATCTGGTCAACAACGCGCTGCGTTATGCGCGGGAACGGCTGCGTGTCAGCCTCTGGTTCGATGGCCCGGTCGGCTGCCTCCAGGTGGAGGATGACGGTCCGGGTATCCCGCCCGAAGAGCGGGCGCGGGTTTTCGAACCCTTTGTCCGGCTCGACCCCAGCCGCGATCGCGCCACCGGCGGATGCGGGCTGGGGCTGGCGATCGTTCATTCGATTGCGCAGGCGCTCAGCGGCCAGGTGACGATTGAGTCCAGCCCGCTGGGCGGGGCAAGCGTTCGCTTTTGCTGGCCGGTTGATCTACCCTTGCGGGAAATTCCCCTGCGTTAAAACCACAAGGAGCCTTACGTGACTTCAGCGTATCAACAGCTTTGCGCCACATTCCAGCGCCTCTCCCGGTTTGGTCATGTTGCGGCCATCGCCGGATGTGACATGCAAACCACCATGCCGCCAGGCGGCAGTCAGGCGCGCGGTGAAGCGCTGGCCGAAATGAGCGTATTGCAGCATCAGATCCTGACCTCTCCGCAGGTGGGTGAGCTGTTGCAGCGTGCGGAGCAGCAGACGCTGAACGATGTTGAGCGGGCCAACCTCAACGAAATGCAGCGCGCCTATCAGCAGGCCAGCCTGCTGCCGGATGATTTTGTGGAAGCCAAATCGATCGCCGGTTCCCGCTGCGAACATGCCTGGCGCAGCCAGCGTCCGGCCAATGACTGGCAGGGCTTCGCCACCAACCTGAAAGAGGTGGTGCGCCTGAGCCGCGAAGAGGCACAGCGGCGTGCCGACGCCAGTGGCTGCTCGCGTTACGATGCGCTGCTGGATCTCTATGAACCTGGCATGACCCGCGCCCGGCTGGACTCCACCTTTGGCGAGCTGAAGAGCTGGCTGCCGCAGCTGTTGCAGCAGGTGGTGGAGAAGCAGGCGCAGCAGCCGGTTATCACGCCGCAGGGCCCGTTTGCCGTGCCGGCCCAGCGCCAGCTCGGTCTGAGCATTATGGAGACGCTGGGGTTCGACTTTAATCATGGCCGACTGGACATCAGCGCCCATCCCTTCTGCGGCGGCGTGCCGGAAGATGTGCGCATCACTACCCGTTACAATGAGAGTGAATTCCTCAGCGCCATGATGGGGGTGATCCATGAAACCGGTCACGCCCGCTATGAGCAGAACCTGCCGCAGCAGTGGCGCGGCCAGCCGGTGGCGCTGGCGCGTTCAACGGCGATCCATGAGTCACAGAGTCTGTTTATGGAGATGCAGCTGGGCCGCAGCCGCCAGTTTTTACAGCGTATTCTGCCCCAGGTGGTCGCCACCTTCGGCGATCAGCCCGCGCTGGCGGCGGATAACTTCGTGCGTCTGGCGCAGCAGGTTAAACCGGGGCTGATCCGGGTGGATGCCGATGAGCTGAGCTATCCGGCGCATGTTATTCTGCGCTACGAAATCGAGCAGGCGTTGATTGAGGGTGAAATTGAGGTCGACGACATCCCGGCGCTGTGGGATGAGAAGATGCAGCAGTCGCTGGGGCTGGATACCCGGGGTAACTACCGTGATGGCTGTATGCAGGATATTCACTGGACCGACGGCGCGTTTGGCTACTTCCCGACCTATACGCTGGGCGCAATGTACGCCGCGCAGCTGTTCCGCTCGGTACAGCAAGCGATTCCTCAGCTCAGCGAACTGGTCCAGCACGGGGAGCTGCAACCGGTGTTTGACTGGCTGCAACAGAATATCTGGCAGCACGGCAGCCGCTTCTCTACCGACCAGTTGCTGATCAACGCCACCGGCGAAACGCTGAACCCCGCCTTTTTCCGCGAGCATCTGGAGCAGCGTTACCTGCATAACTGAGTACAGAGGCGGTCAGCTGACCGCCTTTTTCCTGTCTTGTACAATCGGTTACACGCCGATACCAAACACCCACGGACACCCTTCTGCAATTTCCCTATAGTCTCTTCACCGGCCCCGCAGTGGGCTACACATGAAAAAATAGTCCGAGGAATTTGCAATGAAAAAATTATTTGCACTGGTTGTCGCCGCTGCTATGGGTATGTCTTCTGTTGCTTTCGCTGCTGATACCACCGCCGCGCCTGCTACCGCTGCACCAGCCGCAACAACGACCACCACCACTTCAGCTGCACCGGCTAAAACTGTTCACAAAACGGCGCACAAGAAACATCATAAAGCGGCTCAGAAAGCGCAGGCAGCCAAGAAAGTTCACCACAAAAAAGCGGTGAAAAAAGATGCCGCGCAGAAAGCGCAGGCCGCTAAAAAAGTTCACCACAAAAAAGCGGTGAAAAAAGACGCCGCGCAGAAAGCACAGGCCGCTAAAAAAGTTCACCACAAAAAAGCGACCCAGCCAGCAGCTCAGAAAGCCCAGGCTGCTAAAAAAGTTCACCACAAAAAAGTGGTAAAACCGGCTCAGAAAGCGCAGGCCGCTAAAAAGATGCACCACAAAAAAGTCGTTAAACCAGCGGCTAAAAACTAAGGTCGCCACCCGGCGCCCGACCACGCGTTAATGATTAAAAACACCCGGTTCTGCCGGGTGTTTCTTTACTGGAGTGGATGATATGGTGCGTCGCTATCGCTTCGAAATTATTCTGCTTATTATGATCCTGTGTGGCATTGTTGCAGCCAGCTTTTTTATTTAACCGTTGTAGCGTACTGATTAACCAATAAAACTCCCTTTTTCAACGCTCACCGACTATAGTTATCGCTGTTACGTGATAACAATAACCTCAATTTTTTCTCGCCATTGAGAGTTCTATGCGCCTGGCTACCTTGTTAATGGTTGGACTTTTCAGCTTTGCCACCACTGTTCATGCTGATGATGACGATGACACACCCACTTCTGCTGAAATCAAAATGCTGTTCTTTGGCAAAGATCACCGCAAAGCGATCACCGATATTACCGCGGCGCCCTGGGATGCGATTGGTCAGCTGGAAACCGAAAGCGGCAACCTCTGTACCGCCACGCTGATCTCCCCGCACCTGGCCCTGACCGCCGGACACTGTCTGCTGTCACCGCCGGGCAATTTTGATAAGCCGGTTGCGCTGCGTTTTATGGCCAGCGATAAAGGCTGGCGCTATGAGATTCATGATATTGATGCGCGGGTTGAACCCTCGCTGGCGTCGAAATTAAAAGCGGATGGCGAAGGCTGGATCGTGCCGAGCAATGCGGCACCTTTTGATTATGGCCTCGTGATATTACGCAATCCGCCTTCGGCGATTACCCCGATCCCGCTGTTTGATGGCTCGCGCAGCGATCTGACCGCCGCGCTGAAGCTGACCGGGCGAAAAGTGACGCAGGCGGGCTATCCGGCCGATCACCTCGATACGCTCTACTCCCACAGCGATTGCCTGATTACCGGCTGGGCGCAGCGCGCCGTGCTGTCGCATCAGTGCGATACCCTGCCGGGCGACAGCGGCTCGCCGCTGCTGCTCAACAGCGACAAGGGCTGGCAGTTAATCGCGGTACAAAGCTCCGCTCCCGCGGCGAAAGATCGCTATCTGGCCGATAACCGCGCCATCGCGGTAACGTCGTTCAAAGATAAGCTGGAATCGCTGGCGCAGTAACGCGCCGCGATTTCGCTGCTATCAGGCGGCGCGCCAGCTGGCGCGCCTCCCGCTACTCCGCCATCTGCTCCATCGTCTGCAAAATACGCTTGTCTGAAATCGGATAAGGCGTACCCAGCTGCTGGGCAAAATAGCTGATACGCAGCTCTTCAATCATCCAGCGGACACTCTTCACCTCGTCATCATCCTGGCGCTGCGGCGGCAATTTATTGCGCCACGCCTGATACGCCTGCTCCACCGCCTGCACTTTCAGCATCCGCGCCCGATCGCTGTGCGGATCGGCCGGCAATTTCTCCAGACGGCGTTCAATGCCGTGCAGGTAGCGCAGCGTATCGGCCAGCCGCTGCCAGCCGTTGCCGGTGACGAAACCGCGATAAACCAGCCCGCTGAGCTGCGCTTTGATGTCAGACAACGCCAGCGCCATCGTCATATCGACCCGGCCTTTCAGCCGTTTATTGATATTGAACACCGCCGTCAGGATCTGCTCGACCTGTTTCGCGATGGTCACCACCGTCTCATTGAGTTCACCCCGCACCTTCTCCTGCAACTGCGCGAACGCCGCCTGATCCCAGGCCGGACCGCCCGCCTCTCCCATCAGCTTATCAATGCCGCAGGCGATGCAGTCATCGATCAGCTCCAGCACCTTGCCGTACGGGTTGAAGTAGAGTCCCAGCTTGGCTTTGTTCGGCAGTTTTTCATGCAGATACCTGATCGGTGACGGCACATTCAGCAGCAGCAGACGACGCTGACCGCGCCACATCTCTTTCTGCTGTTCATGCTCACTGTCAAACAGGCGAATGGCGACACTCTCTTTCTCATCCACCAGCGCGGGCCAGGCTTTAACCTGATAGCTGCCGCGCTTCTGTTCGTAGCTGCGCGGCAAATCACCAAAGCTCCAGATGTGCAGTCCGCTCTGCTCCAGCCCGTCATCAGCGACTTTCGACAGCGTCTCCTGCACTTTTCCTTTCAGCTGCGCCTTCAGCGCGGTGAGATCTTTGCCTTCCAGTAGTTTACGGTTCTGCTCATCCACTACCCGGAAGGTCATTTTCAGATGATCGGGCACCTGTTCCCACTGCCAGTTTTCCCGCTCCAGCGTGACGCCGGTCATGCGGCGGAATTCACGCGCCAGCGCATCCAGCAGCGGCATCTCCATCGCCTTGACCCGGCCCAGGAACGCTTCGGCGTAGTTGGGGGCCGGCACCAGATTACGGCGCAGCGGTTTGGGCAGCGATTTAATCAGCGCGATAATCAGCTCCCGCCGTATACCGGGGATCTGCCATTCGAAGCCGCTATCCTCGATCTGGTTCAGCAACGGCAGCGGAATGTGTACCGTCACCCCATCGGCATCTGCGCCGGGCTCAAACTGATAACTCAGCTTCAGCTTGAGGTTGCCCTGATGCCAGAAGTTGGGGTAGTCGAGCTGGCTGACTTTATCCGCGCCCGCTTTGATCAGCATCTGCTTGTCGAAGTTCAGCAGTTCTGCGTTTTCGCGGCTGGCCTGTTTCCACCAGCTGTCAAAGTGCTTCGCCGATACCACCGCTTTGCCGATGCGCTGATCGTAAAACGCGAACAGGGTCTCATCATCCACCAGGATGTCGCGACGGCGGGATTTATGCTCCAGGTCTTCCACTTCGCTGCGCAGTTTCTGGTTGGTGCGGAAGAAGGCATGTCGCGTCTGCCAGTCGCCCTCCACCAGCGCGTGCCGGATAAACAGCTCGCGGCTCAGGGTCGGATCGATGCTACCGTAGTTGACCTTACGGGCGGCGACAATCGGCAGACCGTAAAGCGTCACCTTTTCCGTGGCCATCACCGCGCCCTGCGACTTCTCCCAGTGCGGTTCACTGTAGCTGCGCTTGATCAGATGCTGGGCCAGCGGCTCAATCCACTCCGGTTCAATGCGCCCCGCCGTCCGGCCCCACAGGCGGCTGGTCTCAACCAGCTCCGCCACCATGGTCCACTTCGGCGGCTTTTTAAACAGCCCGGAGCCAGGGAAGATGGCGAAGCGGGTGTTGCGCGCGCCAGTATACTCCTGCTTGTCGGCATCTTTCTGACCAATATGCGACAGCAGACCGCTGAGCAGCGCGCAGTGGATCTGCCGCAGTTCGGCCGGTTCACTGTTCACCGGTATCCCCAGTTCCCGCACCACCTGGCGCAGCTGAGTGTAAATATCCTGCCATTCACGTACCCGCAGATAGTTCAGGAAGTCGCTTTTACACTGGCGGCGGAACAGGTTGCCGGACAGCGCTTTCTGTTGCTCCGCCAGATAGTTCCACAGATTCACAAAGGCGAGGAAGTCAGAATCTTTATCGGCGAAACGGCGATGTTTCTCGTCAGACGCCTGCTTCTTCTCCGCCGGACGCTCACGCGGGTCCTGAATCGACAGGCCAGCGGTGATGATCATGACTTCACGCACGCAGCCATGTTTCTGTGCTTCCAGCACCATGCGTGCCAGCCGCGGGTCGACCGGCAACTGCGCCAGCTGACGCCCGGAGCCGGTCAGTTTGTAATGGCCCGTCTCCTCATTCAGCGTCAGCGCGCCCAGTTCCTCCAGCAGACGCACGCCATCCTGGATATTGCGCTTATCGGGCGCTTCCACAAACGGGAAGGCCGCGATGTCACCCAGCCCCAGCGAAGTCATCTGCAAAATCACCGACGCCAGGTTGGTGCGCAGGATTTCAGGATCGGTAAAGGCCGGACGACTCAGGAAGTCATCTTCCGAGTAGAGCCGGATGCAGATCCCCTCAGAAACACGTCCGCAGCGGCCTTTACGCTGGTTAGCGGAAGCCTGCGAGATGGGTTCAATCGGCAGACGCTGCACTTTGGTGCGGAAGCTGTAACGGCTGATGCGCGCCGTACCGGGATCGATCACATATTTGATGCCGGGCACCGTCAGTGAGGTTTCCGCGACGTTGGTGGCCAGCACGATGCGACGGCCACTGTGCGACTGGAAAACCCGGTTCTGTTCGGCGTTCGACAGGCGCGCATAGAGCGGCAGGATTTCGGTATGCGGCAGGTCGCGTTTATTCAGCGCATCGGCGGTGTCACGAATCTCCCGCTCGCCACTCATGAAGATCAGGATGTCGCCCCGGCTCTCGCGTCCCAGCTCATCCACCGCGTCAAAAATCGCCTGTAGCTGGTCGCGATCGCCATCATCCGCCTCTTCCACCACCGGCCGGTAGCGCACCTCAACCGGATAGGTACGGCCAGAGACTTCAATGACCGGCGCGTTATTGAAATGGCGTGAGAAGCGCTGCGGGTCGATGGTCGCCGAGGTGATGATCACTTTCAGATCGGGACGGCGCGGCAGCAGTTCGCGCAGATAGCCGAGCAGGAAATCGATGTTCAGGCTGCGTTCATGCGCCTCATCGATGATGATGGTGTCATACTGCATCAGCAGGCGATCCTGCTGGATCTCCGCCAGCAATATCCCGTCGGTCATCAGTTTAATCTGGGTCAGCTCGCTGACCTGGTCATTAAAGCGCACCTTGTAGCCGACGCAGCCGCCCAGCGAGGTACTCAGCTCATCGGCAATGCGGTTCGCCACGGTGCGCGCCGCCAGACGACGCGGCTGGGTATGACCAATCAGGCCGGTCACACCGCGTCCCAGCGCCAGACAGATCTTCGGTAGCTGGGTGGTTTTACCCGAACCGGTCTCACCAGCGACAATCACCACCTGATGGTCGCGAATCGCCTCGGCAATATCCTGCTGCTTCTGACTGACCGGCAGATTGTCCGGGAAGGTAATCGCTGGCGTAGCCGCACGGCGCTGCGTCACGCGCTGTTCAGCGGCGCTGAATTCCTGCTCCAGTTCACTGGCGATGCCCAGCCGGGCCTCGGCGCTTCTGGCTTTGCTGGCCCCCTGTAAGCGGCGCTGCAATCGCTGCCGATCGCGCAACATTAATCCGTCGAGGCGTGACCAGAGCGCGGCCAGTGGGGAAGTATCGGGAGATGACATAATAGTGACGTACCTTACACAGTCAGTGCGGCTGCATGAAACAGCGCCCTGTAAGCCGGGATAACCAGCTGATTCAATAAATTAATTGTGCGCATAATAGCACATTCTGAACGGCCCCAACGGCGGGTGCCGCTCCGACTTATTCAATAAATTCGAACATAGGGCTCGAAATATTGCGCTTTCACCGCGCCATTGATAACCGTAGAGTGTAAACCATTGAGCGGAAAGCCTTCCGCGTTACAGACAGGAAATCACCATGAGCAAAGTGTTAGTTCTGAAATCAAGCATCCTCGCAGGCTACTCACAGTCAAGCCAGCTGGCTGACTTCTACGTTGAACAGGCAAAAGCACAGGGTAAAGAAGTCACTGTACGTGACCTGGCCGCTAATCCGATCCCGGTGCTGGATGGTGAGTTAGTGGGCGCGCTGCGTCCCTCCGACGCACCACTGTCGCCACGTCAGCAGGAGGCGCTGGCGCTGTCAGATGAGCTGATTGCAGAACTCCAGGCGCATGATGAAGTGGTGATTGCCGCGCCGATGTACAACTTCAACATCCCGACCCAGTTGAAGAACTACTTCGACCTGATCGCCCGTGCTGGCGTGACCTTCCGCTACACCGAAGCAGGCCCGGAAGGTCTGGTTAAAGGCAAAACCGCAGTAGTGATCTCCAGCCGTGGCGGCATTCACAAAGATACCCCAACTGACCTGCTGACCCCTTACGTGAAGCTGTTCCTGGGCTTTATCGGCATCACTGACGTTGAGTTTGTGTTTGCTGAAGGTATCGCTTACGGCCCGGAAGTGGCCAGCAAAGCGACCGCTGAAGCGAAAGACGCCATCAAACAGATCGTGACCGCATAATCGCGCTCATCTTTTGAAGAGGTTGTCACCCGCCGGGCCCTGTGCCCGGCTTTTTTTTGCCGGTGACCGACTCACGGCGTGGCGCTGCCCTCTTTCTTCAGCCACTGACCGTTGATACCGCGCACATATTCTCCCGCCGCCGCCCGGCTCACCAGCTTCTGGCCCGCGATGCTGGCGACCTCGGCGGTGGTCAGGTTGTTCTGCTGGGCCAGCCGCTGATACTGCTGCTGACGCCCGGCGTTAATGCGCTGCACCAGCGCCTGGGTTTCGCTATCCTGTGCACGGGCAGCCAGATAGCCGGAGAGGGTTTCGCCGACCCGTCCCGATTGCCGCGCCTGATCCAGCGTCAGTGCCCAGGCGGGTTGCGCCATCGCCAGGGCAAAAAACAGCGCCACGCTGATGCGTTTCATCTTCGTTCTCCTCAGAACAGGTCGCTCTGGTTTTTCAGTAACGCTTCCACGTCTTTATCCACTTTGATATGGATTTCGTGTTCGATTTTCACGTTCATATTGATGGTGATGGGATCTTTGGGTGCCGTCACTTCAATGCGCGGCACGCAGCCAATACTCAGCAGTCCGGCTGCCAGAACCAGTAGTGCCCTGAGGCTCATGGTGAGGTGTCCTTGTTCGATGGCAGAGTCGCATGTTGCTCTAACCAGGATTGCAAATTATCGCCAAAGCGCAGGCTGCGCCAGAGCTGAAACAGGTTTTCCTGATGATGATAGTTAAGATTGACCGTCTGACGACGGTTACTGAACTGGCTGACGCCCTGCACCTCTGCCGCCATAGTGAGGTCGCCGAGATTATCCAGATTAATCGTCGCCCAGCTGCGGGAGATCTCCATATAACGTAACCAGTCCAGCGCCGCGCCGGTCGCGACGTTATTGCGGGTAATCGCATCCGCCATATCTTTATCCAGCCGGAAGGTCAGCGGACCACTATTGGCAATCCACCCTTTTTCAACCAGCCAGCGGGGATTATTCAGCCACAGCGGCAGCTCGCCGTTGATCCTGCCGGACATGGCAAACTGTTTCGGATTAATGGCCGTCACCAGCTTGCTCAGGCTGATATTGCGCAGCGACACCCGCGCGGGCTGATGCTGCGGCATGCGCAATGCTGGCAGGGTGATCTGCCCGCCCAGCAGATCAAGACTGACATCCTGTAGCGTCAGCGGCTGCCGTTCGCTCCACGGCCAGCTGCCCTGAAGATCGGCACGGATGTTCTGCATCGCAAACTGGTTCTTTATTTCCGCGATGCGCAGGGAAACCGGCCCGTGCTGACCAAACTGCCACTGCTGATTGCTGAAGCGAAACGGCAGGGAAAAATCGACGCCGTTGATCTGACTGTCGGGCGTCCAGACGCTGCCCTGCGTCACCTTCCAGTGACCACCCGCCTGGAATCCCTGATCGCGCGCGGCGGAGAAGGCGACCTGCGCCTGTAACTCGCCGCCCTGGATCTGCATTTTCAGATCCTGACTGAGCAGCGGCTGAAAAACCGTCAGCGACTGGGCCGGCCACCAGGCCTCGCCCCGCAGCCGCTCGCCATCCCAGCGGCCATTGACCTGAAGCGGTCCGACCCGGCCCGCTTTCAGCTCGCCGCGCCAGAGGAAATAGCCAGGATCGCGCCCGCGGGCCTCAAAGTCGAGCGTGGCGTTATCCAGCCGGCCACCGTAACTGAAGCGGGTCGCGCCCGTCTGGAGGCGGAATTTACCGTTAAACGCGGGATGTCCGGCGGCACGCTGCCAGTTGACCGGCGCAGTCAGCGTCAGGCGCGGTTTTGCCACGTCGACGCTGCCATAGGCCAGCTGATTAAAGCCGGTGGATAAGCTATCGAGCTGGATCAGGGTATCGTGCCAGCCGCCGGTCCCTTTGACATCCCAGCGCGCCTGAAGCGGCAGCATCTCGCCTGCGCCCCAGTAGCGCCAGTTCCATTCGCCCTTGTCAGGCCAGAAATCACTGGCGCGGCCATCGAGGTGCAGCCGGAAGCGACCAAAACTGGGGTCGTGGGCGTTGAGTATCGCCTGCAACCGGCCATCAATGCCCTGCGACGAGAGCCGCACGCCCGCCAGCGGCCAGCGCGCCTCATCCACTTCCAGCGTAGAGAGCAGGCGTCCGCGCAGGCGCAGCAGCGATTTCGGCTGGAGCAGTAACTGCGGATCGAGCAGCGAGCCGCTGAGTATGCCCGGAATGGAGCCGTAAAGTTGCAGATCGGCCAGCTTGCTCTCACCGGTCAGCTGAAACGGCAGCTGGCTGTCAGTCAGGCTGAGCCTGCCGGGCCCAAGGCCCAGCACCACATTGCCTTTGCCGCCGCGTCCCTGGGTCAGCAGATTCACCCGCCCGCTAAGCACACGGGCTTCAGGGCCCGACTGCCAGTTATCCAGCGTCAGGTTAACAAAACCTGAAAGTGGCTGCGCGGCCAGTGGCCAGAAGTATTCGCCCTGCTGAATACGAATCTGGTCGCGGCTCACCTGCCACGGCAGTCGCAGCAGCGGCCGCTTCATCTCCTGCATCATCACGCTCAACACGCCCTGCTGCTGCTGCCAGTCGAGATGAAGTTGTAGCGGATGCGGCAGCGCCGCCAGCGCCAGTTGTCCCGCCACGTCGCCGCTTACCGGCAGGCCATTGGCAAAGGTGGGGAGTTCCAGCTGACCGCTCAGGGTGACAGGTTCCGGCAGTGCGGGATGGCTCAGCCGCAGATGGCGGATAGCGAGCTGCTGACCGGTGAGCGTCGCCGCCAGTTGCAGATTATCCCCCTGATAGCTGAGCTGCTGGTGATCCCGCTCCAGAGTCAGATCCAGCGCGCCCGCATAGCTCTGCCAGGGCGCGACCACCAGCCTGGCCAGATGCACGTCTGCGCCAGGCAGCATCGCCTGCCACTCCGCCAGGGTTTTGGGGGCGGTGGTATCGGCAGTACTGGCGGGTAATTTTTGCAGGCAGTCGCTGTTAAGGGTCAGCTGAGCCGCGCTGAGCTTCCAGCGCGACTGATGCCAGCCCAGCGCCACCTTATCCACCGTGGCCAGCGGGCAGTCACCCGCCAGATAGCGGATGGCGGGAAACCAGACACCGCCCTGCCGCCAGCGGGGAGCACCAGAGAGTTCAATGCGGGTGTCGGGTGGCAGCCAGAGACCGGCCAGTCGGGGCAGCCAATGCGTCACGGTTAACATCAGGCCCAGCAACAGCAGAATTAGCGCCAGAACGGCTGCAATGCGTCGCCGGAAAATCGGTGGCATCAAAGCCATAGTCCTTTTCCTTACCCTATCCTGACACGGATGATGGCATGTAACGCCCGCAAGGTGAAGGTCTGAGCCCGATGCAAAGCAGCGGTTTCAGCAAAGTCCGCCAGAAAACGTTATCCTTGAGTTATCACTCTGCAGGAGCATAACAATGAAAATCGCGGTCTACAGCACTAAACATTACGATCAGAAATACTTTGAGCAGGTCAACCAGCAGGCTGGCTTTGAGCTGGTGTTTTTTGACTTCTTACTGACCCCCTCCACGGCGAAAACCGCCGTCGGCTGTGATGCGGTCTGCCTCTTCGTTAACGATGATGGCAGCCGTCCGGTACTGGAAGAGCTGGCCTCACTGGGTGTGAAGTATATTGCGCTGCGCTGTGCCGGTTTCAATAATGTGGATCTGGCGGCGGCGGCGGAACTGGGTCTGCCGGTGGTGCGCGTCCCGGCCTATTCACCGGAGGCGGTCGCCGAGCACACCATTGGCATGATGATGGCGCTGAACCGCCGGATACATCGCGCTTATCAGCGTACCCGCGACGCCAACTTTTCGCTCGACGGGCTGACCGGCTTTAACATGCATGGCAAAACCGCCGGCGTGATTGGCACCGGCAAGATTGGTATTGCGACGATGCGCATCCTGAAAGGCTTTGGTATGCGGCTGCTGGCGTTTGATCCCTATCCAAGCGCGCAGGCGCTGGAGCTGGGGGCGGAGTATGTGGATCTGAAAACGCTGTTTGCGGAATCCCACGTCATCACGCTGCACTGCCCGCTGACGCCGGAGAATCATCACCTGCTCAATGCCGACGCTTTTAATCAGATGCGGGATGGCGTGATGATCATCAACACCAGCCGCGGCGGGTTAATCGATTCGCAGGCGGCGATTGACGCGCTGAAAAAGCAGAAAATTGGCGCGCTCGGAATGGATGTCTATGAGAATGAACGCGACCTGTTCTTTGAAGATAAGTCGAATGATGTGATCCAGGATGATGTGTTCCGCCGGCTGTCGGCCTGTCATAACGTCCTGTTCACCGGTCATCAGGCGTTTTTAACCGCCGAAGCGCTGACCGCCATCTCAGAAACCACGCTCAACAACCTCAGCCAGCTGGAACGGGGCGAAACCTGCCCGAACCAGGTTTCTGCCTGATCACCACGGGCCGGTCTCATCCGGCCTGCTTATCAGCGCGCGCAGCGTCCGCCAATCAGCGCCTGTTCATCACAGCGACGGCCATTCACCAACTGGCACATGCCAATTCGCGATCCATCCAGCTGATGAGAGAACGCCAGGGTTCCGCCTGCGTTGGTGCAGTTGCTTTCGGCCAGCGAAGACATCACCACCCGCGGCTGGATATGGGCGGCAGTGGCTTGTTGAGGTGGCTCGTTATCATCACTGTGGCTGCTACAGGCAGAGAGTAATAGCGCGGCACCGGCCAGCAAAAAAGTGGCTGCTTTCATCAGTCGGACTCCGGGGGTTGGGGTTAAAGGCTGGGTCAGCATATGCCAGGCAGCACAAGGGGTCGAGAGGTGAAACAGCTTTTTACAAAATTATCCGGCATCATTTGCAAGCAGAATTATCTTGTTTACCGGCTATAGCTGAACTGTCACCTTCTTTCTGCCTTTTTAAAATCGGAGTAATGCCATGTTAATGGATATGTTAATTCGCATCGCCCTGGCCGGGATCCTTGGCGGCCTGATCGGGATGGAGCGCCAGATGCGGGCCAAAGAGGCGGGGCTGCGCACGCACATTCTGGTGGGTATTGGCAGTGCAATGTTCATGCTGGTGTCAAAATATGGCTTTGCCGACATGCTGAACAGCGAACATGTGGCGCTGGACCCAAGCCGGGTCGCAGCCCAGGTGGTCAGCGGCATGGGCTTTCTCGGCGCCGGCACCATCATGATCCAGAAGCAGGTGGTGAAAGGTCTGACTACCGCCGCAGGTTTATGGGTGACGGCGGCAATTGGCCTGGTGATTGGTAGCGGCATGTATGAGATTGGTATTTATGGCACGGTGCTGGCGCTGGTGGTGCTGGAGGTGTTTCGTCGCCTCAGTCATGTGCTGATTGGCAAACATCATACGCTGCTGGTTTACCTGAAACCCAAAAGCGTACCGCTGGTACTGCTGGTGATGCAGCGGGAAGGCATTCGCTACGGTAACGTCACCGTCATCAACCGGGATGAGGAGAGCGGGCTGTGTGAGCTGAGCGTGCAGGTAACATTATCGCGCAAGTTCAATGATGCCCACCTCTACGACAAAGTGATGGAAATCAAAGGGGTGCAGTCGCTGGAGATGATGTAATCGCCCGAGGCTGATAACGCTTTCCGCGGGCGCGCTCTGCCAGAGTGCGCGCCCACGGCCCCGTCGCGAAGTCAGACGCCTTTTTTAAACGCCAGTGCAACCACTCCCTGACCTGAGACAAAAAGGGGAATGCGGATTGATGCCATACTGACTGCCTGCGCAATCATTCTGGCTGGAGACCCATGTCTTTACAATCTGACAATACTCAAACCGCCCTGCCCGCTGCCGCCTCTAAAAATGTCAGCCTGACGCTGAAACTGTCTGTTTTACTCTTAATCGGCGGAGCTGTCGGGTTCATGGTGTTCCTGAATCATCGGGGCTCGGTAAATAGTGTGCTGGAGAGTGGTAACTGTATGGCTGAAGAAGGCGTACACGAATTTTTTTCCTCGCTGAAATTTCTTCTGCACCAGGCTTACCGCTGGATTTTTAAAACCTGCGGCTGATGTGACTCAGTGCAGCAGGAAATGGAATAATCCGGGGTGATTAATCAGCAACTGCACGCCAGCATACATAATTGCAACATAGCATAGTAAAAAGAGCATCAGCGTAATTGAAAATCTGAAGCCGTACTTTTTAATTTTTTTGGTTGTGCCCCAATGGCTCATATTCGGTTAACGCTATTTTTCGGTTTCAATGATTCGGTATTTAACGTTTTCGTCGAATCGCTGTATTCACAAAACGTGCGCAGCGCAGAGCCTGGCGCGTTTCCCGGCGTCCCTGGCTCTGCATCGCGCACGGCAGCCAGAAAAATCAGCTAATAATCTGTTTTTATTGCATAAGATTAACAGGATGCGATCGAAATCCTGACACGCTATTGGTCGCTGAGTCACTAATCCGGCCTGGCCTGTTGTTAACATCGATTAAAACCATTAACGCCGGTTAAACCGAAAACTTTAATTCAGGCTGAACAGTATAAAGCACTCTCTTCAACCCTTATTCAACAGCACACTTTCTTCTGCTGCTGACCTGCCGTTAACCATTAAAGATAAAAAGGCATTTATTTCCCTTTTTTCTTAAAATAGGTTCAGGGTTGATGCATATCAAAAAAGATGAGGGGAATCCTCCTTTCTGTTGATAGCTGATTGAGTCAGCCGCATGCACGCTGTCTGTTTTTGGTTATCCGGGCGTGACAATGAAATATCTGCTTATTCTCTTCTTCATTTTTATCTCGGCGGGATGCGCAGTGAAAAACCCTAAGCACGCAAACGCGGCTTATCAAGCCTCGCCGCCCGCCTGCTCCACGCACCAGGATGAGATCGATTGTGAGTGGGATCATGTCCCGGCCAACGAGGGTTAACCGCTCTCTCTCTGGTCAGACAGGCAATCGCCCCCTCAGCTGGTGAGCCTGTTAAGTGCGTTTTATCGCCCCGCCCCTCAGCGCGGCACGCTTTAAGGTGCAGCTTTCTTCACTCCAGCGCTGGCAATCGCGGCAACAATCCGTACCATACGCTGCATATTCGTGACACCGCAGAGCAGCGTTTGCCTGAGCGCGTGCCATCGCTGGCACCCCAGGGACCTATTCTGGCTTCAGAGATAGATAAAAATGCAAGATAATCAAACGGTTGACAAGAAAGAACAGTACAACCTCAATAAGCTGCAAAAACGCCTGCGCCGTCATGTTGGAGAAGCGATTGCGGATTTCAATATGATCGAAGAAGGCGACCGCATCATGGTTTGCCTCTCCGGTGGTAAAGACAGCTATACCATGCTGGAGATCCTGCGCAGTCTGCAAAAAAGCGCGCCGGTCAGCTTCAGCCTGATTGCCGTTAACCTTGACCAGAAACAGCCGGGTTTTCCTCAGCACATTCTGCCGGAATATCTTGAGTCTCAGGGGGTGGAGTATCGGATTATCGAAGAAGATACCTACTCCATCGTCAAAGATAAGATCCCCGAAGGGAAAACGACCTGCTCACTCTGCTCCCGACTGCGCCGGGGCATTCTCTATCGCACCGCCACCGAGCTGGGCTGTACTAAAATCGCACTGGGCCACCACCGTGACGACATCCTGCAAACGCTGTTCCTTAATATGTTCTACGGCGGAAAACTCAAAGGGATGCCGCCTAAGCTGATGAGTGATGATGGCAAACACATTGTGATTCGTCCGCTCGCCTACTGTCGCGAAAAAGATATTATCCGCTTCTCTGAAGCGCGCCAGTTCCCGATTATTCCCTGCAACCTGTGCGGTTCTCAGCCCAACCTGCAACGTCAGGTGGTGGCGGATATGCTGCGCGACTGGGATAAGCGCTATCCGGGCCGTATCGAAACCATGTTCAGCGCGATGCAGAATGTGGTGCCGTCGCACCTGGCGGATATTAATCTGTTTGACTTCAAAGGCATCAAGCATGGTGATGCTGTAGTTGACGGCGGCGATCTCGCCTTCGACCGGGAAACGCTGCCGTTGCAGCCAGTGGGCTGGCGAAGCGATGAAGAGGATGCGCCTGATCTCAGCGCACGTCTGGATGTGCTTCAGATTAAGTAAGTGCTGAAATGATCAAGGGCGTGCTGTCAGCAGCACGCCCTTTTTTTATATGTTGCGGTGCGGTGGCGGATCCATTACCGGCGGAAATTCCGGGTCCGGTGGCGGATCGGGCTGGGGTTGCGGCTGAGGAATCGGGTCAGGAATCGGTGTCGGATCCGTGGGTATCGGCTCGCTGTTAAGAATCGCGTTCATGCCGTGCTCCTTTGCTGACGAATGAATCTTAAGCATAGGTAAGGAATGGGGTTACAGCCAGCGGGCAAAAAAAAAGCCGGCGCTATGGCCGGCATGTTTCGAATTAAATGTGCTATGCAATAATTCTAAATTAGGAAGTAAGACAATATGGAGCGCAACGCCCATCGCTTGACGTTGCATTCACCTGCGGGAGAGAGTTTGCGTCAGCTGCGCTTATGGGTTCTTGATGTCGATCAGCTTTTGCGCGCTTTATGGCGTTTCTCAGCAGAGATAACGCGATTCCGGCGCAAAAAGTGCACACTTTCCTACATCCAGCGCCGTTTACGCAGGTAAGCCGTTACCCCCAGCGCCAGCGCCACCAGCAACAGACAGAAGAGTGAAAAGCCGTAATGCCACTCGCCTCCCGGAATGCCACCGAGGTTGACGCCAAACAGCCCGGTCAGGAAGGTGGCAGGCAGGAAGATCATCGCCATCAGCGACATGGTATAGGTCCGGCGATTCATCGATTCCGCCATTGAAGAGGCGACCTCGTCGGCGAGGATGGCGGTTCGCGCCACGCCCGCATCGAGGTCATCGAGCCCGCGCCCCAGGCGATCGGCGATCTCCTGCATCCGTCGCCGTTCACTGTCATCCATCCAGGCGAGCTTTTCGCTGGCCAGCCGGGCGTAGACATCCCGCTGCGGTGCCATGTAGCGCCGCATCACAATCAGCTGCTTGCGCAGCAAACCCAGCTCGCCGCGCGCTGGCATCCGCTGATCCAGCAGCGCATCTTCCAGCTCAATGATTTTGTCATGCAACTCTTCAATAAACTCGCTGGTGTGATCGGTCAGCGCGTCACAGAGTTCGACCAGCCAGCTGCCGCAATCGATCGGGCCATTACCGTTCTGTAACTCTTTCAGCACTTCATCAACCGCAAAGACTTTACGCCGCCGGGTCGAGACGATCAGCTTGTCGTTGATAAACACCCGCATCGCCACCAGCTGGTCGGGACGGGCATCGCTGTTGTGGTTGACGCTGCGCAGCACGATGATAAATCCGTCACCCAGCCGGCTGACGCGCGGCCGCATGCTGTCACCCGCTAAGGCGTCACGCACCGCGTCCGGGATTTGCGGCGTTGATTGCAGCCACTCCGCACTCTGGCGATGGGTATAGTTCAGATGCAGCCAGCTTGGCTGTTCGCAGTGGATCACCTCATCCCCGGCAATCGGGATCATGCCGCCCTTGCCATCCAGCTGGCAGGCGATAATCGCGTCTGACACCTGCAATGCTTTTCCCTGAATTACGTCCACACCTTCACCTCGTTATCAAAATCAATACGATGCAGTCTAGCGTGGCGCTGATGAGTTGCAATCGTCGGGCTGTATGGAAAGATGTCGCGCAGCCGTCTTGCGGCCGCGCGCGGCTCAGTGCTTCGCAATCCACAGCTCGCGGCTGTAGGCGACATCTTCCGGGTTGGCGATGGGATAGCCTTTGACCCAGGGTTTAATCAGGCGGCCATTGGTATATTGATAGATCGGCGCAATCGGTGCCTGCTCAGCGAGGATCTGCTCGGCACGGTTGTAATCGCTGTTGCGCGCCTCGTCGCTGGTCTCTTTGCTGGCTTTGGCGATCGCCGCGTCATAATCCGCATTGCTGAAGCGCGCGATATTGCTGCTGTTGCCGGAGGTGAGCAGGTTGAGGAAGGTTGAGGGCTCGTTGTAATCCCCCACCCAGGAGGCGCGAATAACGTCGAAATTACCGCTGTTGCGACTGTCGATATAGGTTTTCCACTCCTGGTTTTCCAGGGTGACATCCACCCCGAGGTTCTTTTTCCACATCGACGCCACCGCAATCGCAATCTTCTGATGGCTCTCCGAGGTGTTGTAGAGCAGCCTGAGTTTCAGCGGTTTGCCCGGACCATACCCCGCCGAGGAGAGCAGCGCTTTGGCCTGCGCGTTCAGGGTGCTCTGATCGTGCTGTTGCAGGAAAGCGGGCAGCGGTCGGAAGCCCGCGGTGACGTCAGGGGTGAAGTGCCAGGCGGGTTTTTCCCCGGTACCCAGCACCTTTTCAGCGATAATCCTGCGGTCGATGGACCAGGAGAGCGCTTTACGCACCCGCACATCGGCGGTCGGACCTTTCACGGTGTTAAAGGCGTAATAGTAGGTGCCGAGCTGGTCAGGCGTGTAGACCTCGCCCGGCAGCGTCTTCTTCAACAGCGCGTACATGTTTTTCGGGAAAGATTCGGTAATGTCGATGTCGTTGGCGCGATAGCGTTTAGTGGCGCTCGACTCTTCGTTAATCGGCACAAAGGTCACTTTGTTCAGCACCGAGTGCGCATCGTCCCAGTAGTGCGGATTGCGGGTCAGCACAATTTTTTCATTTACCACCCGCTCACTAAGCCGGTAAGCGCCGTTGCCCACCAGTTTGCCGGGCGCGGTCCAGCCATCACCCAGTTGCGCAAGGGTCTGCTGCGGCACCGGAAACAGCGCGACGTTGGCCACCAGCGCCGGGAACCAGGGCACCGGCCGGTCCAGCGTCACTTTCAGGCGGCTGTTATCCAGCGCCACCACCCCCAGCTTATCTGGCGTCATCTCACCTTTGGTGATCGCCGCGGCGTTGTCGATACCGCTCAGGGCGGCGAACCAGGCAAAGGGGGAGCTGTTTTCAGGATTAACCAGTCGCTGCCAGCTGTAGACAAAATCTTTTGCGGTCACCGGCTCGCCGTTGGACCAGCGGGCGTTGTTACGCAGGGTGAAGATCCAGGTTTTGTTATCGCTGCTGCTCCAGCTCTGCGCCACGCCCGGCACGATTTTACCCTGCGCATCCTGATTGGTGAGACCTTCGAACAGATCGCGGATCACCTGGATTTCGGGCAGCCCGACCGCTTTAAGCGGATCGAGCGAGGCGGGTTCATCTTTAATATGCCGGACAATCTGCTGCTGCTCAGCCAGCTGCGCGCCAGCGGGCAGATTCGCCGCGAAAGTCGGTGTCACTATGCTGCTCAGGCTGACTGCCGCCAGCGTTATACGAAAGGTCTTTGCCATCATCACTCCTTTACCCCAAAGAAGCGCTACATCCGTTCAGTGCCGGTGCAGCTTGTCTCCCGGCACTTTAACGCAAATCGTTGACAGATATTTAGCTATTTTCCGAACGCCGCTTTTCCGCTACTTTTAGAAAAACCTTTCAGAGGATATGAAGATGTCGTCATTACACCCGCGTCCGCTGCGCGGCAAACTCGACGTTCCCTATCAGCAATATGGCCGCTCGGTGCTGGGCGCGCCGCTGCTCTGGTTCCCGGCTCCGCTGAGTGAAGGTGACAGCGGCCTGATTCTGGCTGGCACCCATGGCGACGAGAACGCGGCTATCGCCACGCTCTCTGCGGCGCTGCGGACGCTGCCGGACCGGATGCGTCGCCATCATGTGGTGCTGGCGGTCAACCCGGATGGCTGCCAGCTTGGGCTACGCGCCAACGCCAATGGCGTCGATCTTAACCGCAACTTTCCGGCCGCTAACTGGCAGTCGGGCGAGACGGTTTATCGCTGGAACAGCGTCGCCGACGCGCGTGACGTGGTGCTCTCTGCCGGTACGCACCCCGCCTCGGAACCAGAGACCCAGGCGCTCTGCGCGCTGATCCATCAGCTGAAACCGCGCTGGGTGGTCTCATGGCATGAACCGCTGGGCTGCATTGACGATCCGCATCAGGCGGAGATTGGCGGCTGGCTGGCGGCACAGACCAGGCTGCCGCGCGTCAGCAGCGTCGGCTATGACACGCCCGGATCGTTCGGCAGCTGGTGTAAAGATCTCAGCCTGCCCTGCGTCACCGCCGAAATGCCGGTGATCTCTGTCGATGAGGCGACAGAAACCTATCTGGACATGATGGTTAACCTGCTGCGCTGGCAGCAATGATCAGCTGACCGTTCTGCACCCTGATCGCCGGCTCAGCATCCACCGCCAGCCAGGTCGGTCCGTCGAGGTCGGCGAAGCGGCTCTGCGGTACCAGCGGCAGCGCGGCGCGGATGGCGCGCGAGGTGCAGAGCATACAGCCGAGCATCAGCGCAAACCCCTGCTGCCGCGCAGCGTCGGCCAGCGCCAGTGCTTCGGTCAGGCCGCCCGCCTTATCCAGCTTGATATTCACCATCTCATAACGCCCCCGCAGCGCCGCCAGGCTGTCACGGGTGTGGCAGCTCTCATCGGCACAGATCGGCAGCGGGTGGATAAAGTTTTCCAGCGCCGCATCTTCGCCCGCTGGCAGCGGCTGCTCCAGCATCGCCACATCAATGTCGGCCAGCAGCTGACAGCGCGCCGCCAGACCTTCCGCGTGCCAGGACTCGTTGGCATCGACAATCAGGGTCGCCTGCGGCACCGCCGCCCGGATCGCCATCAGACGCTCGGTGATAAAATTATTATCCAGCTTAATCTTCAGCAGGGTCGCGCCATGCTGCCATAGCGCCAGTGCGCTGCTGGCCATCGCTTCGGGGGTATCGATACTCACCGTCTGAGCGGTCACCACATCCGCTGGCGCGGTTACCCCGCTGAGCTGCCACAGGCTGCGGCGCTGCTGATGCGCGCTGAGATCCCACAAAGCGCTGTCGATGGCGTTACGCGCCGCCCCGGCGGGCAGCGCCTGCTGTAACGCTTCGCGCGTCATCCCCTGTTGCAGCGCCGGCAGCAGCGAGGCGATTTGCGCCAGCACCGACGCTTCGGTTTCACCGTAGCGGGCGTAAGGGGTCGCCTCCCCGATCCCTTTCACGCCCGCCTCTTCAATTTCAACCACCACCACCTTCACTTCGGTCCGGGTGCCTCGGGCAATGACAAACGGCGTATGCAGCGGCCAGGCTTCGGGATAACTTTTTACCGTTTTCATTTCCACTCCAGAATGGTTGACGCAGTGGCAGACCGCCACGCTGAATTTAACAATTGAACTCGTAAACCCTTAAAAATTATGTCATAAACAAGCCCTGTCTTTAGCGGTCTTCTCTCAGGTCTCTCTACCATAAAAGGAATCACTATGTCTCAGACTGTACATTTTCAGGGTAACGCCGTGCCGGTTGCCGGGCAGTTTCCTCAGGCTGGCGATAAAGCCAAAGCCTTTACCCTGGTCGCTAAAAACCTGGTCAACGTGGCGCTCTCTGAGTATGCAGGAAAACGCAAGATTCTGAACATTTTCCCCAGCGTTGATACCGGCGTTTGCGCCTCATCGGTGCGTAAATTCAATCAGGCGGCCAGCGAACTGAACAATACCGTGGTGCTGTGCATCTCTGCTGACCTGCCCTTTGCCCAGTCACGCTTCTGCGGCGCAGAGAATCTGAATAACGTGGTGACGCTCTCGACGCTGCGCGGTTCAGAGTTTAAGTATGAATATGGTGTGGAAATCGCCGATGGCGCGCTGGAAGGCCTCACCGCCCGCGCGGTGATTGTGCTGGATGAGAATGACAAAGTGCTCTACAGCCAGCTGGTGGATGAAATTACCACTGAGCCAGACTATGACGCGGCGCTGGCTGCGCTGAAGTAATAAAAAAGCGGATAACCGGGTTATCCGCTTCTTCTCTTGCGGTGGCGACTTACTCGCTTTCGCTGCGCTTCTGCCCCAGCCCATACTCCCGCAGCTTGTTGGCAATCGCGGTGTGCGAGACACCAAGTCGTTTAGCCAGTTTTCGGGTGCTGGGATAAGAGAGATAGAGCCGGGTCAGAATCGAACGTTCAAAACGGCTGGTGATTTGATCCAGCGTCCCCTCCAGCGCCTCATCCCCCAGCGAGACATCCAGCGCCTGCTCCGGCAGCACAATATCCTGGGGTCGCAGTTCGTAGCCTTCCAGCTGGGTTAACGCCCGGTAGAGCGCGTTTTTCAGCTGACGCACGTTACCCGGCCAGGCGTAACGGGTTAAAAAGGCGTTGAGCTGCGGTGACAGTCGCGGACGCGGCATGCCCTGCTCATCGGCAAAGCGGGCGACAAACATTTCGGTCAGCGGCAGAATATCCTGCGGACGGTCGCGCAGCGGCGGCAGTTGCAGCGTCAGCACGTTCAGCCGGTAGAAGAGATCCTCACGGAACTCACCGCGCTGCACCAGCTCAATCAGGTTCTTCTGCGTGGCGCAGATGACGCGCACGTTGACATGCACCTCGTGCTCTTCGCCAACGCGCCGGAAGGTGCCATCATTCAGAAAACGCAGCAATTTGGTCTGCATTCTGGGTGACATCTCACCAATTTCATCCAGCAGGACCGAGCCACCGTTAGCCTGCTCAAAGAAGCCTTTTTTGCCCTCCAGCGCATTCGGATAAGCACCAGCGGCATGGCCAAACAGCTCGCTCTCCGCGACATCATCAGGCAGCGACGCACAGTTCAGGGCGAGGAAAGGATTTTTGCCGCGGGCGCTGCGCAGATGACAGGCGCGCGCCAGCATATCCTTACCGGTTCCGGTATCGCCGACGATCAGCAAAGGGGCATCAAGCATCGCCAGCTTGCGCGCCTGATCGACCACCTGCCGCATTTTTGGCGTGACGGCAATAATATGATCGAACTCCGACTCATCGGTCACCACCAGATTCTGCAACTGACGGCCCATGCGCGCGGTCGATTTCAGCATCACCATCGCGCCGACCGGCTGATCGTTCTCGCCCTCTTCACCGGGCAGGTAGATGGGGCGCGCCTCCATCAGAAAGTCGCGTCCCTCAATCACCACATGCTGCGCCTGCGCTTCGACCCGCTCACTCTCCAGCCAGCGCATAAAGTTGAAACCGTTAATCAGATTACCGGCGCTGAAGTTACGAATCTTCTGTTCGTCGAGATTAAACAGGTTTTGCGCCGCCGGATTAGCCAGTTCAACTTTGCTTTTCAAATCGATGGAAAAGACTGGTTCCGGCATCGCCACCAGCAGCGCGCTCAGCGCCCGATGCTCACGCTCTGAGGGCATGTACGCCACGGTGCGCACATCTGTTACGCCGGGTGTACGCCGGATTTCCGCCATCAGGTTACTGAAAGCGTCAAATTCCAGGGCGGAAAAGTTCAGATAGATGCGGCCCAGCGCCGCGATTTCGATACCGCGCAAATCGATGTTGCGCGCCACCAGCAGGTCGAGCAGTTCTCGCGTCAGGCCGATACGGTCCTGACAGAACACTTCCAGACGCATTGTTTTCGCCTTAATCAGGTTCAGATAAAGCGATGATACGCTAAGAGATGTGCCAGCAGAAAGGGCTCTGTCAGGAAAAGTTGACAGCGTTAACTCATCCGACTGACTTTTGTACCACCAGCGGGATGAGCCGCGTCAGCGCCCGAGGAGCAGGCTTTGTCAGTGCCAGGCTTTTTCTGAACAGCTGACCGCCTGGCTGCTGTCAGGCGCTCTTATTACCGCCCTTGTGCAACGCCTCTTTCATCTGGCCCAGCAGTTCCCGACGAAAATCGCCCAGCCGCGGCTTATCCTGCTCCAGCCACGGCAGCGGACGGCAGAGTTCCATCGCTTTTATCCCCAGCCGGGCGGTAAGTAATCCTGCGCCAATCCCCTGGGCTGCGCGGGTTGAGAGACGGGCGGCAATATCCTGCGACATCCAGTCCATACCGACCTCACGCACCAGTTCTGAAGCCCCGGCAAAGGCCATGTTGAGCAGCACCAGCCGGAACAGCCGGATACGGCTGAAATAACCCAGCTCAATGCCATAAATCGCGGCGATGCGGTTCACCAGCCGCAGATTTCGCCAGGCGATAAACGCCATATCCACCAGCGCCAGCGGGCTGACCGCGATCATAAGCGTCGCTTCCGCCGCGTGACGGCTGATTTCGCGTCGCGCCTGGCGGTCCAGCACCGGCTGCACCAGCTGCGCGTAGAGCCGCACAACTTCACTGTCATTGTGGGTTTCGTGCAGTGCGGCGTGCCAGCGCTGTAGCGCCGGATGCGCCTGATCCAGCTCCGCCTGCTGCGCCAGCTTCTCGCAGAAGGCCCGGCCTTTGCCAATGCCGTGACTGTGCAGCAGTTCACGCCCTACATCCCGCTCTTCGGCCCGCTGGCGCAACTGGTAGAGACGTCGCCATTCGCTGGTGAGTGCGCCCACGCCCGCCAGTACAATCAGGCCGCCCGCCATGCCACTGCCGAGCGCAAACCAGTCGCGGCTCAGCCAGGCGTCATGGGTCCACTGAACGCCCTGGGCAATGACGCTGACGCCAAACAGCAGCACGCCCGCCGTCACCAGTCTGCGCCACAGACTGCGCCGGGGTTTCAGCGCGGCTTCCACCGCGCGCTCACCTGCGCCCTCCTCTTCGACAGCGACATCTTCATCCTGCACCGCCAGAAAGGCGGCTTCGGTCTCGGCGGCAAAGGTCTGCGCCGGACGCAGCGGCGTGCTGCTGTTCTCCTCCAGCGGATGGGCAAAGTCGATACGCGGCTTCAGCGGATCACTCATCGCAATTTATCTCCTAATAAAAACTCCAGCGCGGCATCCATGCGGATATGCGGCAGCGGACGATCAACGTCCAGCTGCTGCGGCCGGAACTGTTCAAACTGAAAGCCCTGCTGCTGCCAGAAGGCGTTGCCCGGCAGGCGCGGCGGCACTTCGCCCGGGTAGACGGTGAGCGGCTCGCCATCACTGAGCCGATTGCCGCGCAGCGCCGGGATCTTTTCGCCACGATGATCGACCAGTCCGCTCTGCGTCGCCTGCACCGAAGCGAGTCCGATACAGTCCATGCTGATCCCTTCAAACGCGGCGTTCTGCCAGGCATCCTGCACCAGCTGCTGTAACAGCGACACCATATTGCCGTGCTGATCGCTGGTGATATGGTCCGCTTTGGTGGCGGCAAACAGTAACTTATCGATCACCGGTGAGAAGAGCCGACGGAACAGCGTGCGCTGACCGTAATGAAAACTCTGCATCAGCTGCGTCAGCGCCAGCCGCATGTCGTTAAAGGCCTGCGGGCCGCTGTTCAGCGGTTGCAGACAGTCGACCAGCACAATCTGGCGATCAAAACGCAGAAAGTGATTTTTATAGAAGCCCTTCACCACATGCTGGCAATAGTAGTTAAACCGCTGTTGCAGCATGCCGAAGTGACTGCCCTTGTCGGCCTGGGCCAGCTTAGTCAGCTGCGCCTCATCGTCGGTCGGCCAGGGAAAGAACTGTAAGGCGGGCGCGCCCGCCATGTCGCCGGGCAGCACAAAGCGGCCGGGCTGAATAAAGTGTAAGCCTTCTGATTTACAGCGGTGCAGGTAGTCGGTCCAGGCGGCCGCGATCTCCGCCAGCTGGGTTTCATCGGCCGGGGCAAAAGGATCAAGCTGCTGGCAGAGCGTGCGCCAGGGTCTGGCCCACTCAGCGCGGTCGCCCTGAAGCAGACCGTTCATCTGGCGCGACCAGGCGAGATAATCCTGGGCCAGCATCGGCAGATCCAGCAGCCATTCACCCGGATAATCGACGATTTCCAGATAGAGGGTCGCGGTCTCTTTCAGGTGACGCAGCAGAGAATCATTGGGGCGGTAGCGCAGCGCCAGCCGCATTTCGCTGACGCCACGGGTTGGCGTTGGCCAGGCGGGTGGCGTGCTGTAGAGCTGCGCCAGGCCCTCATCGTAGGTAAAACGCGCGGTGCCCATGTCGCGCTGCGGCACCCGCTTTACCCCTAACAGGCGCTCATCCCGCACCACGGAAAACAGCGGCAAACGTGCGCCGCTGTGAACCGTTAAAAGCTGATTAACCAGTGAGGTAATAAAGGCCGTTTTACCGCTGCGGCTCAGGCCGGTCACCGCCAGGCGCAGATGGCGATCGACGCCGCGGTTCATCAATGCCACTAATTCAGTTTGCAGTCTTTTCATCTTTCTCCCTGATGAAGCGCGACGCCGCCCGGTTCATTACTCGTTTCAGCATCGGCTCAAGCGCCAGAGTCAGCAGCAGACGTAAAGGACGCCGCGCGACCGATTTCACCGCCCAGCCCGTAACGCCGGCCGGACCATAAGTTACAGCATTGATAATGATGAATCTGGCCGCCGACTTCAACACAGGCGCCGCGCGCTGACCAAAAGCGGTGGTTCGTGAAAATGACATCAGTACCTCCAGAGTGTCAGCAAGGGGCCTGAGCCAGGCCCGGAGTAAGCAGAATCAAATCTGACGGAAGCGGCTGCGCACACTGAAGGTTTCAGAGGTGACGTAGCGTTCCACGTCGCGCACGCTGCGCTCATCCTGCTGCAAGGCGCTCTCCAGTTGATCGAGCAGCTCGCTGGCGCTGGGCTGGCGCTCGCCCTCTTTCAGCGCTGCGGGTTTGGCATCCAGCACATAACCCAGCACAAAGTAGGCGACGACGGTAAACATAAACAGCCCAAAGAACAGCGATAACACCACAATGATGCGCAACAGACGGACCGGAATATCCAGATACTCCGCCAGGCCAGCGCAGACGCCCATCAGCTTCCCTTCTTCAGGCTTGCGCCAGAGTTTACGGCCTTTCATCATGGCTGCCTCCAGTTAGGATGTTCGGCGTCCAGAATCGCTTCCAGCGCGTCGATACGTTCACGCATCCGCTGGGCTTCCAGGGTGACACGTTGCAGGCGCTGGATTTCGCTTTGCGACAGTTCCGAACCGCCGTTGCCTTTGTTGTAATGCAGCCATAACCAGATCGGTGCCACAAACAGCACGAAGATGGTCAGTGGTATGGCGAGAAAAAGTGCGCTCATTGACTCTCCTTTATCACTTTTCGCAACGTCGATGATTACTCACTGCGGTTCATTTTGGCTTTTAAGGCGTTAAGCTGCTGGCTGATCTCATCATCCGCTTTCAGATCGGTAAACTGCTGGTCCAGGGTTTTCGGTTTACCGAAGCCGTGGCTTTCCGCTTCCGCTTCCATATGATCGATACGACGCTCAAAGGATTCAAAGCGTGCCATCGCCTCATCGATTTTACCGCTGTCCAGCTGACGACGTACATCGCGTGATGAAGAGGCCGCCTGATGACGCAGCGTTAACGCCTGCTGGCGAGCGCGGGTTTCACTCAGTTTCTTCTCCAGCTCACCGATTTCGCCTTTCATGCGATCCAGCGTCTCTTCCACCTGGCTCACTTCCTGCTTCAGCGACGCGATCAGGTCAGTCAGTTTCTGTTTCTCAATCAGCGCCGAGCGGGCTAAGTCATCTTTATCTTTACGCAGCGCCAGCTCCGCTTTTTCCTGCCATTCAGCCTGCTGGATTTCAGCCTGCTCAATGCGACGTGACAGCTGTTTCTTTTCCGCCAGCGCCCGTGCCGAGGTCGAACGGACTTCAACTAAGGTGTCTTCCATTTCCTGAATCATCAGCCGCACCAGTTTCTGCGGATCTTCCGCACGCTCCAGCAGCGAGTTGATGTTGGCATTTACGATGTCAGCGAAGCGAGAAAAAATACCCATAATGATGTTCCTCTTTAAATGTTTTAATACCCGATAGGCTGCTTAGTTAATACAAGATGCGTGCCAATTTTATAATCACTTGATTTTTCTATCTTTTAAAATTTTACACCTTTTCCCGCTTGTTCTAATATAGTGAAAATGATTAACAGGTGGCGAAATTCATCATGGCAGTAACCAACGACAATCTTCTGGGTGAATCGAACAACTTTCTTGAAGTGCTGGAGCAGGTTTCCAAACTGGCGCCGCTGGAGAAACCGGTGCTGGTGATTGGCGAGCGCGGTACCGGTAAAGAGCTGATCGCCAGCCGCTTACACTATCTTTCAGACCGCTGGCAGGGCCCTTTTATCTCGCTGAACTGCGCCGCCCTGAATGAGAATCTGCTCGATTCTGAACTCTTTGGTCATGAAGCGGGCGCGTTCACAGGCGCGCAGAAGCGTCATCTCGGTCGCTTTGAACGGGCCGACGGCGGCACGCTGTTTCTGGATGAGCTGGCGACGGCACCGATGCTGGTGCAGGAAAAGCTGCTGCGGGTAATTGAATATGGACAGCTGGAACGGGTCGGCGGCAACCACTCTTTGCAGGTGAATGTGCGGCTGGTCTGCGCCACCAATGAAGATCTGCCCGCGCTGGCCGCGGCAGGGAAGTTCCGCGCCGACCTGCTGGATCGACTGGCCTTTGACGTGGTGCAGCTGCCACCGCTGCGCGAACGCCGCAGCGATATTCTGGTGATGGCTGAGCATTTCGCCATTCAGATGTGCCGGGAGCTCGGCCTGCTGCTGTTTCCCGGCTTCACCCCACAGGCACAACAGGCCCTGCTCGACTACCACTGGCCGGGTAACGTCCGCGAACTGAAAAACGTGGTCGAGCGATCGGTTTATCGCCATAACAGCAGTGAGCAGCCGCTGGATACGGTTATCATTAATCCGTTCGCTTCACGGCCTGAGCCAGTGGCGCGCTCCCCTCTGAGCCCGGACGCTGAAAGCAGCGCGCTGCCCGCCCTGCCGCTGGATCTGCGTCAGTGGCAGAATCAGCAGGAGCGCGATCTGGTGGAGGCCAGCCTGCAACAGGCGCGCTATAACCAGCGCCGCGCGGCCGGTCTGCTGGGCGTCACTTACCACCAGTTGCGTGCGATGATGAAGAAGCATGGTATCGCCAGTGATAAATAGCGGCCTGCGCGCACGACAGCTGCGTTAAATATCCCAACGGTTTAGCGTTTATTTAATATCAGCCTGAGTCGGCAGCGGTTAAATAGCGATAAACCCGGTCTGGTTTTCAGCGGCGTTAACATCCAGGCGCGGGCAGCGCAATAGTGAATGACGCTGCCCGCCCGGTTATTTATAAAAACTTTATCTCATCTCAAAGTATTTACCCGGCCAGCCGTATTAAGATAGCAAAGGTAATTCGCTGCCCTTCAAGGCATAAACCAGAGTGATCTTCAGGTTTAAAGCGATGATGCGCCGGGCAGCCGGTATTAATGAGTCCGTACGTGACGTTGATTCAACAGCAATATGAGAAGATGGCTATGGATGACGCTGATTTATCACAACAGGTTGAGCAGGCAATTATTGCGGCGGCCTTAACCAACCGTAAACCGCAGCCAGTCAGTCCTGATGGCATCTGTATCTGGTGCGAAGATCAACCTATTGTCGCTAACACTGCCTTCTGCTCGGCAGAATGTGGCGTCGACTACCATAAATATCACCGTGAATTACGCCAGCGTAATAGTGGCGATTGACGATGTAATCACCAATCTGATTAAAGTTAATGATGAAAAAATGTTTGATAGCCGCAGCCGCACTTTTATTATCTGCCTGCACCCCACACGACGATCTGCCGCGCAGAATTGGCATGGCTAATCCGGCGTCGCAATACTGTCTGAAAATGGGGGGTAAACTGGAGCGGGTCAGAGACGCAGCAGGTGAGAACCATTTCTGCACGCTGCCAGATGGTCAACGTATTGAACAGTGGACGCTCTATCGTCAGCACCACTGTTAAGCGCGACGCAACCGGCCAGAGGAGAACCATGCCCGGTGTGCAACTCAATCATTACACCGCTTTTCACAGGAGAATTTAGGGATGAATATCGAAACGAAAAGAGGCGCGCAGGTTTACACGCCGCTCTCTCTGCGGCTCTATGACTGGTGGGTGCTCGACATATCAAACAGTTATGCGTGGCAGTGTAAAACCCGGCCGGTTCTTCTTGACCATTTCCAGGCCTTTCTGGGCAAGGATCATATGGACATCGGGGTGGGAACCGGCTTCTATTTAGCCCAGAGCAGCCAACAGGCGGGCCATCTCACACTGGTTGATCTCAACCCCAGCAGTTTAAAGGCGGCCAGCCAGCGGGTCAGCGCGCGATACACCCCGGAATGCATTGAGCACGATATTTTCAAACCCTTGCCCGACCGGCTGAATCATCGTTTTGACTCGGTTTCTCTGTTCTACCTGCTGCACTGTCTGCCGGGTGAAATGGCGTTCAAATCGGCGGTGATCGCCAATGCCGCGCGGACGCTCAAGGCTGACGGGATACTCTATGGCGCGACGATTCTGGGTTCCGGCGTAATTCATAACAAATTTGGCCGCAAACTGATGAATATCTATAACAAAAAAGGGATATTCAGCAACTGGCAGGACTCAGCAGAGGAATTAAAAAAAATCCTCGAGGCCTCTTTCAGACAGGTTGAGATTAAAATCTGCGGCACCGTGGCACTATTTTCCGCCAGCCAGAAAATTTCCTGATTTTACCAGGACCACGGGATCATCAGGTCAGTAAATGTTGATTCTGTTGCGGGACCAGAAGAGGAGAATGCATTCTGCGGCCGGAGTTAACGCCTCAGAATATAAATCTGTTGAGCTATGGTTTCAGTTTATAACCCTATACTCCTTTTCGTGGTTATGACATCACTGGTCAGCAGGAATGATATGGGTAACCGGCCTGAAAAGGGATATTTTTAAGCGGGTTCCTGATGTTGCTTAGTGATGTTATTGAGCGTTTTAAGGTTACTCCTGTTTATCTGAGCTGAAACTGCTTCAGTGGTTGCCGGGAATTGTTCAGGCTTCTCCCGGCAATCCTCTTTTAATTTATAATTAAAATGATAATTTACTATGGAATTTACTGAAGAAGAAAAAGAGGCTATCAGCAGCTTTCTTTCCCAGCACTGGAATGATTTCTTTCACTGTAGCCGGGATTTTATGTCAGTGGTTGCGCTGCATAAATTAGCCAGAAAACTTGATCTGAGCGAACCTGACGATCCGCGCTAAAATAGCCTATCTTTGCGGCAACGCCATTCAAAGGGCAGACATTCAGCCCCGTCCCCACCCTGTTCTCCCGCTATTCTGCTCAGCGACGCTTGCTGCCTGACCGCCATCGACTTTTATCTGCTTCAGGCAACAGGCTATGGCCGGACGAAGCGTTGCCGCCTGAGACAAAAAAAGCCCGCCATCAGGCGGGCAACAATACTGGAAGCAATGTGAGCAATGTCGTGCACTTCTCCGGCAGAGCCACCGTTGAGGCGCAGATGAATAATAATCATTCTTATTATCATCTGTAAAGAGGTAGTTGAGAATTTTTCTCATTACCACAGCGTTAGTGCGCTTTTTTTACGATGGCCATGAGGAAAATCAGGCTGGCAGCGGTTGCAGGTTTTGGGACAACGCCCGCTTTGCGATACACTCTGGGGAATGCCTCAAAATCGTTGAGTTATATGTCAAAACTACTAAGTTCGCTGTTGTTCAGCTTCAGCGTGTTGAGTCTGCCTGCATGGTCGGCGCCTGCCAGTGATATTCGCCAGACAGGCTTTGTCTATTGCGTCAGCGGCACGCTGAATACCTTTAATCCGCAGATGGCCAGCAGCGGCCTGATTGTCGATACGCTGGCGGCGCAGCTCTATGACCGCCTGCTGGATGTGGATCCCTACACCTATCGTCTCAAGCCCGACCTGGCATCCAGCTGGGAGGTGCGGGACAACGGCGCGACTTACCGTTTTCATCTGCGCAGTGGTGTGCAGTTTCAGCAGACCAATCAGTTCCGCCCTACCCGGCCGCTGAATGCCGATGACGTGGTGTTCAGCTTTGCCCGGATGTTTGACCGCAATCATCCCTGGCATAACGTCAACGGCGGCAACTATCCCTATTTTGATAGCCTGCAATTCGCCGATTCCGTGCAGAGCGTGAAGAAGATCGACAACCGGACGGTCGAGTTCCGCCTCAACAGCCCGGACGCCTCCTTCCTGTGGCACATGGCGACCCACTATGCGCCGATACTCTCCCGAGAGTATGCCGATCAGCTCACCGCACAGGGCCATCAGGAGGAGCTGGATCGTCAGCCGGTCGGCACCGGCCCCTATCAGCTCAGCGAATATCGCACCGGCCAGTATATCCGGCTGGCGCGCAATCCCCGCTACTGGAAAGGGGTGCCGCGTCTGCAACAGGCGGTGATCGATCTCGGTTCAGGCGGCACCGGGCGGCTCTCCAAACTGCTGACCGGGGAGTGCGACGTGCTGGCTTATCCGGCGGCCAGCCAGCTCAGCATCCTGCGCGACGACCCGCGTCTGCGGATGACGCTGCGCCCCGGCATGAATATCGCCTATCTGGCCTTTAATACCCGCAAGCCACCGCTTGACCGGCCCGAAGTGCGGCACGCACTGGCGCTGGCGATCAACAATGAACGGCTGATGGAGTCGATCTATTACGGCACCGCCGAAACCGCCGCCTCAATATTACCGCGCGCCTCCTGGGCTTATGACAATGAAGCGCGCGTCACCAGTTACGACCCGGATAAGTCCCGCGCGGCCCTGGCCGCCCTGGGATTAACCGATCTGCATCTGCGGCTGGTGGTGCCCGCCGCCTCGCAGTCGTGGAACCCTAGTCCGCTGAAAACCGCAGAGCTGTTGCAGGCCGACCTGGCGCAGGTTGGCGTGAAGCTGACGATAGTGCCGGTTGAGGGACGTTTTCAGGAGGCGCAACTGATGGCGATGAATCACGATCTGACCCTCACTGGCTGGGCCACCGACAGTAACGATCCCGACAGTTTCTTCCGTCCGCTACTCAGCTGCGCGGCGATTCGCTCTCAGACCAACTACGCGCACTGGTGTTCGCCCGCCTTTGACGCCACGCTGCAAAATGCCCTGCTGTCGCAGCAGCTCTCTGGCCGCATCGACAGCTATGACAAAGCGCAGCAGATTCTGGCGCAGGAGTTGCCGGTGCTGCCGCTGGCTTCCTCGCTGCGGCTCCAGGCGTTTCGTCACGATATTAAAGGGCTGGTGCTGAGTCCGTTTGGTAACGCCTCCTTTGCCGGGGTCTACCGTGAAGCTGATGAGGGCAAAAAATGATCATCTATATTCTGCGTCGCCTGCTGCTGCTGCTCATTACCCTGTTTCTGCTGTCGCTGGTCAGCTTCAGCCTGAGCTACTTCACCCCTAACGCACCGCTGGAGGGCGCAGCGCTCTCCGACGCCTGGTGGTTCTGGTTCAAAGGCATGTTGCAGTTCGATTTCGGCGTCTCCAGCACCAATGGTCAGGAGATCGGGTTGCAATTACGTGAAGTGTTTCCCGCCACCATGGAGCTGTGCATTCTGGCTTTCCTGTTTGCGCTGCTGGTGGGGGTGCCACTGGGGATCTGCGCCGGGGTCATGCGCAATAAGTGGCAGGATAAAACCATCCGTGCGCTGGCGCTGGTTGGCTTCTCCGCCCCGATCTTCTGGCTGGCGCTGCTGTTTACCCTGTTCTTTTCGCTGACCCTCGGCTGGCTGCCAGTCTCCGGTCGTCACGATCTGCTCTATCCGGTGCAGAATATCTCCGGCTTCGCGCTGATTGATGCGTGGCTGAGCCCCTCTCCCTGGCGGCATGAGATGATTATCAGCGCCCTGACCCATCTGATTTTACCGGTGCTGGTGCTGGCTATGGCCCCGACCACCGAAGTGATCCGCCTGCTGCGTAACAGCACCAGCGAGGTGATGGACAAAAATTATGTCAAAGCGGCCGCCACCCGCGGTCTTTCGCGCTTCACGGTGATCCGCCGCCACGTGCTGCATAACGCCCTGCCGCCGGTGATCCCGCGCCTCGGCCTGCAATTTTCCACCATGCTGACGCTGGCGATGATCACCGAGATGGTGTTTAACTGGCCAGGTCTGGGCCGCTGGCTAATCAATGCGATTCGCCAGCAGGACTATGCGGCGATCTCCGCCGGTGTGATGGTGATTGGCGGGCTGGTGATCCTGGTGAATGTCATCTCCGAAATTATTGGCGCGGCGATGAATCCGCTGAAACATAAGGAATGGTATGCCCTTAGATAATATCTACGCCGAAAAACGCCTGCCCAGCGCCTTTCGTCAGAGCTGGCATCACTTCTATGGCAACCCGATGTCGATGGTCGGGCTGTATGGTTTTGGCGCGCTGTTACTGCTCTGTCTGTTCGGCGGTCTGATTGCACCTTACGGCATCGATCAGCAGTTTCTGGGCTATCAGCTGCTGCCACCTTCCTGGTCGCGTTATGGCGATGTCTCTTTCTTTCTCGGCACCGACGATCTGGGCCGCGATGTGTTGAGCCGTCTGCTGAGCGGAGCTGGCCCGACGGTAGGGTCGGCGATTCTGGTGACGCTGTTCGCCACGCTGGGCGCGCTGCTGCTGGGCGTGCTGGCGGGCATGACGCACGGCGTGCGCTCAGCGATCATGAACCACGTGCTCGACACCCTGCTCTCTATTCCCTCGCTGCTGCTGGCGATTATCGTGGTGGCGTTTCTCGGCCCGCGGCTGGAACATGCGCTGCTGGCGGTCTGGCTGGCGCTGATGCCACGGCTGGTGCGCGAGATCTACAGCGCCGTGCACGATGAGCTGGAAAAAGAGTATGTGGTGGCGGCGCGTCTCGACGGTGCCAGAAACCGCAACATCCTGCGCTATGCGATTTTGCCCAACATTCTGCCGTTGCTGATCACCGAGATTACCCGCGCGCTGTCGATGGCGATCCTCGATATTGCCGCCCTCGGCTTTCTCGACCTCGGCGCGCAGCTGCCGTCACCGGAATGGGGCGCGATGCTGGGGGATTCGCTGGAGCTGATCTATGTCGCGCCCTGGACCGTGATGCTGCCCGGTGTGGCCCTGATGGTCAGCGTATTAATTGTTAACCTGCTCGGTGACGGCATCCGTCGCGCCGTCGAAGCGGGAGTGGAATAGATGCCGTTACTTGATATTCGTAATCTGACCATTGAATTTATGACGGCTGATGGGCCGGTCAAAGCGGTCGACCGCGTGAACCTGACGCTGAGCGAAGGCGAAATTCGCGGTCTGGTGGGTGAGTCCGGCTCCGGCAAAAGCCTGGTGGCGAAGGCCATCTGCGGCGTGACCAATGATAACTGGCGCGTCACCGCTGACCGCATGGTGTTTGATGATGTTGATCTGCTGCGCCTGTCGCCGCGTGAGCGCCGCCGGATCATCGGCCATAACGTCTCGATGATTTTTCAGGAGCCACAATCCTGTCTCGATCCCTCTGAGAGCATTGGCCGTCAGCTGATGCAGGTGATCCCGCGCTGGACCTTTAAAGGTCCATGGCTGAAACGCTTCTGGTTCTGGCGCAAAACCCGCGCCATCGAACTGCTGCATCGCGTCGGCATTAAAGATCACAAAGATATTATGCGCAGCTTTCCCTATGAGCTGACCGAAGGGGAATGCCAGAAGGTGATGATCGCCATTGCGCTGGCTAATCAGCCGCGTCTGCTGATTGCGGATGAACCGACCAATGCGATGGAGCCGACCACCCAGGCGCAGATATACCGCCTGCTGAGCCGTCTCAACCAGAATAACAACACCACGATTCTGTTGATCAGCCACGATCTGCGCACCCTGAGTCAGTGGGCGAATCGCATCAACGTGATGTATTGCGGTCAAACGGTGGAGACGGCGCAGAGCGAGGATCTGATGAGCACGCCGCATCATCCCTATACCCAGGCGCTGATCCGGGCAATGCCCGATTTTGGCCGCGCGCTGCCGCACAAAAGCCGGCTCAACACGCTGTCAGGCGCGATTCCGTCGCTGGAGAGCCTGCCGATTGGCTGCCGGCTGGGGCCACGCTGCCCCTACGCCCAGCGCAAATGCATCGAAACGCCGCGGCTCGCCGGAAGTAAAACGCATCTGTATGCCTGCCATTTCCCGCTGAATATGGAGAGTCAGTAGCATGGAAACCTTACTGGAAGTGCGTAACCTGAGTAAGACCTTTCGCTACCGCACCGGCCTGTTCCGGCGGCAGCACGTTGAGGCGGTGAAGTCGGTGAGTTTCACCCTGCGTGAAAAGCAGACGCTGGCAATCATTGGCGAAAACGGCTCCGGCAAGTCAACGCTGGCGAAGATGCTCAGCGGCATGGTGGCTCCGAGCGAAGGTGAAATCCTGATTGACGAACACCCGCTGACCTTCGGCGATTATGGCTATCGCAGCCAGCGCATCCGCATGATCTTTCAGGACCCCTCGACCTCACTCAATCCGCGTCAGCGCATCAGCCAGATCCTGGAGTTTCCGCTGCGGCTGAACACCGATCTGAATGCGGAAGATCGCGAAAAACGCATTATCGCCACGCTGCGCCAGGTGGGATTACTGCGCGATCACGCCGGTTACTATCCGCATATGCTGGCCCCCGGACAGAAGCAGCGTCTGGGGCTGGCGCGCGCGTTAATTCTGCAACCGAAAGTGATTGTGGCGGATGAGGCCCTGGCTTCGCTGGATATGACCATGCGTTCCCAGCTGGTGAATCTGATGCTGGAGTTGCAGGAGAAACAGGGCATCTCTTACATCTACGTCACGCAGCACCTCGGCATGATGAAGCACATCAGCGATCAGGTGCTGGTGATGCATCAGGGGGAAGTGGTTGAGCGCGGCGGCACCGCTGACGTGCTGGCCTCCCCGCTGCACGACCTGACCCGCCGGTTGATCAGCAGCCACTTCGGCGAGGCGTTAACCGCCGAAGCCTGGCGGCGCGATCTCTGATTTTTGCTGCCGGTCGCGGAAATTACCGGCCGATTTACCTGATTTATGAGAGACGTGCTAGAATCCGCACGTCGATTAACGTCGGTCGCCTACTTTTTAACCAATGCGACCGCCAACTACAATGACCATAAGGATTACAGCTATGGGTTTTCTTTCCGGTAAGCGCATTCTGATTACTGGCGTTGCCAGTAAACTTTCCATCGCCTACGGTATTGCGCAGGCGATGCACAAACAGGGCGCAGAACTGGCTTTCACCTACCAGAACGACAAATTAAAAGGTCGTGTGGAAGAGTTTGCTAAAGATTTGGGTTCTGACATCGTGCTGCCATGTGACGTAGCTGAAGATGAGAGCATCAAATCTCTGTTCACTGAACTGGCAAAAACCTGGCCGAAATTTGACGGTTTCGTTCACTCAATCGGTTTCGCCCCTGGCGACCAGCTGGATGGCGACTACGTGAACGCCGTTACCCGCGAAGGCTTTAAAATCGCGCATGACATCAGTGCCTACAGCTTCGTTGCGATGGCTAAAGAGTGCCGCGAGATGCTGAATCCCCACTCCGCCCTGCTGACCCTCTCTTACCTGGGTGCAGAGCGCGCGATCCCGAACTACAACGTGATGGGCCTGGCGAAAGCGTCGCTGGAAGCCAACGTGCGTTACATGGCAAACGCCATGGGCCCGGAAGGTGTGCGTGTGAACGCCGTGTCAGCCGGTCCAATCCGTACCCTGGCGGCATCAGGCATCAAAGATTTCCGTAAGATGCTGGCACATTGCGAAGCGGTTACGCCGATTCGTCGTACCGTAACCATCGAAGATGTCGGCAATTCAGCCGCTTTCCTCTGCTCTGACCTGGCGGGCGGCATCACCGGTGAAGTGGTACACGTTGATGGCGGCTTCAGCATCGCCGCAATGAACGAACTGGAACTGAAATAAGTTCTGCAAGGGCGAGCCTGGCTCGCCCTTCTCTTTTACCCCGCCTCACGCTTGCTGCCTGATTTTCCTGCCGTTATACCGTAACGCTATTAATTATCACCGATCAATCTTTTGCCCCGGACCGGCCTTCAGCGACGATAAGCCTGCCCTTCGGTTTATGCACATTTTCAGATTCTGCCGCCTGCATGCCGAACCCGAATTTGCAAAAGGATTGATCATGGAACAACGCCGCTATCCGGGCCATAACCACTGGTTTTACGAGAGCCAGACCAGTCCACGTACTCTCCAGGCCGCGCCGCTGGTCCCCGAAGCCGCCCATATTGACGATCGCTTTCTGCTGGGTTGCCCCTGTGATGATGAAGCGCTCGCCTCGCTGCTGCATGCTCACCAGCCCGCTTTACAGGCGGCGCGCGATCTGGCGCAGCGGCTGTTTCCCGATAGTCTGACTCCCTCGCTGACCCACACCCTGACCCTCTACGATCGCCTCAGCACAGCGCTGACCGTGGCGCAGGTGGCGGGCGTTCAGCGTTTATGTAATCACTACTCTGCCCGGCTCAATCCGCTGCCCGGTCCCGACTCCTCGCGCGAAAGCAACAATCGCCTGACCCAGATTACCCAGTATGCGCGCCAGCTGGCGATGCAGCCTGAGCTGATCACCGCCAGCGCCATTACCGCGCTGGATGCAGTGGGTCTGACCGAGCCGGACATCGTGACGCTCAATCAGCTGATTGGTTTTGTCAGCTATCAGGCGCGAGTGGTGGCCGGACTTCAGGCGCTTCAGGCGCAGCCGGTACGCTGGCTGCCCGGCACCCAGGCCCCGCCTGACGCGCAGGCAACCGGCTTTGATCGTCCTCCCCGCTGGCAGCCGGTCATTAAACCGCTGGAGTTACGCTATGCCAGCGCGGACCAGCTTGCCGCGATCACCCATTGCCAGCCGCTGGCGGGAATGCAGGAGCCGGTGTGGCTGCTGGCGCACGATCCGGTGGCTTTAAGCGGCTGGACCGCACTGCGTCAGCAGCTCACAGCGGCAAATAGTCTGGCAGAAGCGACGGCCGCCCGTATTCTTGGCAGCCGCTGGGCCTTCCGGCTGCTGGCCGGGCATGAGATCATCATCGAGGGCGTTGATGGCGCTGGAGCCGGTCGTGAAGAGCAACAGATTATTGCGCTGGCGGCACAGCTGACCCGCTCACCTGAGCGCTTCAGCGCCGCCCACCTGCAACCGCTGACGGAATCAGGCTGGGAGGCCGGAACATTGTTCGCGCTGATCCAGTCAGTGGCGATGGGTAACTGGACCAGCCGTCTGTTTTATGCGCTGGGCGAAGCCGCCTAAGCCGGACTAAACCGGTAGCTGACCGCGTGCTTCGTCGAAGAAGTGCTGCGCCAGCGGCGTGGCGCGGCCAGGTTCGGCAATCACCAGCGCCGCCTCGCGCGCCATCGGCGGCAGCGTAATCGTCCGCTGATGCAGCCCGTGGAGTGAAGCGGGCAGCAGATGACCGACCGGCGACACCAGCAGCCCTAATCCAACCTGTGCGCACTGCATCAGCTGCATCACCGACGCGCTTTCAACAATCACGCGCGGCACCAGCCCCGCTTCGCGGAAAGCCATATCGAGATAGCGGCGAAAATAGCGCGTCGGTTCTGCCAGGCAGAGCGGCTGTTGTGCCAGCGTGGTGAGGTCCAGCGGTTCATCCGCCACCAGCTGCGGAAAGTGCTGAGGATGAAAAATCGCCTCCACGCCACGATCGGCCAGCAAAGCGGTCTGGAAATGGAGTTCCCGCAGGGTCGCCATCTCAAAAAAACCGATGCCGACATCCACCGTATGACTGTTAAGCGCTTCCAGCAGCTGGTCGGCGCTGAGCACCGCGATGCGATAATCGAGCTGAGGATAGCGCGCCTGCACCGCTTTGAGCAGCAGCGGCAGCGCCACGCTGCACTGTGGCACCACACCAACCCGCAGCGTGCCATTAACCCCATGTTTCAGCGACTCAACTTCCAGTTTCAGCCCCTGATAGACCGAGACAATCTCCCGCGCCCAGGCCAGCACGCGATCGCCCTCTGGGGTAAATCCGGCAAAGTTATTACTGCGGTTAATCAGCGGTAATCCCAGTTCGCGCTCCAGATTTTTCAGGCGCATCGAGAGGGTCGGCTGTGTGACAAAACTGGCTTCCGCGGCACGGCCAAAATGGCGTTCACGCTCCAGGTTGCAGAGGTAGATCAATTGTTTTATGTCGATTTTCTTTTACCATCAGTCGCTTACGGATTAATATTTTGGCCGGGTAAATTTTTACAGACTCATCGCTGTATTAACTAGAATTCAACACCCGTTTAACCCAGAGTCAGAATCATCTTATGCTTAATGTCACTGTGCTTCAAACCAGCGGACGCAAAAAGCGGGCCGCCGCAACTGCCCGCCAGACGCTTCCCTTCCTCAGCTGACCAGGGCGTTAATCATAACGTTCTGTTCCGAAAGCACGCTCCCGCCTGACACTATTGTTTTTACACCTGAAATATTTGAGTTTTGGCCTGCGCTGCCGATGTTACAAATGTTAATACGGGAGAGGCTTTACAGCCAGACATTGGGGCAGGATGCGGTCCCCCCTCTGCTGCCCTTATCACGTCTTTACGAAATCATAACCTGCTGATTTGCAGACTAATTAAATTTTACTTAACTGACTTCCGGGTGGAATATGGGGTGGAGTGTTTCTTGCAGGCAGGTTACTGCAAGCCTGATTTGCGTCATGCTGCTGACAGCTTCAGCGACACGGGCATTTGCGCTGTCTGCCGGTTGTGCAGTGATCAATAACTTATCCGGCTCTGCATCACTGTCGTTTAGCGGCAACAGGTATCCCGCCTCTGATTTTGCCCCCGGTGACGCACTGACGCTGAGCTTCACCGACAGCGGCGCAGGGACTGGTGCCCCGCCCATGAATACGGATAGCCTGAGCCTGGCCCGTTATGATTTGAGTAATGCCCAGACTTATAACGCGACTAACTCAACGAGTAATACGCCGCATAGCGTCTCAATTACCGTGCCCGCGGGGAGTCTGGAAGCTAATGGCATTGCAGTGCGTGCCACAACATCGCATGGTCAGATAAGCAATCTGGTGTTTGACTGTACCAGCGCCGCTTCATCATCCAGTGATGCCACCCTGTCAGCCCTCTCTCTTTCGTCAGGCACGCTGTCGCCGTCGTTCAGTCCCGCCACCAGCAGCTACAGCGCGTCGGTGGCCAGCAGCGAGACTTCGGTGGGAGTTACCGCGGTGGTTAATGAAAGTCATGCCACGGTAAAGATCAACGGCTCGGCAGTGAGTTCGGGCGCCTCCGCAACCCTTCCGCTGGCCACAGGCAACAACAGCATTTCCGTTTTGGTGGCGGCCGGGGACGGTACCACCCGTTCATACAGCATTAGCGTCATTCGCCCAGAAGCGCCGCCCTCAGCAGCCAACAGCAGCTCAGTCGTGGCGGCAAACAGCGCCAGCAATATCATTGCGCTGGCCCTCAGCGGCGGCACCGCATCCTCAGTTACCCTGGTAACGCCACCAGCGCACGGTAGCGCCTCCGTGAGCGGAACCTCGCTGAGCTACACCCCGGTGGCGGGCTATTCCGGCAGTGACAGTTTTGTCTGGCATGCGGCAAACAGTGGCGGGACGTCAGCGGATGCTACCGTGTCGATTACCGTCAGTGCTCCTGTGCTCTCGATTATACCGGCAGCAGGCGCACTGCCAGCCGCTACTGCTGGCAACGTCTGGTCACAGACGCTGTCCGCGTCCGGTGGCACCGCCCCTTACACCTGGAGCAGTACGGCCCTTCCGCCCGGTCTTACGCTGAATTCATCAACGGGTACGCTGTCAGGAACCGCCACTACGGCGGGCGATTACCCCTTTCAGGTCACCGCAACTGACGCGCTGGGTGGCAACGGCAGCGCAGCTTATACACTCAACGTCAGCGCCGCCTCACCCGTGGCCAGCGACAGCCTGGCCACGGTGGCGGCAAACAGCCGCGGCAATCTGCTTACGCTCAGCCTTTCCGGCGGTACGGTTACAGCGTTGAGCATCGTGGATCTGCCGGCTCACGGCAGTGTCACCGTCAATGGCACGGCCGTTTCATACACCCCCGCCCCAGGCTACGACGGCAGCGACAGCTTTACTTACTTCGCCACCAACGCCAGTGGCAGCTCAGCCCGAGCCAGAGTGTCACTTACCGTCACGCCGGTGCTGCTGACTGTTCTGCCTGCCAGTGGCGCGCTCTCTGCGGCAACGGTGGGCAGTAGCTGGAGCCAGACGGTCAGCGCAACTGGCGGAACCTCGCCCTACTCCTTCAGCGCCACGGCCCTGCCAGCGGGAATCACGCTGAACGCGGCGACAGGTCTGTTGACGGGTTCACCGACCGCAGCAGGCAGCTACTCTTTTCAGGTCACAGCCTCTGACAGTCGTGGCGCCAGCGGTACGGTAAGCTACGCGCTGACTGTCAATGCCGCGCCGCAGGCAGCACTGATGATGCAGCCTGAAAGCGGCGCACTGCCTGAGGGGATGGCCGGAAAAGTGTACGCCCAGGGGTTCAGCGTGAATGGGGGGACAGCGCCTTACCAGTGGCAGTTGAACGGGACACTTCCCGCCGGTCTGACCTTTGCCAGCGGCCAGCTCAGTGGCACGCCTCAGAGCAGCGGTAACAGCGCCTTCACTATTCTGGTGACGGATGCGGCTGGAAAAACCTTGCAGACCGGTTACAGCCTGAAGATAACGCCTGCAACGGCAGTCGCCACTGACCACAGCGCCTCACTCACCGCGGGGCAGTCAGTGACCATCACGCTTAACAGCGGTGCGACAGGCGGCCCGTTCAGCGGTGCGCAACTTCTCGATCAGCCTGATCGCAGCGTAGGTACAGCTACGGTAAATGCTTCCGGTGCCGACTACCAGCTGCTGTTTACTGCGGCGGCGCAGGCCAGTGGAACGGTGGCGCTTCGCTACGTGCTTACCGGACCTGCCGGGGCTACCCAGCCGGCCAGGGTGATACTCACCATCGCGGAACGCCCCAATCCTGCCCGGGATGCCGACGTTATCGGGATCGTAAGTGCTCAGTATCAGGCCGCACAAAATTTTGCCCGCGCACAGCTTCGCAACTTCAGCGACCGCCTCGAACAGTTACATAGCGGAGCTGATCTCCCTTCTGACCTGCGCGGGATTCGCTTCACTATGCCGTCAGGCCGGCCTGAACAGGATGCTGACCAGAAGATGTGGGCTACCGCCTGGGAACATCAGCGCTCCCTGACCGACAGCAGCAGAGATCAGGCGCTCTCCCCGTCGCTTCCCCTTTCCACCCAGCAGCAGGCTAAGCGGCTCTCTTACTGGACGGGCGGTTACGTTGACTTTGGCAGTGATAAAGAGAGTGGCATACGCTTCAGCCACACCACGGTGGGCGTGACCACCGGTGCCGATTACCGGTTTACCCCGGCGTTTACCGCAGGCATGGGCATAGGTTTCGGACGTGATGTTAGCGACGTGGGTAACAGTCACTCCCGGACCAACGGACGGGCCTTCAGTTCTGCCCTGTATGGCAGCTATCATCCAGGCGCTTTCTTCGTCGATGGCCTGCTGGGACACGGCCTGATGAACTTCGACAGCCGGCGTAGCGTCAGCGACAGCGGTGGAGTGGCACGTGGCAGCCGCTCAGGACGTCAGGTATTTAGCGCTCTGACGTCCGGTTATGAGTTCCGCTCACCGGACACGCTGATTTCGCCTTATGGGCGTTTGCAGTATTACCGGACCTGGTTTGATGGCTACAGCGAAACCCATGCCGGTGCTTTCAGCCTGGCCTATGCGCCCCAGGCATTCTCTCAGGTGATCACCAGCGCAGGTCTGCGGGGTGAACACACCGTTCCGGCCCGCTGGGGTGCGCTGCGCCTGCAAAGTCGTCTGGAGTATTCACAGATGCTCAGCGACAGCGGTGAAGCCCGGGTAGGGTATGCCGACACCGGTAATGACACCTGGCGGATACCCCTGACTGAGCAGAGCCGTCAAAGCGTGACGATAGGCACCGGCATCGATTTTATGCTGCCGAATAGCATCACACCCGGTATTGCTTATCAGGCTACGCTCGGGCTTGACGCGGCACGCACCCAGGATCAGATGGTGCTGATCCGGTTAAATATCGGGTTTTGAAAATAACCTATTCAGGATTAATTGATGGGTGCGGCACTGATTTTTGCTGCCTGTTACCGGGAAAACGGGGCGGGTTAAGCGTGATCCCTGTCGTGAATAGAGGAGCCGGGGGTTCTGGCTCCTCTTCATGTCGGCCAACGCGAAGCCCGCGACATGCGTCTGAAGCCAGAGAGCGATAACCGGCAAGTCCGGTTACATTGACATGTGCTGGGCGGATTTCAGATGCTGTTCAACCACCGGGGTATGGGCCTCTGCCAGCGCTTTCACATCGGCGTCCTTTATCTTCATCGCGTCACTCTTAAGGGTAGAGAGCACCATTTTATGATCTTTGACGCCGGCGTTTTCCATATACAGTTTGTCAAAAGCACCGCCGCTCTGTTTTTCCAGTTTATCGGCCATCGCCTTGTGTTTAGCGTCCGGCTCCGTGGGTAACGAAACCCCTTTTTGCTGAGCAACCATCTGTACTTTATTCAGGGCGCTACCATGGTCGTCGACCATTTTCTGGGCAAAAGTTTTGACTTCAGCGCTTTGTGCTTTATTTAGCGCAATTTTGGCGGCGGCAATTTCATTGATATTGGCCTGCGCCATATCTTTTAGCGCTTTTTCGTCGCCAGCGCTGAGCTTGCCCTTCACTACGGTCTCCGCTGCATTACCGCCCTGCGGGGTGCTGGTCTGAGTCTGGGCCTGAACGCTGACAGTACTGAACAGCGCGACACTGACCGATAGCGCCAGCAGTGTCTGGAAAGTTTTATTCTTTGGCATTATGCACTCCTGAATGTCATGGAAGAGATTGATGTCAGACACAAACTGCTCAGTCTCATGGGGTAATTGCACACGCGATAATTTATTCAGCGGACCGGCAATAAGAGACAACCGTTGAAGTTGGATTCGCGGCAAGAAAGTCAGAAAATAAAGTTGAAAAGAAAGGAAGCGCGAACGGTTTAAAATATCGTACAGAGCATTCCTGACTTCATCTCTTCAGCATTCATATTCATGTTTGTCTGGGGATTCACACTCTCTCTTCCTGCCCTTTCCCCCGTCGACTGACTGAGCCACCTTTCCGACCGGCATCAACGGCTCTCTCTGGGTTATTCTTGAAATTTCCACTGCTTACCTGTCCGCCCTTACGTCCCGCTTCCGCAGCACGTTGCGGATTTTCCGCAAAATTACCTGCACCACCTCGATGATTAGCCATGTTTTTTTTCCTCACTTACCCTTTCTGAACATCACTGAGTTATTAAGCGTGGTACCATTCGCGGGTTATCACAAATATAAACAAGGGATTGCAGCAGGATAAAAACAATAAAAAAACCTTCCGCTTCGCTTAAAAAGGAACTTTTCTCTATTACTTGCAACGGCTTCAGAATAATATCTGTACGAAATATTAAATTACTGTACAGCTTTACTGGTTTCTTTTTAAGAAAATTCCTGGTTTGCTTATTTGCAGCTGTGAACCTTTTATCGGGGGTAATCGGGTTAAACGCCGACCAGACCACGGGGAAGTATTCTTTCCGTAACCCCTGACATTCAGCAGCGGCATGTCAAAGATAAAAACTTATTCTGCGGGTTACTCTGTACCTGGTGTCAGCCTGAACCTCCGCAACGATGTTTAATTAAATCTCTCTCAGGGTGTTGATAAAACACCGACCTCAGATAACAGATCAGATAGTGGAGAATATCGACCAGAAAGAATTTGCCGGGCCAACAGAAAGACCAATGCAGGCCCTGCAAACGCACCCTTGATTGCTCTGTGGAGATGGCCTGTCGAAATGAATCAATTTAATCAACTGAGAAGGTATTTTCAGGATGGTCTAATATTCTCTAAGTAAGTGTCAGCAGAAAATCCTGAAATAATCACGCAGGTATCAGAATGAGGACGGAAAATGAAAATCAGTGTAATTTTTGAAGACACTGGCGTTGAAGAGGAACATGACTTTGAGACTAAACCTCGCGCCGGAGATTTGGTGACGTTAACGCGCGATGGAAAAGGTGAAGATTATATCGTTATTATTGAACCTGATCCTGACCACACTCATGATGATGGGCGTGATGGGCATCCCACCAAGGCCAGGGTCCGGCCAGCCTGATGCGACTCAACTAATCGCCCCGCGCGGCGATTTCTGGCTGCCCCACCCGCTTTGTTTCACAGGCGGATTTCAGGAGGTGAAAGGAATTGTTGCTAATCCTTCACTTCAGTGGCCGATCCGCCCGGCAGGTCTGGCGCGTTTAACGCCCGCGCTCATTTGCTCCGGCTGCGTCGTCGCTGATGCGGGCTTAATGCCGCTTGCTCACTATCGCGTTCAGCGCCAGGCAGATTAAGCCAAACCCCACCGGCAGCAGGAAACTATAGCCCAGCAGTTTATAGAGCCAGATGCCAGCTACCCCACCCGCCAGGAAGGATACCAGCGTCAGGCTGTGAAGCCGCAACCGCTCCAGATAAAGCGGAGCATCCTTCGGCGATGTTTTGCGCCACAGCACTTCATACAACATCGCCAGTTCAATGCCAATATCGGTGGCGGTGCCGGAGATGTGGGTGGTACGGACTCTGGCGTTGGAGAGACGGGTGACAACCGCATTCTGCAAACCCATCAAAAAGCTCAGGCTCATGACCAGCGCCACGCCAGGTGAGAGCGGCGGAAAGTGGTTTTCAATCACGCCGAGCACAATCAGGGCGCTGCCCTCCGCCAGAATGATGAACGCATAGACCGTGCGACTGTTTCTGCGACGTCCTGAGTTGATCATCAGCGTTGAGAAGGTTGAGCCCGCGATAAACAGGCTGACAATCGACAGAAAAAATAGCCCGCCACTCAGATTGGCTTTCGCCAGGTGATCGGAAAGGGATGAGACATTCCCGGTCATGTTGGCCGAGAAAAACCCTACGATTTCAAACGCTGCGGTATTCAGTGCGCCCGCCGCCGCCGCCAGGGTACAGGCCAGCCGGGTATCGGCGCTATTGGTGCGGGCACTCTCTGTGCTGATTAGCATTGCTGCCACTTCTTCTGTCAAAAGCCCTAGAATCCGCTGATTATACCCCCGCGACAAGGTGCTGAAGCAAGCCGTCGGCTCACCGTGCTTTTCTTTTTTTTCTTCTGACGCCCCATATCGTTAATGAAACTTATCGCCCTATAAAATACCTCTCCAGCCTTCTTGCAGGAAAATAAAATCTGATGATATCTCCATCTGCGAAAAATAAAATTCACCAGATGGTTACCAACCTTTATCAATATTTAATCTGGCTAAACGCGCAGACTCCTCTGCAAGCTCATGTATCCGGCAATCTGATATGCTCCAATAAGGCTTAGCTCAATGAAATTGATCAGGAAAAATCATTTAAATCATCAAATTAAAACTTACAGATGTGTATAACATCCAAACTTCGCATCAAATGAAAGTTGTGATTTATGTCAATCCAGTCATTAGTTCAAAGTCTTGCGCGAGAGCAGGAAAAACTACTGACCATTGGATAGGGTGTCAAGGAAAGCTGCAAGCGATAGAGGATATGACTATGCGTCTTACGCCATATTGATAAATGAGGTAAACGCAGCCTGTTTCAGTGACGGCGAGTAAAAAATCATTTCAGATTCGGTCTATTCCCTGTCCTACTTTCTGCTGATTATTTCGTCCCAAATAACGGCCATAACTTTTTTCAGTTATTGATCAATGCAAAAAACCGCCCGAAGGCGGCGTTTCAGCTTACTAATAGTTAAGCCCTGCCAGTCTGCTACGGAGTCGCCTGATTTCATCCTGAGATGATAAGCTTTCAGTCGCCTTTGCCTGGGGGTCAACCCGTTTATAACGAGAATTTGCGTAACTGACCATCGCCTGAAGACTGATGAGGACATTCTCAATGCCCATCACACCTTCTTGCTCGGCATGTACCCGGATATACCTGCGCTTCACAATGGCAGGACTGAACAGCGAGAAGATGGCTGGCTTGTAAGCTGAAATATAATCACTAAATAGGTTTTCCCAACGCGCATCAACTTCCTTATCAAGCTCAAAATAAAACACACCCGATCTACGACTGTTAGCACATAAATTGTGAGCCATTCCCTTAATCTTTGGCATTGAAAAATTCATGCAACCCTCGCTCGCCTGTAACTAGTTCCATAAGAAGGGCTACAAGAATAGTCTCAATTATTTACTGTTTTCCAGTTTTTTTTCACTTTTCTGCGCCCCTCAGAAAAGACCCTTCATGTTAACAAGATGTTTTTCATCAATAACCGCTGTCAGGGCACTGGCCAGCCGGTCATCGGCGCGACTTGTGTCAACATTAGCTGTGCTGATTCATTATGCCCGCCCTGAAAACCACTCAGGGCGGGAGACTTTCACTAGCTGCTGGCCAGTCGGAAGGTTGAGACCGAATGCGTCAGGTACTGCACCTGCTCCTCCAGCGAGGCGGAGGCCGCCGCAGACTCCTGCACCAGCGCCGAGTTCTGCTGGGTGACGCTGTCCATCTCGGTTACCGCCTGTTCAATCTGACCAATGCCGCGACTCTGCTCATCAGAAGCGGTTGAGATATGCTCCATCAGCTGATTGACGCGACTCACCGACGAAATTATCGCGTTCATCGCCTCACCGGTGCGGCTGACCTGACCGGAACCGGCCTGGATAATCGCCACCGACTCCGCAATCAATCCCTCAATCTCTTTGGCCGCGACCGCACTGCGCTGTGCCAGATTACGCACTTCGCCCGCCACCACCGCAAAACCGCGGCCCTGCTCGCCCGCTCTGGCCGCTTCCACCGCCGCGTTCAGTGCCAGAATATTGGTCTGGAAGGCGATGCTGTCGATGACCGTGGTGATCTCCTCAATCTTCTTCGAGCTGGCATTAATCAGCCCCATGGAAACCACCACCTCCTGAGAAACCTTCTCTCCCGTTTCGGCGTTTTTCACCGCTTCGCTGGTCAGACGGCAGGCTTCAAACACATTTTCGGTGTTCTGTTTTACCGTCGCCCCCAGCTGCTCCATGCTGGCCGCGGTCTCGGTCAGCGCCGCCGCCTGCTGCTCGGTACGCGAGGCGAGATCGATATTGCCCGCCGCAATCTCCTGTGAGGCGGTGGAGACCGAGCGGGTTGAGTCACGCACCTGAAGGATGATGCTGGTCAGCGCGCTACGCATCTGCTCCAGCGAGCCCATCAGCAGCTGGATTTCACTGCGCGAGCCAGCTTTAACCGGCACCGTGCTGTCCAGCACGCCCGCCGCGATCAGCTTGCAGTGCTCCTGCGCATGATTCAGCGGTGAAAGCACATAGCGCTTCATAAAGAGATAGATGGCCACAATGATGGCGAAGAACAGCACCCCGAACAGCACCAGCAGCGTAAGCCCCGACGTGAAGTGGCGCTGAGCATCGCTGTTAAGCGATTTGGCATAGGCTTCATGTTGCGCCAGCACCCGATCCAGAATGATTTCATACTGACGGTCAAGGCGGACGACGGTGGCAATCTGGTTTTTGAAACGCACCTGATCGTGAGCCTCTGCCGCCTCAATCAGCGGCTGCAACCCCTGCTGACGATAGGCCAGGTAAGCCTGACGGTAGGCGTCTGCCTCTGCCTCTTCGCCCGGCAGACGCGGTGCATTCAGGTAAGCCTGGAAAGCGGCATCCGCTTTACCGGCCACGGTGCGCACGCCATCCAGCGTGGCGGGGTTCGTGGCATCACTGCCTTCGATCGCTTTCATATACTCCATCAGCCTGACACGCAGGGTGCGGCTGTGGTTGATCGGGTCAATCACCGACAGCACCACCCTGATCTCTTTGTTAACCGCATTCAGGGAGTGATTGCTCTGGATAAGCAGCCAGGTACTGATGGCCACGCTGGTGAGGAACAGCGCCAGCAGAAAGGAGAAAATAATCAGCGAAGATTTTTTTAACGACATAACAACGTTCCGAAAAGTTAATGGATTGTTAGCTATATCGGCTAAAAATTTGCGCCCATTAGGGTCAGGCTTTTTTTAGTTACATTAAGCGAGACGGCAAGCCTCTGAAACGACAGGGTTAACAGGGTATTACCGCCAGGCGGGCGCAGCCTGTTAAGGCGTTAACCCGACGGCTCGCGGGCTCTCAGGCGACGCCCAGCGCCATTTTCACTTCATTGGCGATTTTCTCCACCTGCGGGCCATAGATCACCTGAATATCGTGCTCGCTGACGCGATTGACGCCATTGGCACCGGTGCTCATCAGCGTCTGATCCACCACCTGGTTCATCTCCTTCACCCGCACGCGCAGCCGGGTAAAGCAGCAATCGACATCCTCGATATTGGCCTGCCCGCCCAGCCCGCTGATGATCACCTGGGTGCGTTCATCCGCCGCGACCTGCTGCGGTTTCTCCTCCTCAGATTCCCGGCCCGGCGTCTCAACGTTCATCCGGGTAATCACCAGCCGGAAGGCGTAGTAGTAAATCGGCGCGTAGATCACCCCCAGCGCCAGCGTCCACCACCAGTGGGTTTTCGCGCCGCCCAGCATGCCGAACACCACCAGATCGATCACCCCGCCCTGCACGTTGCCGATCATCAGGTGCAGCATCGACATCAGCATAAAGGAGAGACCGGTAAGGAAAGCATGCAGCAGATAGAGCACCGGTGAGACGAAGATAAAACAGAACTCCAGCGGTTCAGTGATGCCGGTGGTAAAAGAGGTGAGCGCTCCAGCCAGTACCAGCGCTTTAACCCGCTGCTTATGCTCGGGGCGCGCGGTGTGGTAGATCGCCAGTGCCGCCGCCGGCAGGCCAAACATCATCACCGGAATTTTACCCTGCGCCAGAAACTGGGTGGCGGTGCGCAGCGTCTCGTCGGGGATCGATCCCGGATGGGTCAGCGAGGTGTTGAAAATATTCAGCGCGCCGACGATGGTCTGGCCATCGACCACCGCCATGCCGCCAATCGGCGTGAAGCGCACGGTTTCGTTAAGGATATGGTGCAGACCGGTCGGGATCAGGATGCGTTCAAAAGTCCCGAGCAGGAAAGCTCCATACTGACCGCTCTTTCCGATCATGTCGCCAATCCAGGCGATGCCCGCGCCAATCGTCGGCCAGATCAGCGCCAGCGCGATCCCCACCAGCGGCAGGCAGACCACGGTGACAATCGGCACAAAACGCCGTCCGCCAAAAAAGCTGATCGCCGTTGGCAGTTGCTGAGTGTAAAAGCGATTGTGCAGCACCACCGTGATCAGCCCGGCGATGACGCCGCCCAGCACGCTCATGTTATAGGTGAAGATGCCCAGCATGTTGATATATTCCGCCGAGGTCATCATCGCGCTGGTCTGATCAAGCCCCGCCTGTTGCAGGGCGGCGGGCGTGGTGGTGACGGCGGTAATCCCTTTGGCGGCCAGCGTGGCGCTGATGCCGACATTCATCACGATATAGCCGATGACCGCGGCAAAGGCGGCGGTAGGCTTTTCCGCTTTGGCCAGTCCGATGGCGCTGGCGGCGGCGAAGAACAGCGGCAGGTTGGCGAACAGCGCGCCCGCGACCTTGCGGATAAAACCGATGATCAACTGAGGCAGCTGCATCTGGACAAACGCCTCGCCGGTTACCGCCGGGTTCTGCATCGCCGCCGCCAGTCCGAGAAAGATCCCGGCGGCGGCAATCACGGAGATTGGCATCATCAGCGCTTTGCCAAACGCATGGATCTGGCTGGTCAGCTGTTTCATGGTGTTGCGCCCTTTGAGTAGTGAACAGCAAGTATTAGCCCGTTATGACGAGAACTCCCGTTATCAGCAGGTTAAAGGCGGGTAAAATTTGAACAGCATCACATTTCTGGCCGATGTGCGATAAACCGCAGCTATCGCACCATTAAGTCAATCAATTAGACAAGGTCTGGTGTTAACTGCACACTTCGCTTCACCATCAGGCTATAACCTGATAACAAACAATCTACAATAATGCCTACTATAAAAAGCCTGCACTCAATATGAAATTTAAACGCCAAATTAAACCCTACCGCGCGGCTGCGGGCGGCTGGGGCTCACTGGAAGCCACCACTCGTTTCGTTCTTGACAGCAAAGCGGCCCTGAAAAATATGCGCAACCTGATGCGCATGAATAAAGCGCGCGGTTTTGACTGTCCCGGTTGCGCCTGGGGTGATGACAATAAAAGTACCTTCAGCTTCTGCGAAAACGGGGCCAAAGCGGTCACCTGGGAAGCGACGCGCCGGATGGTCGATACAGACTTTTTCGCTAAACACAGCGTAACCACCCTTTATACCCAGAGTGATTACTTCCTGGAATACCAGGGGCGTCTGACCCACCCGCTGCGCTATAACGCCGCCACCGATCACTATGAACCGATCAGCTGGGACGATGCGTTTGCGCTGATCGCGCAGCACATCAAGGCGATGGATCACCCCGATCAGATGGAGCTTTACACCTCCGGTCGCGCCAGCAATGAAGCCTCCTGGCTCTATCAGCTGTTTGGTCGCTTGATGGGCACCAATAACTTCCCTGACTGCTCCAACATGTGTCATGAAGCGAGCGGCACCGGGCTGAAGCGCAGTATCGGCGTCGGTAAAGGCACCATCCGGCTGGATGATTTTGACCATGCCGACGCGATTTTTGTCTTTGGTCAGAACCCTGGCACCAACCACCCGCGTATGCTGCACAGCCTGCGCCACGCCGCCGATCACGGCGCGAAAATCGTCACTTTCAACACCCTGCGTGAACGCGGTCTGGAGCGCTTCGCCGATCCACAAAAACCGCTGGAAGTAGTGACTTCGAAAGCCGGCAACATCAGCTCCTCCTACTACCAGCCTAATCTCGGCGGGGATATGGCGGCGGTGCGTGGCATGGTGAAATCGCTGCTGGAGACCCATCGCGCGCGGCTGGCGGCGGGAGAAAGCGGCCTGTTTGATCAGACCTTTATCAATGCCAAAACCAATGGCATTGAGGCCTATATTGAGGCGGTGGATAACACCGACTGGATGCAGATTGTGGCGCAGTCGGGCCTGACCCAGGCACAAATCCGGGAAGCGGCCGCGATCTACCAGAGCGCCGATCGGGTGATCTGCACCTGGGCGATGGGGATCACCCAGCACAAGCACTCGGTCGATACGGTGCGGGAGATCACCAACCTGCAACTGCTGTTTGGTCAGCTGGGTAAAAAAGGCGCGGGACTCTGCCCGGTGCGCGGTCACAGTAACGTGCAGGGCAACCGCACCATGGGGATTGATGAGAAGCCGGCGAAGCCTTTCCTCGATGCGCTGGGCAAGCATTTCGATTTCGAGCCACCGCGTGCGCCGGGCCACAACACCGTTGAAGCACTGAACGCCATGCTGCGCGATGAAGTGAAAGTGCTGATCGCGCTGGGGGGTAACCTGGCGGCGGCCGCGCCTGACTCACCGCGCACCGAAGAGGCGCTGTCGCGCTGTGGTCTGACGGTGCACATCAGCACTAAACTCAACCGCAGCCACCTGGTGCCTGGCCATGAAGGGCTGATTCTGCCGACCCTGGGCCGCACCGAGCGCGATCTTCAGGCAACCGGCAACCAGTTCATCACCGTGGAAGACTCCTTCAGCATGGTGCACGCCTCCGAGGGGATCGGCATTCCGCTGGCAGAGACGCAGCGCTCTGAAACCGCGATTGTCGCCGGCATCGCCGATGCGGTGCTGGGCGATGAGAAGGTGAAATGGCGCGAGCTGGCGGCTGATTACAACCTGATCCGTGACCATATTGCCGCCACCATTCCGGGCTTCGCTGACTTCAATGCGAAATGCGATATTCCGGGTGGTTTCTATCTGGGTAACGCCGCCGCTGAGCTGCGCTTTAACACGCCGAGCCAGAAAGCGGAGTTCAGCGCCGCCGCGCTGCCGACCACGCTGTTCCCGAATCTTGATCAGGATGTGCCCTTTACCTTGCAGACCCTGCGTTCACACGATCAGTACAACACCACGATTTACGGCCTTGATGACCGTTATCGCGGCGTGTTTGGTCAGCGTGAAGTGGTGTTCATCAACCCGGATGATATGGCGGCGCTGGGCTTTACCGAAGGCCAGAACGTCGACATCGAAACGCTGTGGAACGATGGCATAACCCGTCGCGTCAGCGGCTTTAAGCTGGTGCCCTACAATATTCCCCGCGGCAATCTGGCGGCTTACTACCCGGAAACCAATCCGCTGGTGCCGTTAAACAGCTTCGGTGATGGCAGCGGGACACCGACTTCAAAATCGGTGCCGGTGAAGCTGGAGCTGTCGTCAGCGCTGGCCGATCAACGCATCGCCTGATCGCGCGTCACCCTCCCCTAAAAAGCCGGTTCGTCCGGCTTTTTGCCTTGCCGCGCGGCGTCGATTCGCGTAAAACTGTCAGCCGCAATCAGGCCACGAAACGTAAAAATTATGTTCCAGGATAACCCGCTGCTCGCGCAGCTGAAAGAGAAGCTCCATTCACAAACGCCTCGTGCTGAAGGCGTTGTCAAAGGCACCGAAAAAGGCTTCGGCTTTCTGGAAGTCGATGCGCAAAAAAGCTACTTCATTTCGCCCCCCCAGATGAAGAAAGTGATGCATGGCGATCGTATCGTCGCCGTCATCCATAGCGAAAAAGATCGTGAAAGCGCTGAGCCGGAAACCCTGGTTGAGCCCTTCCTGAGCCGCTTTGTTGGCCGGGTGCAGAAGAAAGACGATCGTCTGTCGATTGTGCCGGATCATCCGCTGCTGAAAGAGGCGATCCCGTGCCGTCCGGTGCGCGGTCTGAGCCATGAGTTTGAGCATGGCGACTGGGCGGTCGCGGAGATGCGTCGCCATCCGCTGAAAGGCGATCGCGGCTTTTATGCCGAACTGACCGATTTTATAGTGAAAGCTGACGATCACCTCGCTCCCTGGTGGGTGACGCTGTCGCGCCATAACCTTGAGCGTGAAGCGCCTGATGTCAGCTTTGGCGAGATGCTGGATGAAAACCTGGCGCGTGAAGATTTGACCGCGCTCGATTTTGTCACCATCGACAGTGCCAGCACCGAAGATATGGATGACGCGCTCTATATTGAAGAGCAGGATGATGGCGCGCTGCGTCTGACCATCGCTATCGCCGATCCTACCGCTTACGTGGCGGAAGGCAGCGAGCTGGATAAGCTGGCGGCGCAACGGGCGTTTACCAACTATCTGCCGGGCTTTAACATTCCGATGCTGCCGCGTCAGCTCTCTGACGATGTCTGTTCGCTGCGTCCGAATGTGCGCCGCCCGGCACTCGCCTGCCGCGTGACCGTGGCGGCAGACGGCACCCCGTCTGATGACGTGCAGTTCTTTGCCGCCTGGATCGAGTCGAAAGCGAAACTGGCTTATGACGACGTCTCTGACTGGCTGGAAAACAGCGGCACATGGCAGCCGCAGAGCGAAGCGATTGCCGGTCAAATCCGTCTGCTGCATCGCCTCTGCCTGGCGCGCAGCGAGTGGCGTCAGACCCATGCGCTGGTGTTTAAAGATCGTCCCGACTACCGCTTCCTGCTGGGTGAAAAAGGTGAAGTGCTGGAGATCGTGGCGGAACCGCGTCGTATCGCGAACCGCATCGTGGAAGAGTCGATGATCCTGGCTAACATCTGTGCGGCGAAAGTGCTGCGCGATCGCCTCGGCTTTGGTATCTACAACGTGCATGCCGGTTTCGATGCCACCAACGCGGAACAGGCGGTCGCGGTCCTGGCGAATCACGGTATCACCGCTGACGCCCAGGCGATCACCACCCTGGAGGGATTCCGGGTGCTGCGTCGTGAACTCGATGCGCAGCCGACCCAGTTCCTTGATAGCCGCATCCGCCGTTTCCAGACCTTCGCTGAGATCAGCACCGAGCCCGGCCCGCACTTTGGCCTCGGTCTGGAGGCGTACGCCACCTGGACCTCACCGATTCGTAAGTTTGGCGACATGATCAACCATCGTCTGCTGAAGGCGATCATTCGCGGCGAGCAGATTGACCGTCCTGACAGTGCGCTGACGGTGACCATGAGTGAGCGTCGTCGCCTGAACCGCATGGCGGAGCGTGACGTCGGTGACTGGCTTTACGCCCGTTATCTGGCCCCGTTTGCCGCCACCGATCGTCGCTTCAGCGCCGAGATCATCGATGTCTCACGCGGCGGTATGCGTGTCCGCCTGCTGGAGTCTGGCGCGGTCGCCTTTATTCCGGCACCGTTCATTCACGCGGTGCGTGATGAGCTGGTGTGCAGCCAGGAAAATGGCAGCGTGCAGATCAAAGGTGAAGTAGTTTATCGGGTGACGGACGTGATTGATGTCACTATCGCTGAGGTGCGGATGGAAACGCGCAGCGTGGTGGCGCGTCCCGCCGTCTGAGCCTGACACCCGGCGGGATAACTCCGGTTATCCCGCCGGTTCCCGCCCCGCTGATGCGGCAAAAAAGTTAAATTTGCACCCCGCTTCACACTTCTCCACTGATTAACTTTCACTTACATTCCATTACATTAACTTTAACTCGTTGTTTTCGATCGCTTTCCTCTCGGTCCCTACAAGGAGTTAGTCATGAAGAACGTCAAAACCAGCGCAATCTGGTTAGTAGTGGCGTTAATCGGCGCGGGCGCTTTCGCCATGCTGGCCCTCAGCCGCGGCGAGCACGTTAACGCCGTCTGGCTGGTGATCGCCGCTGTCGCCTGCTACAGCATCGCTTATCGTTTTTACAGCCTGTTTATCGCCCGCAATATCTTTGAACTTGACGATCGCCGGATGACGCCCGCTGAGCGGCTGAGTGACGGGCTCGATTATGTCCCGACCAACAAATGGGTGCTGTTTGGCCACCACTTTGCCGCTATCGCCGGGGCGGGTCCGCTGGTCGGGCCGATTCTGGCGGCGCAGATGGGCTTTCTGCCCGGCACCATCTGGATTCTGGTCGGCGTGATGCTGGCGGGTGCGGTACAGGATTTCCTGATCCTGTTTATCTCGACCCGCCGCGATGGCCGTTCGCTGGGTGAAATGGCCCGACAGGAGCTGGGCGCGTTTGCCGGTGTGGTGACCATGCTGGGGGCGCTGGGGGTGATGATCATCATTCTCTCCGCGCTGGCGTTAGTGGTGGTTAAAGCGCTGGCCAATAGTCCGTGGGGGCTGTTTACCATCGCCGCCACTATTCCGATTGCGCTGTTTATGGGCATCTATATGCGCTATATCCGGCCCGGTAAGATCGCAGAAGTTTCGCTGATCGGCTTTGTGCTGATGATGGCGGCGATCATCTATGGCGGTGACGTGGCGCAGCATCCCTACTGGGGCCCCTTCTTCACCCTGAAAGGCACCTCGCTGACCTGGGTGCTGGTGATCTATGGCTTTATCGCCTCGGTGCTGCCGGTCTGGCTGCTGCTGGCCCCGCGTGACTACCTCTCCACCTTTCTTAAAATCGGCGTCATCGTCGGTCTGGCGGTGGGCATCGTCTTCGCCATGCCGGAAATGAAGATGCCTGCGGTGACTAAATTTATCGACGGCACCGGTCCGGTCTTCGCCGGGGCGATGTTCCCGTTCCTGTTTATCACCATCGCCTGTGGCGCGATTTCCGGCTTTCATGCGCTGGTTTCCAGCGGCACTACCCCCAAACTAGTCGAGCGCGAAAGTCATATCCGCTTTATTGGCTATGGCGCGATGCTGATGGAGTCGTTTGTGGCGATCATGGCGCTGATTTGTGCCTCGGTGCTCGATCCGGGCGTCTACTTTGCCATGAACTCCCCGGCGGCGCTGATCGGCACCACCGTAGAGAGCGCTTCCCAGGCGATTAACGGCTGGGGCTTTGTGGTGACGCCTGAAATGCTGAGCGGCATCGCCCGCGACGTAGGTGAAGGCTCGATTCTGTCCCGCGCTGGCGGTGCACCGACTTTTGCGGTGGGTATGGCCCACATCATCAGCGACATCTTTAACAGCCGGGCGATGATGGCCTTCTGGTATCACTTCGCCATTCTGTTTGAAGCGCTGTTCATCCTGACGGCGGTGGACGCCGGGACCCGCGCCTGCCGCTTTATGGTGCAGGATCTGGTCGGCACGGTTGTGCCCTCAATGGCCAACAACCGCTCGTGGCTGGGTAACATGGCGGGAACTACCGTCGCGGTCGCGGGCTGGGGATTCTTTGTCTATCAGGGCGTGGTCGATCCGCTCGGCGGGATCAATACCCTGTGGCCGCTGTTTGGTATCGGCAACCAGATGCTGGCGTCGATGGCGTTAATCCTCGGTACCGTGGTGCTGTTTAAGATGAAAAAACAGCGCTACGCCTGGGTGACGATTCTGCCTACCATCTGGCTGTTTATCACCTCAATGACCGCGGGCTGGCAGAAGATTTTCCATGAGAAACCCGCCATCGGTTTCCTGGCGCAGGCCAACAAGTTCCGCAAAGGGCTGGATGAAGGGGTGATCATCGCTCCGGCCAAAAGCGTGGCGGATATGCAGACCATCGTGTTCAGTAATCAAATCAACGCGGCACTGTGCGGCTTCTTTATGCTGGTGGCGGTGACGATGCTGATTGCCGCGTTCTTCGTCATTCGCCGCGCGCTGCGCAGCACGGTTCCGACCACCCATGAATCGACGGTAGCGCTGCGTAACAAGGAGGTGCGTCATGTCTGACGCCATTCATCAGGTCCAGCGTCCGCAGGGGCCGTGGTCGATCCTGCGCTGCCACCTTGTGCAGGCCCCGGTCGATCACACCTTCAGCTGGCGCGGGTTGTGGCGCGGTCTGCAACAGTGTTTTCGCTTAATGGTCGGGGTGCAGGATTATCAAAAATATTTACAGCATATGCGGCTGCACCATCCTGACCAGCCGCCGATGAATGAGCGTGATTTCCATCGCTACTGTCTGGATGCCCGCTTCCCCAGTCAGGCGGGAAAACTGGGCAAATGTCCCTGCTGACCGCCGCCTGACGCCCCGCTTCGGCTGGGCTTTTTTGTGCCATTCTTATCTGGATGGGAAAATATATTTGGTTTGCACCTTGTGCTGGCGTCAGATGATGAATACTGTTGCTAAAATAATGAGATAACGCCTGCAGAGCACTTCCCGGAGGAAGTTTCCATGACCGATGAACAAGGGCAAACGTTGTTGTATACCTTGTTTGGTACAACCAGCCCTCATTGGCGTCTGACCGCGGACAGCGATGCGCTGCATTTTGCCGAAGATGAGTCGTCCCAGACCAATATTGCCCTTCCGCTTACCCCAGGTCAGGCAGCCATGATCAGGGCGATGCCGGTCATCACCTCAAGCATTAATCTGACCCTGCCTTTGCAGGGCGTCCCTGTGCCGATGCATTTTGTTGGCCGTAAAGTGAATCAGATCTCCTGGGCTGGCACCGCCTCCGCCTGGGGCGACACTTCAGCCGTAGCCCGTGACCTGACCCTCGGCCTTTCATTCGCCGAACAGGTGGTTTCCGAAGCCAATTCGGTGATCGTGATCCTCGACCAGCGCGGCAATATTCAGCGTTTTAACCGCCTGAGTGAAGAATACACCGGCCTGAATGAGCATGAGGTGATCGGCCGGAACGTCTTTCAGCTGTTTATGACGAAGCAGGAAGCCTCCCAGTCGCGGCGTAACATCGCCGGCTTTTTCCGTGACGGCAACTCCTATGAAGTGGAGCGCTGGGTCAAAACCAAAAAAGGTCAGCGACTCTTTCTGTTTCGTAATAAGTTCGTTCACAGCGGCAGCGGGAAAAATGAAATTTTCCTCATCTGTTCAGGCACGGACATAACCGAGGAGCGCCGCGCCCAGGAACGTCTGCGCGTGCTGGCTAACACCGATACGGTGACCGGTTTGCCCAACCGCAACGCCATTCATCAACAGATCAGCCTGGCCCTTGAGCAGGCGGCGGGCAGTCAGACCGGTGTGGTCTATCTCGATCTCGACAATTTTAAAAAAGTGAACGACGCCTACGGCCATATGTTTGGCGATCAGCTGTTACAGGCGGTGTCGCTGGCGATCCTCAGTTGCCTCGGTAAAGACCAGACGCTGGGTCGGCTGGGCGGCGATGAATTTGTGGTGCTGGCGGAGCAGACCAGCCAGGCGGCGCTGGAGGCGATGTCCTCACGCATTCTGGAACGTCTGCGCCAGCCATTCCGCATCGGGCTGATCGAAGTCTACAGCGGCTGCTCGATCGGGATTGCCCTCGCCCCACTGCACGGTGAGGATCGGGAGAGCCTGATCCGCAACGCCGACACGGCGATGTACCACGCCAAAGAGAATGGCCGTGGCAAGTTCTGCGTCTTTGCCGCCGAAATGAACCAGCGGGTGTTTGAATATCTCTGGCTCGATACCAACCTGCGTAAGGCGCTGGAACTGGACCACCTGACCGTGCACTATCAGCCCAAAGTCGACAAAGATGGCGAGGTACGCAGTGCCGAGGCGCTGGTGCGCTGGAATTCGCCGGAGCGCGGGCTGGTCTCTCCCGGCGACTTTATTCCCTACGCCGAAGAGTCGGGTTTGATCGTGCCGCTGGGGCGCTGGGTGATGCTCAACGTGCTGAAGCAGATTATCGCCTGGCGGCAGCAGGGAATCTTCTTGCGGGTCGCCGTTAACGTGTCGGCGCGTCAGCTGATCGATCAAAGCATCTACAGCGATTTGAAACAGGCGCTGGCCGAAGCCGCGCTGACTGACTGCCCGATCGACATCGAGCTGACCGAAAGCTGTCTGATTGAGAATGAAACCGAAGCGCTGAAGCTGATGAAGCAGTTTCAGGAGCTGGGTGCGCAGGTCCATCTGGATGACTTTGGCACCGGCTACTCCTCTCTTTCTCAGCTGGCCAGGGTTCCCATCAACGCGATTAAGCTCGACCAGAGCTTTATCCGCGATATTAACAAACAGCCCGTTTCACAATCGCTGGTACGCGCTATCGTCGCCGTCGCCAAGGCGCTCGACTTGCTGGTAATTGCCGAAGGTATTGAAACCGTGGATGAGGAGAAATTTATCCTCAACAGTGGTGTGGATGGGCGTCAGGGTTATTACTACGCAAAACCAATGCCCGCGGAGCAATTTGGGCATTGGCTGGCTAAGCATCCTGCCCGCGTTTAACGCTCGTGGCTATTAACCCGCTTTACGCAGTGATGCGCTGTGGCGGTTTTGTAACTGGACCAGACGTTCCATGTAGGCAATGTCCTTGGGTTCGATGCTAAAGGCATAGTCGACCCAATCCTCGGTTATATCCATCAGTTCGGCGCGTGACAGTTGCAGTACGCGCTGACGCGCTTTCAGCATCGCCCGCACCCCGTTGAGCTTTGGCCGTAAGGTATCGATAAAGGTGCGGGTCGCGCGATAGCTGTCGCCCGGCTGGAAGACTTTGTCCACCAGACCGCGCGTTTCGTACCACTCCGCACTGTGGGATTCACCTTCACAGATCAGCTCTTCCGCCAGTTTCATGCCGGAGCGCCGCGCCACCAGTGAGTAACCGCCCATGCCGGGAAACAGGTTAAAGGCAATTTCCGGGAAGCCCATGCGCGCGTTGTTCTGCGCCAGAATGAAGTGGTGTGCCAGCGCCGCTTCGAATCCGCCGCCTAACGCGCTGCCTTCAATCATCGCCAGCGTCACCGCCCCGGTGTCAAAACCGCGTGCTGCCGAATGGATGCAGTCGACACAGGCACGGGCATAGGCCCGCAGCGCCTCACGCCGGTTGTTGCGAATGCACTCGACGAAGAAGCGCAAATCGCCCCCGGCGTTAAACATCTGCGGCACCAGCGAACCGGTGACCCAGAAGTCGATAGGCAGGCCGGAACGCTGCGCGGCATAGCTCAGGTTCATGATCTCCTCAATCAGCTCATGGTTGAAGCTGGGACGCGGCTGCGCTCGTAACATCATCCACATGGTGCGCCGCCCCTCTTCGTAATAGGCGACTAACTGCGTGGTGTTACCGACTTCGGTAAATAATCTGCAAGTGGCTTGGTTAATTACTGTCATTGTCTCATCCTCTGTTTATATTTGATGCGTTAAATACGCCACATCAGCGTAATGCAGAGTGAGGCCAGACCAAATGAGAGATTGATTTACAACACAAAATCCAGAGTGATCCCCGACTGGCGCGCCGGGGATTGATTAGGTGGGTTACTTAATAGCGGCACGCTGTCCGACCGCAACATGCAGTCGCTTAACACGTTTCGAATAGATCGCAGTAATAATCGGCACCAGCACCGAGGTGACAATTACCGAGGTAGCCACCAGCGCCGTGGCGGCCGGTGCCATCGCTTTAAACTGCGGCACGATCTCGGCAATCAGCACCGGCGTCGCGACGGCTGCCCCCGCCGTACTGGATGCCGCCACGCCCGCCGTGCCATCACCGCCGCCAATCAGCCGGTCCGCCACGATTAACGGAATGCCGGTGATGATGATCACCGAGACGCCCAGCATAATGCCCAGCAGGCCGGTTTCAGCAATCACCCCCAGATTGATGGTATTGCCCAGCGCGAAAGCGAAGAAAGGGATCAGCGTCTGCACCGCTTTGCCGAAGAACTCCCGCAGTTCAGGATCAAGATTCCCTAATGCAAAGCCTGCGATAAACGGCAGCACCGCACCGACAAAGACCTGCGGCTCAAATGACGCTATACCGGCGGTGCCGAGAATCACCATGGTCATTAATGGCCCGGACTCCAGCGACATCAGCACAAACGCGCCCGCCTCCTCTTTAGTGCCATATTGCTGCATGATCGAGGCGTAGAGCCCGCCGTTGGTCATATCCATTGCCGCCACCAGCGCCAGCGTTGATAACCCGGCAAACATCCCCACTTCGATGCCATTTTCAGGCATCACCCGCGAGGCGATCGCCGCCACGATCCAGGCTACCGCAATTTTGGTCAGCACCAGGGTGCCCGATTTGCGCAGCACCTTGCCGGTGGCGCTGAGCTTAATTGAAGCCCCCATACAGAAAAACCACACCGCCAGAATCGGTACGGTCCCCGTCATTAAGCCGTTGGTGAAAGAGCCAAAATATTTTCCTGCGCCAGGGGAAAGCGTATGACAGAGCGCGCCGATAAACAGCGGAATGAGCATCATGCCGCCAGGGATCTTGTCGATTGCACGTTTGATATGCATTTGGATGTCACCTTTGCTATGCCAGAGGATGGAGCGGGAAGTGCCCGAAGGCGATGCAGGCAAATTAGTGACTCAGGAGAAGGAAAACAGTGATCGCCCCGATAAAATGAAACGCTGTTTTATTTTTATTAATTTTATGTTTTGTTATTTTGAGCGGGATCGCCATACCAGTATCAGATGAGAATGAAAAAACGGAACGCCGTGGCGTTCCGCTTTTTTATTTCTGCCCGTACCAGGCGTTTTCGCCATGTTTTCGCAGATAGTGCAGATCAAGCAGCGTCTGCTGAATCGGCGGCAGCTGCGGAGTCAGCTGCTGGCTGAACAGCCCCATATAGGCGACCTCCTCCAGCACCACGGCGCTATGCACCGCCGCGTGCGCGTCTTTCCCCCAGGCGAAGGGGCCGTGCGAGTTAACCAGCACCGCCGGGATCGCTGACGGGGATAACGCCCGCTGTGCAAAGGTTTCAATAATCACTTCACCGGTGTTCCACTCATACTCCTGCTGGATCTCTTCATTGCGCATCACCCGCGTACAGGGGATCTCACCATAAAAATCATCCGCATGGGTGGTGCCCCAGGCCGGGATTGGCCGTCCGGCCTGCGCCCAGATAGTGGCGTGGCGCGAATGGGTATGCACGATGCCGCCCACCTCCGGCCAGGCAAGATAGAGCGCGCGGTGCGTCGCGGTATCTGAGGAGGGCCGTTTCTCACCCTCCACCACCTCACCACTCGCCAGATCGACCACGACCATATCTTCAATCCGCATCACCTCATAGCGGACGCCGGAGGGTTTAATCACCAGTAATCCGCGTTCACGGTCCACTGCGCTGACGTTGCCCCAGGTGAACGTTACCAGGTTATATTTGGGTAAATCCAGGTTTGCTTCCAGAACCTGCTGTTTCAGGTGTTGCAGCATGCCTTTTCTCCGGCTGACCATCGTTGTTAAATTCTGCGGAGTTCAGCGGCAAAGAGTTATGGAGCAAATGGCTATAAACGCAGATGGAATGGCTGTGAATGCAAAAATGTGGCGTGATTTCAGAATTATCTATCTTTGGATTGGACGCAGAACATTTAAAATCCTCTCAGGCAATGCGTGGACCTGTTTGTTCTGCATTGTGACTCACCCGCTACAAACGGTTTGTCCATGGTGATCACATTTCGATGGCGTCACGGAAGCGACAATGATGTATCACAAGCGGGCTGAGGAAATATCAGAGCTATACTTAGGTGTTGCCTCTGTGAGCACATTAAAGGAGAAGTTTATGACAACAACAATGAAACGCATTACTGCCGTAGTACTGGCAACCACGTTAGCCGTTGCACTGAGCGGATGTTCTAACTGGTCCAAACGTGACCGCAACACCGCGATTGGTGCGGGCGCGGGCGCGATCGGGGGTTCAGTTCTGACCAATGGTAGCGCACTCGGCACCGTCGGCGGCGCCGCTGTGGGTGGTATCATCGGTCATCAGGTCCACTAAGGACCTTATTAAAACTATAATCGGCTACGCTAAGCATCTACCTGTCAATCGGGCTACTTCGGTAGCCCGATTTTTATTCAGCCGCCCGCCAGTTTGACCTTCATCCCTTTGGCTTCCAGCAGGCTTTTCAGCAGATCGCGCTTATCGCCCTGAATCTCGATAATGCCCTCTTTCAGCGAGCCGCCGCAGCCACACTTCTTTTTCAGCTCCGCCGCAAGTTGCGTCAGGGCGGCATCATCCAGATCGATGCCGCTGATCAGGCAGACGCCTTTGCCCTTTCGTCCGCTGGTCTGGCGCTGGATACGAACAATGCCATCCCCTTTTGGCCGTGCCGGTTTCTGCTCCGGCTGTGTGATGCGGCCGCTGTCCGTTGAGTAAACCAGTGGATTGTCATTCGCCATTACTGTTGCTCCAGACTGTGCAGGATCGCCTGTAGTGCGGCGGCGGGATCGGCGGCCTGGGTAATCGGACGACCGATCACCATATAGTCGACGCCCGCCTGTTTCGCCTGCTGAGGTGTCATGATACGACGCTGATCGCCCGCGTCGCTGCCTGCCGGACGAATGCCCGGCGTGACCAGCGCGAAATCCTGGCCGATAACCGCTTTAAAGCGCGAGGCTTCCTGAGCGGAGCAGACGACGCCATCCAGCCCACACTCCCGCGTCAGCTTCGCCAGTCGCTCCGCCTGTTCAGCCGGTGACAGCGTGATGCCCAGTCCTTGCAGATCGTCTGCGTCCATGCTGGTCAGTACCGTCACCGCAATCAGCAGAGGCGCCGCTTTACCATAGGGTAGCAGCGCTTCACGCGCCGCGTTCATCATTCGCGCCCCGCCGCTGGCATGGACGTTAACCATCCAGACGCCGAGGTCAGCCGCCGCCGCTACCGCGTGAGCAGTGGTGTTGGGGATATCGTGGAATTTGAGGTCGAGAAATATCTCAAAGCCACGCTGTTGCAGGGTTTTGACCAGCGAGGGGCCAAACAGCGTGAACATCTCTTTGCCCACTTTCAGCCGGCAACTGCGGGGATCGATCTGGTCGACAAAGCGCAACGCGCTGTCGAGCTCATGATAGTCCAGCGCCACCAGAATCGGCGAAGCGGTCACGGTGTGAGATGAAGGCATGGTATTTCCTCTGCTAGTGGGCACCCGCGGGCGCGTTAGACAAACGGCAAGCATTCTACCTGCGCCCCTGGCCCATCACAATCACCATTGTTCCTCTGCCAGACGACGCAGGCAGCGGGGTTAAATTCAGGGTGAGTCACACTCTTTAGTATGTTGTAACTATTGACAGGGTAAAAAAAGGGATGGCGGCCCGACTACTGGCCGTCGAGTCCGCGAATCGGTTTGACTGAGGACCAGGTGCGGCAGGAAGGACAGTGCCAGTAAAGCGCATGGGCGGTGAAGCCACACTTCTGACAGCGGTAGCGCGGCTTGGTGCGGATCTGCTCGCCAACCATGTCGCGCAGCACCATCAGACTCTCTTTGGCCCGGCCATCTTCCGCTTCCTGGAGATTCAAATCCATCAGACGATGGAACACCCGCATCGTCGGGTGGCGTTGCAGCTGACGGTTAATGTAGTTCTGCGCCGCCTCGGTGCCCTGCTGCTGCTCCAGAATATCGGAGAGATAGAGTTCCGCGGCTGCGCCGGTGTTTTCTTCAACACAGCGTTGCAGAAACGCGGCCCAGGCATCGGGCTGATTCAGCCGCTGGAAACAGGTTTCCAGCATCGCCAGCGTCTCGCTCACCAGCTCTTTATCCTGATCCAGAACCCGTTGCAGCAGCCCCACCGCTCTGGCGTACTCCTCTTTCTCCATCAGGATGCGCCCCATCATGATAGAGACGCGGGCGCTGTTCCGATCGGCCGCCTCCCCTTTCTTCAGCAGGTTCATGGCGCGATCCAGATCGTCACTGCTCATCGCCTGTAATGCCAGCTCACAATAGAAGTGGGCAATCTCCCCCTTCTGCTTCTCCTTGCCAAGCCGCACCAGCCGTTCAGCGACCTCAATCGCCTGCTGCCAGTCGCTGGTCGCCTGATGGATCAGCAGCAGCTGTTGCAGCGCACCGATGCGAAAATCGGTTTCGTCGGTGAGCTGTTTGAACATATCTTCCGCGCGGTCGTAGAGGCCAGCCGCCATATAGTCGCGCCCCAACTGCTGCACCGCCAGCAGACGCTGCTCATAGCTCAGTGAGGCGCTCTCCATTAATGCCTGGTGGATACGGATGGCGCGATCCACTTCCCCGCGTGAGCGAAAAAGATTACCCAGCGTCAGATGCGCCTCCACGGTGCCGCTGTCCTCTTTCAGCATATCCAGGAAGAGGTCGACCGCTTTATCCTGCTGATTGGAGAGCAGGAAGTTTACGCCAGCGACATATTCACGGGAGAGTCGGTTAGCTTCCTGTTGCTTATCCTGGTGCGCGCTGCGGCGGCCCATATACCAGCCATACGCAGCCGCAACCGGCAGTAACAGAAACAGCAGTTCATGCATCGGGATTTATTCCCGGCCAGCCGGCGGCGCGGAAGGTGTCGCCAGCGCGGTGCTCTGCTCAATCTGCGTCTGCATGCGTTTGATTTTCCGGTTGGCGTTCGCCAGGGCGACGCGGGTGCGCAACCAGAAGAGACCGCAGATGATCCAGCCCAGCACAAAGCCTGCGCCAAACAGCGATGCCAGTAAGGTCGAGATGCTGAACTCTCCCTGCGCCAGCAGATAGTTGAAGGTAATAACCTGGTCGTTGTGCGCGCCTAAGGTGACGGAAATAATGAAAATGACCAGTACCACTAAAAAAATCAGCAAATATTTCACAGTGCATCCTGTTGTGAGGTTATCGGGTGGAATTATGCCAAAACTCCAGCAAAAATGCTGCTCCCAGCAGCATCAGGCGCGTCGCTTTTGCGCAGGCCTGCTTAATAATATGGGGTCTTGCGGGTTAATTACAATCAGGGGTCCCGCTGCGCCACCTCTTTTTGCTCGGCCGGCGGCAGGCTGAGTGGTCCACAGAGTCGCTGCGCCAGCCAGGTGGCAACCGTCACCAGCAGCCAGGAGATGAGGGTCGCCATCGCCAGATCGCGCGGCCAGTGCATGCCAAGCAGCAGACGGCTGGCCATCACCCCCGCCGCCCAGAGGAAAATCACCACCACGGTTTTATAGTGGCGGCGCGGCCAGAGTAAGCCGATAGCCAGCAGCGCCCAGCTGGCGGCAAACATGGTGTGACCGGAAGGAAACGCGAAGCCGGTTTCAAAAGCCCAGTGACGTTTCAGCCAGCCCGGGATCTGCGTCTCATTGGCGATTAGCGAGGTCACCATCTCGCCGCGCTGCTTGCGCTTCAGCTGATAAAAAGTTTGATCGTCCAGCCCGTGATGCTCTTCCAGCCAGACCACATAAGGACGCGGCTCCTGCACCTGCTCTTTGATAAAGGATTTAGTGTACTGACCGGCGAGAATAGTGGCGTTCATGATCAGCAGCAGCACGATCGCCGGTTTCAGACGAAAGCGCAGGCACCACAGCATCCAGGCGCTGAGCAGCACGCTGGTTAAAATACCCCACGGTGCGGTGACGGTTTCCGTTAGCCAGAACAGCCCCCTGAGCATGGCGTTGCTTTCGCCTGGCTGCCAGCGCCAGCCGGTCAGCCAGGCCGCAACCGGCATGATCAACAGCAGCAGCATTCCGAAGGTGGTGCGGCGCGAAATCTTAAACATCCTCTTCCCTTATATCGGCGAAAAATGACAACAATTGCATAACTTTAGCTTAAAAAAGAATAACATAACCCTTACCGATTAGATAATTGTGCTTTATCACTGTAATCGCCATGACAGATTACCAGCCCGCCGTTGGGTTGTGGCACAATATCGCACGTTTGTCAGGCCATAACGGCCTGTGCGCTATCATGATGATAGTGCATCCTCTGAAGGTTCTGGAGAGTCACATGCAGCTTAAACGGGTGGCAGAAGCCAAACTGCCCACACCATGGGGAGATTTCCTGATGGTCGGTTTCGAAGAATTGGCAACCGGACATGACCACGTTGCGCTGGTCTTTGGCGATATTAATGATGGCGAGCCGGTACTGGCGCGCGTTCACTCCGAGTGCCTGACCGGCGATGCGCTGTTCAGTCTGCGTTGCGACTGTGGCTTTCAGCTGGAAGCCGCCCTGAACGCCATCGCCGAAGAGGGTCGCGGCGTGCTGCTCTACCATCGTCAGGAGGGCCGTAACATCGGGCTGCTGAATAAGATCCGCGCCTATGCGTTGCAGGATAAAGGGTATGACACGGTAGAAGCGAACCATCAGCTCGGTTTTGCCGCCGATGAGCGCGACTTTACGCTGTGTGCCGATATGTTCAAACTGCTGGGGGTGAATGAGGTACGACTGCTGACCAACAATCCCCGCAAGGTGGAGATCCTCAGTGAAGCCGGGATCAACATTGTTGAACGGGTGCCGCTGGTGGTGGGACGCAATCCGAAGAATGCCCACTATCTCGATACCAAAGCGGAAAAGATGGGGCATCTGCTGCCGAAGTCATAAAAGAAAAGCCGGGTCTCCCCGGCTTTTTTGTCAGTCCAGCATGTTGCGGATGACATAGTGCAGAATGCCGTCGTTGCGGTAATAGGTCAGCTCATTACCGGTATCAATACGACAGCGGGCATCCAGCTCCTCCTTGCTGCCGTCGGCGCGGGTCAGCGTCACCTTCACGCTGCACCCCGGCTTCAGCGACTGAAGATCTTCCACATCGATCCGCTCTTCCCCGGTCAGCGCCAGGCTTTTGCGGGTGACGCCCTGCGGGAACTCCAGCGGCAGAATACCCATGCCGATCAGATTGGAGCGGTGAATACGTTCAAACGATTCGGCAATCACCACTCTGACGCCCTGTAGTCGCGGGCCTTTTGCCGCCCAGTCACGGCTGGAACCCGAGCCATACTCTTTACCGGCAATCACCGCCAGCGGCACCCCTTCCGCCTGATACTTCATCGCCGCGTCATAAATCGCCAGCTGCTCGCCGCTGGGATAGTGCCGGGTGTAGCCGCCCTCGGTGCCGGGCACCATTTCGTTACGGATACGGATATTGGCGAAGGTGCCACGCATCATCACTTCATGGTTGCCGCGACGTGAACCGTAGGAGTTAAAGTCGTTACGCTCAACCCCATGAGCCAGCAGATAGCGCCCGGCCGGACTTTCCGCCTTGATGCTGCCCGCCGGAGAGATGTGGTCCGTGGTGACCGAATCGCCCAGTATCGCCAGCACCCGCGCGCCACGAATATCCTGCACCGGCTTCGGCTCTTTCTCCATGTCATCGAAGAAAGGCGACAGCCGAATGTAGGTCGATCCCTCATCCCACTCATAGGTGGCCGCTTCGCTCACTTTAATCTGCTGCCACTCTGGTGTGCCGTCGAACACTTCGGCGTACTCTTTGTGGAACATGTCGCTGGTAACCTGCTGTACCGCGGTGGCGATCTCTTCGGGTGAAGGCCAGATATCTTTTAAATAAACCGGCTGACCCTGGCGATCGTGGCCCAGCGGCTCAGTTTGCAGGTTAATTTTCATATTTCCCGCCAGCGCATAGGCGACCACCAGCGGTGGCGAGGCCAGCCAGTTGGTTTTAATCAGCGGATGAATACGCCCTTCGAAGTTGCGGTTGCCTGACAGCACCGCCCCCACCGTAATGTCGCCCTCTTTGATGGCTGACTCAATCTCATCCTTAAGCGGACCGGAGTTACCAATACAGGTGGTGCAGCCGTAGCCCACCAGATTAAAGCCCAGCTTGTCGAGATAAGAGGTCAGCTGCGCCACCGCCAGGTAATCGGAAACGACTTTCGAGCCGGGTGCCAGCGAAGCTTTGACCCACGGCTGACGTTTCAGGCCGCGCTCGACCGCTTTTTTCGCCAGCAGACCGGCGGCCATCAGCACGCTGGGATTGGAGGTGTTGGTACAGGAGGTGATCGCACTGATCACCACCGCGCCATCGGTGAGCGTATGAGTCAGGCCGGTGTCGCTGTCGGTGTATTCGACGCTTTTATGCGGTTTCTGCGCGTGGTTGACCTCCAGCTCATTGCTGGCGTCAAAGGCTGCGGGCACGTCGCCGAGCGACACCCGATCCTGCGGACGTTTAGGTCCGGCCAGGCTCGACTCGACATCATTCATATCCAGCGACAGAGAGCTGGTAAAGCGCGGCTTATCGCCGGGGTTACGCCACAGGCCCTGCGCTTTGGCATAGGCTTCCACCAGCGCCACCTGATCCGCGTCGCGGCCGGTCAGCGTCATGTAACTCAGTGTGACATCATCCACCGGGAAGAAGCCGCAGGTCGCGCCATATTCCGGTGCCATGTTAGCGATGGTCGCGCGGTCTGCCAGCGGCAGGTCCGCCAGGCCGTCACCGTAAAACTCGACAAATTTGCCGACCACGCCATGCTTACGCAGCATCTGCGTCACGGTGAGCACCAGATCGGTGGCGGTAATGCCCGGTCGTAACTTACCGGTGAGTTCAAAGCCAACCACATCCGGGATCAGCATTGAGACCGGCTGGCCCAGCATTGCCGCTTCCGCCTCAATGCCACCCACGCCCCACCCTAATACGCCAAGCGCATTGATCATGGTGGTATGCGAATCGGTGCCGACCAGCGTATCGGGCCAGGCATATTCTTCGCCATCCAGGGTCTCATGCCAGATCGCCTTACCGAGATATTCCAGGTTTACCTGATGGCAGATCCCGGTGCCCGGTGGCACCACCCGGAATTTATCAAAGGCTTTCTGGCCCCAGCGCAGGAAAACGTAGCGTTCATGGTTACGCTCCATCTCCAGCCGGACGTTCTCTTCAAAGGCGTCATCATCGCCAAAGTGGTCAACCGTGACCGAGTGGTCAATCACCAGATCGACTGACGACAACGGGTTCACTTTCGCCACGTCGCCACCCAGCCGGTTTACGGCTTCGCGCATCGCCGCGAGATCAACCACCGCTGGCACGCCGGTAAAATCCTGCATTAAGACGCGCGCGGGCCGGTAAGCGATTTCACGATCGGCATGCGCATCTTTTTGCCAGTCCACCAGCGCCTGAATATCTTCCAGCGTGACGGAGTCGCCATCCTGCCAGCGCAACAGGTTTTCCAGCAGCACTTTCAGGGATTTAGGCAGACGATCGATGTTACCGAGATGTTGAGCAGCGTGGGGAAGACTGAAGATGTGATATTTTTTCGTGTCGACCTGTAGTATGTCCTGACTCTGCTCGCGTAGGGTAGACGACATAGCTCCTCCTTTGATTCGTGGTCGTTAAACCTTAGTGTAATAAAGGTTTATGTTAAAGATAGACCACAAATTCGTTAACGTTTTGATTACAACACAAATTGCTACAATCGCCGTAAACGAAAATGCCCCGTGAGATCACGAGGCATCGGAAAGAGAAGAGTTAATTCAAATCAGAGCGCGATCCACACCGCAGCAGACCAGAACGCAAAGGAGAAGGCATACGCACTAAGCCAGGACATTTTAATCATATTCATTGGTCTACTCCTTCGCCGCAAGCTGGCGTAAAAGTTCTCAGGTCATCGGGACGCGATGACACCCATAGTAAGACAGGATGTGGAAGTGGGCTTTTAGCAGGCCCGCCGGAAATACCGGTAAGACAAACAGTTAATAAAAAAATGGGTCTGACAGGGTTATTTACTTTTAGGGTCAAGAAACGACTCGATAAAATGTCGCTGATTATCACTCAGCTCCCAGGAATCCGGGATAGACACTTTCTCTTCCTTTGCAAGCGACTCTTTCGCTTTGCAGGAAACCGGCTTGCGCTGACACGAAGTCGCAGCGCGCTTATGGCTGAGTGTATTTACCCACATGGCTTTAGCCCCAGATGCGCCAGATCATTAACGCAACAACCACCCAGAACAGCGCAGAGGCAGCGAATACGGTTAACCAGGCTTTACGGCGGGTGTTACCCGTACGTTCAGCTTTGGTGCTTTTTACCGGGAAACCCGGTTGGACAGTCAGTCGTGTATTCATAGTTTTTGATAATCACTCTCAACAAAATGATTGATAACAACGATTAAGATTTAGGACGAATCCTAAACGCCTTAAGGCCAAAAATCCAGTTATTTTTATTGAGTAAAACGATTAACGCTATTAATCAATACAATGAAATAACGTAAGAAATCATTAACCACCAAACGAACTTTTAATTAACTGAACCCCTAAAAAATTTGAGTTAATTCCAAATCAGATCCATTTAAAACTTGAGTATTAATTAAGGAGACCAATCTGTATCGGCTTCATACTCAAGCTGTTAACTGGAGTATGGGAATATTCCTGGCGACCCGCAAAGCGGCAAGGTTAAAAATGTGTTGTGTTTCGCATTTAAGAAAGACCAATCAAAAAACATGTGATCAATGTTTCATTTACAAAAAAATCATGAAAACTTTTAAGTCTCATTTGGCGCTAAACCCTGGAAACAAAAAAGGCTGCCCTCTGGCAGCCCTAAGCGTAAGACCTGGCGGTAAACCTTACTTAAACGGCAGTTTAATATCCTTAAACATCGCCTCAATGTCTTCGTTGGAGCGCAGGGCGACCGCGGTGTCGACCACATCGCGCGTCAGGTGTGGTGCAAAACGCTGGATGAAATCATACATATAGCTGCGCAGGAAGGTGCTGCGGCGGAACCCGATCTTCGTGGTGCTGTTGGTAAAGATGTCGGCCGCCTCAATGCGAATCAGGTCAGGGTCGGCGATGGGATCGACCGCCATGCTGGCAATTACCCCGACTCCCAGCCCTAAGCGGACATAGGTCTTAATCACGTCGGCGTCGGTGGCGGTAAACACAATGCGTGGCGTGAGTCCTGCCCGGTTAAAGGCGGTATCGAGTTCCGAGCGCCCGGTGAAACCAAAGGTGTAGGTCACCAGCGGATACTCAGCCAGCTCCTCAATAGTCACCTGCCCTTTACCCGCCAGCGGATGGTCCGAGGTGACCACAATCGCCCGGTTCCAGTGGTAGCACGGCAGCATGATCAAATCGTCATAGAGATGCAGCGCTTCGGTAGCAATAGCAAAATCGGCATTGCCCTTTGAGACCGCTTCCGCAATCTGGGTAGGCGACCCCTGATGCATATGCAGCGAGACGCGTGGGTAGCGCTCAATAAAGCCTTTAATCACCCCCGGCAGCGCATAACGCGCCTGAGTGTGGGTGGTGGCCACATAGAGCGAACCTTTGTCCGGCCAGGTGTGTTCGCCCGCCACCGATTTAATCGCATCGACTTTGGAGAGAACTTCACGCGCGATACGGATAATCTCTTCACCGGCTGGCGTCACCTGGGTGAGATGCTTTCCGCTGCGGGCAAAGATTTGCACCCCCAGTTCATCTTCCAGCATGCGCACCTGCTTACTGATGCCGGGCTGAGAGGTATAAAGTCCTTCTGCCGTCGAAGAGACATTGAGATTGTGGTTCACCACTTCGACGATATAGCGCAACTGCTGTAATTTCATATCTGTTCCATCCCGGTAAGTTACAGAGTCGCATCCCCGGAAAACGTATTGTCGCAAGGGTAAAGAGAGGCCATGCATCAGGAAAGGTCGGAAATGCTATAACAACTATATCAGTTAAGGGGTGAGAGTAGAACGGATTGATATAAGGCTCAGAAAAAGGCCAGCGAGCGCTGGCCTGTGAGGATTACTTTTTCGCTTCCTGCCATTTTCCTTCTATATAGAAGGCTGACCAGCCGGTCGCTTTCCCCTCTTTTTCCGAGGAGACATACTGCTGTTTGGTTTTGCGGCTGAACCGCACCATTGTTTTGTTGCCTTCCGGGTCGACAGCCGGCGCTTCAGCCAGATACTTCAGCTTCTCCGGCAGACGATCGCTGAAGCGCTGAAGCTCTTCCACTAGCGGCGCACGGGTTTCGCGGGATTTCGGGAAGGTGTTGGCCGCCAGGAATACCCCTGCCGCGCCATCACGCAACACAAAGTAAGCGTCAGACTTCTCGCACGCCAGTTCCGGCAGCGGCACCGGATCCTCTTTAGGCGGTGCCACTTCACCGCTGCGCAGGATCTTCCGGGTGTTTTTGCACTCTTCGTTGGTACAGGCCATGTACTTGCCAAAGCGTCCCATCTTCAGGTGCATTTCCGAACCGCACTTCTCACACTCCACTACCGGGCCGTCATAACCCTTGATGCGGAATTCACCCTTCTCAATCTCATAACCATCACACTCCGGGTTATTCCCGCAGACGTGCAATTTACGTTCGTTATCGATCAGGTAGCTGTCCATTGCCGTGCCACATTTCTGGCAGCGACGACGGGCGCGCAGGGCGTTGGTTTCAGCATCATCCCCTTCCAGAATATTCAGAACTTCATTTTCCGGGATCAGGTTGATGGTCTGCTTGCAGCGCTCCTTAGGCGGCAGCGCGTAACCGGAGCAGCCGAGGAAGACGCCGGTGCTGGCGGTACGGATACCCATCTGACGGCTACAGGTCGGGCACTCAATCGAGGTCAGAACCATCTGGTTGGGCTGCATGCCGCCCTCTTCAGGATCTTTCTCTGCCCGCTCCAGCTGTTGGGTAAAGTCGCTGAAGAAGTGGTCGAGGACCGCTTTCCACTGCGCCTGGTTGTTGGCGACCTGGTCGAGGCTGCTTTCCATATGGGCGGTGAAATCGTAATTCATCAGTTCGCGGAAGTTCTCTTCCAGACGATCGGTGACGATTTCACCCATTTTTTCCGCATAGAAACGGCGGTTTTCCACCCGCACATAGCCGCGATCCTGGATGGTCGAGGTAATGGCCGCGTAGGTAGAGGGACGACCAATGCCGCGCTTCTCCAGTTCACGCACCAGCGAGGCTTCGCTGAAGCGAGCCGGTGGCTTGGTAAAGTGCTGACCTGGCAGCAGCTGTTGCAGATCCAGCACATCCCCCACGCTGACCGCAGGCAGCGTACGATCTTCATCATTTTTACGCAGCGCAGGCATGACTTTGGTCCAGCCGTCGAAACGCAAAATCCGGCCTTTGGCTTTCAGTCTGAACTCACCCGCCGCGGCGGTGATGGTGCTGGAGTCATACTTCGCCGGCGTCATCTGACAGGCGACAAACTGACGCCAGATCAGCTGATAGAGCTTCTGCGCATCCGCTTCCATATCTTTCAGCTGTTCCGCCACCACTTCCACATCGGAAGGACGAATCGCTTCGTGCGCTTCCTGCGAGTTCTCTTTGCTGGCGTAGGTAATGGCGCTTTCCGGCAGATATTTTTTACCGAAATGGCTCTCGATATAGCCCCGCGCCATGGCGACCGCATCCTGACTCAGGTTAGTTGAGTCGGTACGCATATAGGTAATGTGTCCCGCTTCGTAGAGTCGCTGGGCCATCATCATGGTTTTCTTCACGCCAAAGCCGAGCCGGGTACTGGCCGCCTGCTGTAGCGTTGAGGTGATATAAGGTGCGCCAGGTTTACTGCTGGTCGGCTTGTCTTCACGATCGATGATTTCATAGCGTGCTTTTTCCAGCAGCGCCACGGCCGCGTAGGTCTCGTCACGGTTAACCGGACGGAAAACGCTATCACCCCGGTGCGTGACGTCCATTGAGAGATCGTCGCCCTTTGGCGTGGTCAGCGCCGCATTGACTTCCCAGTACTCTTCCGGGACGAAGGCTTTGATCTCACGCTCACGTTCCACCACCAGGCGAACGGCAACAGACTGCACCCGCCCGGCGGAGAGACCACGGGCAATCTTTTTCCACAGCAGCGGTGACACCATATAGCCCACCACGCGATCCATAAAACGGCGCGCCTGCTGAGCATTAACCCGATCAATATTCAGTTCGCCCGGCTTCTCAAACGCCTGGCGAATCGCATTTTTGGTAATTTCGTTAAACACCACGCGGCTGAAGCGCGAGTCGTCACCGCCGATCACTTCCCGCAGGTGCCAGGCAATGGCTTCCCCTTCGCGGTCAAGGTCAGTCGCGAGATAGATGTGATCTGCACTGGCGGCCAGCGCCTTGAGTTCGGCCACCACCTTCTCTTTGCCAGGCAGAATCTGATAATCCGCTTCCCAGCCGTGATAAGGGTCAACACCCATGCGGCTGACGAGTGCGGCTTTCTCATCTTTTTTAACTTTTTTAACTTTCTTATCTGTCGAGGCGTCAGCACTTTTCTTGACGGTTGAACCACTGGTCGGCAGATCCCGGATATGACCGACGCTGGATTTAACCACGTAGTCACTGCCGAGGTATTTATTGATTGTTTTAGCCTTTGCCGGGGACTCAACAATAACGAGTGCTTTACCCATATTTACCTTTACCTAATGAAAACATCCTGCTTAACGGGAGAGGATTGGATGCCCAAAAACCCATCGGGTTCAATATTGCTGCGCCTGTTTAACATTTCAAGGCGAAGGGGTCAATCTCAGTTCAGATGATAGGGCCTTATGCAACTGCATGATAAAGAGCGCTTTTTCCATCTGAAATCCTCCCACATCCCGCTGCAAAATCCCTGAAATCGGAATCGCCCACACTCTACCTGATAAAATCTGTTACGCAACCTAATTAGCACTCAGGTCAGAGTAACGCCAGTTTTTAGCCCGTTACGCCGATTTGTCACCGCGCATAACACGCAAGTAATATAGAAAGGATTAAGAGGCTGTCAAAAAAGGAGCGACAAATGCAGCAAACGACGCAGGCTATTTCACGCCAGGCATTGCTGGAAAAGGCCAATGCGCTGATCAAAGAGCATGATGATTATTTAGCGGGTATGCAGGCGGAAGAGGTGATTCAGCAGGGGAATGTTCTGGTGTTTCGCGGACCGCTCTTTCTTGATGCGGATGAATTGCCGACCGCTAAAACCACGGCGGTGTTTAATGTGTTCAAACATCTGGCCGTGGTGCTGTCGCCGCTCTATCACCTGGAATAAAAACCCGGCACAGAGGCCGGGTTCAGCATCAGAGCAGCGGCTTTTCACCGCGCTGCCAGAGCTTCAGCAGTAAACGTTCGGCTACCGAACCGGCACTCTGTGTTACTCGGTCGATCATTTTCCGCCGACGCGCATAGTGCACGCCGAGCACGTTAAAGCGATCCATCTGGCGGATAATCAGGTCATCGCTGGTGCCGATCTCATCAACCAGACCGAGATCCAGCGCCTGGCGGCCATACCAGTGTTCCCCGGTCGCCACCTGATCGATATTGAGCGACGGACGCATCTGATGAACAAACTGCTTGAACAGCTGATGCGTCTCGTCGAGATCTTCCTGGAACTTCTCACGTCCCTCTTCGGTGTTTTCACCAAACAGTGTCAGGGTACGTTTGTACTGGCCGGCGGTGTGTAACTCAATATCAATATCGTTACGCTTCAGCAGGCGGTTGAAGTTAGGGATCTGCGCCACCACGCCGATGGAGCCAATAATAGAGAACGGCGCGGCCACGATGCGATCGGCAACGCAGGCCATCATATAGCCGCCACTGGCCGCCACTTTATCTACCGCGGCGGTAATCGGCAGCCCCTGATCGCGCAGACGCTGCAACTGCGAGGCGGCCAGACCATATCCGTGCACCACCCCGCCAGGGCTCTCCAGCCGCAGCAGCACCTCATCCCCCGGCTGCTTAACCGCCAGCACCGCGGAGATCTCTTCGCGCAGGGAGCTGACTTCGCTGGCATCCATGCTGCCTTTAAAATCAATCACATAAAGCGTAGGCTTCGCCACATCGCTCCGGCCCTGTTTCGCCGCCTGCTTTTCCGCTTTCGCTTTCAGCTTTTCACTCTTTTTATGATTTTTCAGCCAGACTTTTTGCGCCTGCGGTTTCATCTTCGCCAGTTGCAGATCCTCTTTCATCTGCTGATAGTCATCACCCAGATGTGTCAGACGCAGCTGGCCGTGCTGCGCTCGTTTGCGTAATGCGGCATTCATCACAATCAGCACAATGGCAGCGACAACCAGCACCACCGTCACCGCTTTGGCCAGAAACAGCCCATATGTTGAAAGAAAATCCATCAGGTCGCCTTAGTAAACAGAGAATTAGAAACAGTGGGCTAGTTTAGCCGTTTTACGCTTTAGCGTCGCCTGAAATGCCAGCAGCTGGCACAGAATGCGTGGGTGGATGATTGCGCCCGCCTCTGAATTCAGGCATAAAGCGAAATCATGCTGTTTTGCCGGAGGACCCCGCTGTGCATTATCAACCCAAAAGCGACCTGCTCAATCATCGCATTATCCTGGTCACTGGCGCTTCAGATGGCATTGGCCGTGAAGCGGCGCTGACCTACGCCCGTTATGGCGCTGAAGTGATTTTAATGGGCCGCAACCCTGAGAAGCTTCAGCAGGTGGAACAGGCGATCGCGCAACTGAATAAACGCCCGGCCCATAGTCTGGTGTTTGACCTGGCAGAGGCCACACCGCCCCGTTGCCAGCAGCTGGCGGAGCAACTGGCACAGCAGTTCCCGCGTCTTGACGGCGTGCTGCACAACGCCGGTATTCTCGGTGAGATCGTGCCGCTGGCGGAGCTTGACCCGCAGGTCTGGCAGCAGGTGATGCAGATTAACCTGGATGCCACCTTCTTTCTGACTCAGGCGCTGCTGCCGCTGCTGTTAAAGTCGGATGCCGGTTCGCTGGTGTTTACCACCTCCAGCGTCGGTCGCACCGGTCGGTCGGGCTGGGGCGCGTATGCGGTGTCAAAATTTGCCACTGAGGGGATGATGCAGGTGCTGGCGGATGAGTATAAAAACCAGACGTTGCGGGTGAACTGTATCAACCCCGGCGGCACCCGCACCAAAATGCGCGCCAGCGCGTTCCCGCAGGAAGATGCCGCTAAGCTGAAAACACCCGCCGATCTGATGCCGCTCTACCTCTACCTGATGGGTGATGACAGCCGGCGTAAAACCGGCATCAGCTTCGATGCCCAGCCCGGCAGAAAACCGGGAGCCGCGGAGTAATGGCGGAAGATCGGCATCAGCAACGCCAGCAGCGGCTGAAAGAACAGGTGGACGCGCGCATCGCGGCGGCCACGGAGGTGCGCGGGATCCTGATGGTGTTCACCGGTAATGGCAAAGGCAAAACCACGGCCGCTTTCGGCACCGCGTTACGTGCCTGCGGCCACGGCAAGCGCGTCGCCGCTATCCAGTTTATCAAAGGTGACTGGCCCAACGGCGAGCGCAATTTACTGGAACAGCACGGCGTTGAATTTCAGGTGATGGCCACCGGCTTTACCTGGGAGACGCAGAACCGGCAAACCGACACCGACGCCTGCCTGGCTGTCTGGCAGCATGCCAGACGGATGCTGGCGGATGAGCAGCTCGATCTGGTGGTGCTGGATGAGATCACCTATATGGTCAGCATGGACTATCTGCCGCTGGAGGAGGTCGTGACAGCGCTGCGCGAGCGCCCTGCCCACCAGAGCGTGATTATTACCGGACGCGGCTGTCACCGCAGCCTGACAGAGATGGCGGACACCGTCACCGAGATGCGGCCGGTGAAGCACGCCTTTGACGCCGGGATTCAGGCACAGCAGGGAATTGACTGGTAGCAGAAAAAGAAAACGCAGCCCGGAGGCTGCGTCTGTTAGCTGTCTGACAAGGTTATGAACCGGAGTTGCGTTTGCTGCCCGGATTGCGGCGCGGCGCACGAGGCGTGCTGCTCACCTTGCTGTGACGCTTCACGGCGCGACGGATCTGGTTCGCTTTGGTGCGACGGCGATCTTTCTCAACCACCAGCTTAGTGACGGTTTCCTCATCCATTCCCACCAGATTGCGCAGGTAGTTGACCGCTGGCAGATCCAGCTCGGTCCAGCCACCGCGTGGCAATCCTTTCGGCAGCGTAATATCGCCATAGCGGACGCGCATCAGACGACTCACCTGGACGCCAACCGCTTCCCATAAACGACGCACTTCACGGTTGCGCCCTTCGGTTAAGGTGACGTTATACCACTGGTTGATCCCTTCTCCGCCGCCAAAACGCAGGGTTTTAAAGGCGGCCGGGCCATCTTCCAGCTGGACGCCCTTGCTCAGCTGACGAATTTTATCGTCGTCCACCTGACCAAAGACGCGCACCGCATATTCACGCTCAACTTCACGACTCGGGTGCATCAGGCGATTGGCCAGCCCCCCGTCGGTGGTGAAGAGCATCAGACCACAGGTGTTCACATCCAGACGGCCAACGGCAATCCAGCGTGAACCGCGCAGCCGTGGCAGACGGTCAAATACCGTCGGGCGTCCTTCGGGATCGCTGCGGGTACAGAGTTCACCTTCCGGCTTATAGTAAGCCAGCACGCGACAGACTTCGGTTGCGGATTCCGCAATCGAGACCAGGTGACCATCAATACGGATTTTCAGGGATTTGCTGCTTTCGACGCGGTCGCCCAGCGTGGCGATTTTTCCGTCGACGCTGACACGGCCAGCGGCAATCATAGATTCGATTTCACGACGCGAGCCATGACCGGCACGCGCTAAGACTTTCTGTAACTTTTCGCTCATTGAGCTTCCTCTTTGTCGCCTTCCCAGGCGTCACGGTGGGGTGATAATGCTTTCTAAATCAAAAGGTTAAATTAGAAAGTTTGGCCCATTATACAGGCAATTAACCTTGATGTAACGCCCTTTGTGCGTCGGCGCGTGGCCGCTCAGGATGCATCAGCCAGAAAGCTTTTTCAGGGGGATCGATTCCGCCTGTGGCGGGTTAGCGTACCGGGCTGACTGATTAGAAAAGGTGTTTAATAAATCGGGAATAACGAAAACTTTATAGTAAGAGAGAATTAAATTTTCTGAACACTGCATTACCAGCGAGGGAATCGTCTGTCGTCAAAAACCTTATCGGTATCTTACACTTCCCTCGTTTTAATCCTGCTTTTAATCCTCTGACTGCCAAGCCATTAACAGCATAAAAATCTGTCCGATTGATTTTAGCCACCATAAGTGATCGGCTATTTTAATAAAGTCAGATTAACCCTGATGCAGATTTATTTAAAACCTTATTTTCCCGGTTATTTAATAAAGATTAATTTTAATAAATTGTACAACACTATTAAGCGTGTAAACTTTGTCACTGACAGATAATAAAAATGCAGAGTCCGGCGGAAAGCCTGCTCGCGATACGCTTCTTACGTTTTTAAAATTCATTAATAAAAATAGCGTTTTTTAAATTAAATCCAATAAACCGGCGCACCCGGACCTGTTGCGTTAATACGGTTCAGTGATGAACCTGATTGCATGTCAAAAATCTTCACCAGGGATTTCCCGACATGCCTGAATAAAGATGATCCTCATGAGAAACCTGATGCTGTTTCCGGCGCTGGCTGCGCTGGCGCTGAGCGGGTGTTCCGTGGGCCATACTGAGTACAGTCGTACCGCGATGCAGCACGTTGATATGAGCGTGACTGGCATTCCGACGATCCTCGGTCTCGGCACGCTGGGCACCAGCATTCCTCTGACACCTGACTATAGCCTGACGGCTGCGCACGTGGCAAAAACCGCCGTGCAGCGGGTTAAGGCCTATCACCCCTATTGCGACGTGGCGATTATTTATCATAAGAATGACGCACGCACGCTGGCCCGATTCCGCAGCAGCGATATTGGCGATCCGATTAAAATGTATGGTTACAGTTTTATTTCAGCGATGCCGGTGGAGTCAAAAGGGATTAATCTGGCCCGGACCACTATCCGTAATGGCTGGAATAAAAGTCCCTGTATGGCAATGGCATCTAATGCTGGCGTAGTGCAGGGAATGTCGGGCGGCGGGGTTTATAATAGCGACGAGACGCTGGGCGGGGTTATTGTTGGCTATTCAGATGCGATTAAAAATGGCCGCAGCGGAAAAGTGATCCTGAAAGATGTGTCACTCTATATTCCCTACGGCCAGTTTAAGAGCTGGTTGCAGTCGAACCTGGGCCCGACGCCGACCCGCGGCGTCTGAGCCGCTGGCCTTACTGGAACGGACGGGTGTCGCCCACCCCTTCACGCACAATCTCCGGCGCATCGGTGGTCAGATCGACCACCGTGGTCGGCTGCTGCCCCAGGGTGCCGCCATCAATAATCAGGTCAACCAGCTTGCCGATGCTGTGCTGGATCTCTTCCGGGTCAGACTCGGTAAAATCATTGCCCGGCAGAATTAAGGAGGTCGACATCATCGGCTCATTAAGGGCTTCCAGCAGCGCCAGCGCCACCGGATTCGACGGCACGCGCAGACCAATGGTTTTACGTTTCTCATTCATCAGACGGCGCGGGACTTCTTTGGTCGCCTTGAGAATAAAGGTGTAGTTGCCTGGGGTGTTGTTCTTCAGCAGGCGGAAGGCGGAATTCCCCACCTGTGAATAGACCGACAGCTCTGAGAGATCGCGGCACATCAGGGTGAAGTTGTGATGGCCATCGAGCTGACGGATGCGGCAGATGCGCTCCATCGCGCCCTTCTCCTCCAGCCGGCAGCCCAGCGCGTAACCGGAATCGGTCGGGTAGACAATCACACTGCCTTTATTCAGATAGTCCACGGCCTGATTGATCAGACGCGGCTGGGGATTGTCGGGATGAATATGAAACAATTGACTCATAGAAACCTCTTGTCACCTTTCCGTGATGGCCGGGCCAGGCGCCAGATCCGGGAAGCGTTCCCAGACCGGCTCAACCGCCGCGGGCAGCCAGAGTTTGCGGCCCAGCTCAATCCACGGGCAGGGTTGATGAAAATCGGAACCTTGTGATGCGGCCAGTTCATTATCTCTGGCATATTGCGCCAGCTGGGTGCGCTCATTGGGCGGCTGCTGGCACTGCGCCACTTCCATCGCGTCACCACCCGCTTCACGGAAATGGGCGATGAGCCGCTTGAGCCACTTAGCCGACAGGCCATAACGGCCAGGATGCGCCAGCACGGCGCAGCCACCAGAATGATGAATCGCATCAATAGCTTGTTTAATTGTACACCATTGTGGCGGCACGTAGCCGGTTTTGCCACGCGCCAGATAATTTTTGAAGACCTGCGCCATATCACTGGCTTTGCCCTGCTCGATCAGAAAACGGGCAAAATGGCCACGGGTGATGATGCCGCCATCCGCCAGTCGCGTCGCGCCAGCCAGCGCATCAGGAATACGCGCTCTGGCCAGTCGCTCCCCTATCTCTTCCGCGCGGCGCTGACGGCAGGCGTGTTGTCCGGCGAGGAAGGCGACCATCGCCGGATGGTGAATATCGATATTGAGCCCGACGATATGAATTTCGTGGTTTTCCCACAGGGTTGAGATCTCCGCGCCGGCCAGAATTTTGATCGGTAAATCGCGATCGAGGGCGGTCTGCTGCGCTTCCTCTACCCCCGCCACGCTGTCGTGATCGGTGATCGCCAGCACGCCCACGCGCATCTCCACCGCACGTTCAACCAGCGCCGCAGGCGTCAGTACCCCATCAGAGGCGCGCGTGTGGCTGTGTAAATCATAAACCGGGAAACGGGCGATATCGCTCAAAAGAACTCCTGCTGCAAACTAAACCGGCCAGCATGATAACGATTTTAACCGTCAGTGAAAAAGTGTATTGACATTTCCGCCCTGAACCCGTTAACTAGTACACAAGTTCACACCTGACAGGTACTCACACATGGCGATGGTTATTATGCATTTAAATGGTTGGCGCACTGTTCCCGACATCGGGCGACACGGTCGTGCACACCTGGCGTAAACGCTGTGCCGAGTCCTGAGCCCGCTACCAAGCGGGCTTTTTTTTAGGCGAAATTCAGAGAAATCATCATGCCAAATGCGAAACCTACAGTGAAGTTGATTACCGGGACCGCGCCCTACCGCGAAGATCCGGCCGCAGTGTTTCACCAGCTATGCGGCGCACGTCCGGCAACCCTGCTGCTTGAGTCGGCCGACATCGACAGCAAGCGCAACCTGAAAAGTCTGCTGGTTGTCGACAGCGCCCTGCGCATTCGCGCCCTGGGCAATCAGGTAAGCGTTCAGGCGCTGTCTGAAAATGGTCGCGCCCTGCTGCCGCTGCTGGATGAAGCGCTGCCAGCCTCGGTCCGCAACCAGGTACGTCCCGACGGACGCGAACTGACCTTCCCACAGATCACCGACCAGCAGCAGGATGAAGACTCCCGCCTGAAAGCGCTCTCGGTGTTTGATGCGCTGCGGATGATCCCGCAGCTGGTTAACTCACCCGCCGATGAGCGCGAGGCGCTGCTGCTGGGTGGTCTGTTTGCCTATGATCTGGTGGCTGGTTTTGAGACCCTGCCCGACCTCGACAATCAGCAACGCTGCCCCGATTACTGTTTTTATCTGGCGGAAACCTTACTGGTGATCGATCACCAGACCCGCAGCGCACGTCTGCAAGCCAGCCTGTTCTGCCCCTCCACCAGCGAGTTCCAGCGGCTGCAACGCCGTATTGAACAGCTGCATGGCCAGATGCTGCAACCGGCACCGGCTCTGCCGGTTCAGACGGTTGCCGGGATGGCGCTGACCACCAGCCAGAGCGATGAAGAGTATTGCGAGGTGGTACGTACCATGCAGGAAGCGATTCGCATCGGCGAAATTTTCCAGGTGGTGCCGTCACGCCGCTTCTCACTGCCCTGCCCGTCACCGCTGGCTGCGTATGAGACGCTGAAAAACAGCAATCCCAGCCCCTATATGTTTTTCATGCAGGATCAGGATTTCTCGCTGTTTGGCGCGTCACCGGAGAGTTCACTGAAGTATGACGCGACCTCGCGGCAGATTGAGATCTACCCGATCGCCGGTACCCGTCCGCGTGGCCGTCACGCCGATGGCTCGCTGGATCGCGATCTTGACAGCCGCATTGAGCTGGAGATGCGCACCGACCATAAAGAGCTGGCTGAACATCTGATGCTGGTCGATCTGGCGCGTAACGATCTGGCGCGTATCTGCGTGCCCGGCAGCCGTTATGTGGCGGACCTGACCAAAGTCGACCGCTACTCCTTTGTGATGCATCTGGTTTCCCGCGTGGTCGGCACGCTGCGCGCCGACCTCGATGCGCTGCACGCCTACCGCGCCTGTATGAACATGGGCACCCTGAGCGGTGCGCCGAAAGTGCGCGCGATGCAGCTGATCGCCGGAGCGGAACGCACCCGCCGCGGCAGCTACGGTGGCGCGGTGGGCTACTTCACCGCCCAGGGCGATCTCGATACCTGCATCGTTATCCGTTCCGCCTATGTCGAAGATGGCGTCGCCACCGTTCAGGCGGGCGCCGGTGTGGTGCTGGACTCTAATCCGCAGGCGGAAGCCGATGAGAGCCGTAACAAGGCCCGCGCCGTGCTGCGCGCCATTGCGACAGCCCATCACTGCAAGGAGATCTTCTGATGGCCGATATTCTGCTGCTCGATAACATCGATTCCTTTACCTACAACCTGGTTGATCAGCTGCGGACCTTTGGTCACAACGTGGTGATCTACCGTAACAGTCTGCCAGCAGACCACTTAATCGCAGAGTTAGAGCGGATGGAAAATCCGGTGCTGATGCTCTCTCCCGGTCCGGGCGCACCGAAAGATGCGGGCTGTATGCCGGAGCTGCTGCGGGTGCTGCGCGGACGTCTGCCGATTATCGGTATCTGTCTGGGACACCAGGCGATTGTCGAAGCCTACGGCGGCCATGTCGGCCAGGCGGGCGAGATCCTGCACGGTAAAGCCTCCTCCATCACGCACGACGGCGAGGCGATGTTTGCCGGTCTGAGCAATCCGCTGCCGGTAGCGCGTTATCACTCACTGGTCGGCAGCAATACCCCGGACGAGCTGACGGTCAACGCCAGTTACAACGGGATGGTGATGGCGGTCCGTCACGAGACCGATCGCGTGTGCGGCTTTCAGTTCCATCCTGAATCCATTCTGACTTCTCAGGGCGCGCGTCTGCTTGAGCAGACGCTGGCCTGGGCGCTGGCAAAGTAACAGGGAGAATAATGATGCAACAGACACTGGAAAAACTTTACCAGGCGCAGACGCTGGATCAGGCTGAGAGTCATCAGCTGTTCAGCGCCATTATTACCGGACAGCTGCAACCGACGCAGCTGGCAGCCGCGCTGATCGCCATGAAAGTGCGCGGTGAAACCCCGGAAGAGATTGCCGGGGCCGCCACCGCGCTGCTGGAAGATGCCCGGCCCTTTCCCCGCCCTGACTACGCTTTCGCCGACATTGTCGGCACCGGCGGCGACGGCAGCAACAGCATCAATATCTCCACCGCCAGCGCCTTTGTCGCGGCGACCTGTGGCCTGAAAGTGGCGAAGCATGGCAACCGCAGCGTCTCCAGCAAATCGGGTTCATCCGATCTGCTGGCGGCCTTTGGCATCGATCTCGATATGCCTGCGGAGCGGGCGAGAAAGGCGCTGGACGATCTCAACGTCTGCTTCCTGTTTGCGCCGCAGTACCACACCGGCTTCCGTCATGCGATGCCGGTGCGTCAGCAGCTCAAAACCCGTACGCTGTTTAATGTGCTCGGCCCGCTGATTAACCCGGCGCGTCCGCCGCTGGCGGTGATTGGCGTCTATAGCCCGGAGCTGGTGATGCCGATAGCGCAAACCCTGAAAGTGCTGGGGTATCAGCGTGCCGCCGTGGTGCACGGCGGCGGGATGGATGAAGTGGCGCTGCACGATGTCACGCATGTCGCCGAGCTGCGTGACGGTGAAATCACCCGGTATCAGCTCTCGCCAGAGGACTTCGGTTTTGGCTTCCATCCCAAAGAGGCGCTGGCGGGCGGCACCCCGGAAGAAAATCGTGACATTCTGACCGCTTTACTTCAGGGTAATGGCCAGCAGGCCCATGAGGAGGCAGTCGCCGTGAATGTGGCGATGCTGCTCAAGGTATTTGGTCAGGAAGATCTGCGTGAAAACGCACAGCAGGCGCTTAACGCCATCCGTAGCGGACAGGCTTACGAGCGCGTCGTCGCACTGGCAGCAAGAGGATAATCATGCAAGGCACCGTGTTAGAAAAAATTGTTCAGGACAAAGCGATTTGGGTTGAAGCACGTCAGCAGCAGCAGCCTCTCTCCACCTTTCAGAACAGCATTGAGCCTGCCAGCCGTCATTTCTATGACGCGCTTCAGGGCGCAAGAACGGCGTTTATCCTGGAGTGTAAAAAGGCGTCACCGTCGAAAGGCATCATCCGCGAGGATTTTGATCCGGCCGCCATTGCCGGGGTCTATCGCCATTACGCCTCAGCGGTCTCCGTGCTGACCGATGAGAAATATTTTCAGGGCGACTTCGCCTTTCTGCCGATTGTCAGCGCGGCGATTACCCAGCCGGTGCTGTGCAAAGATTTTATTATCGACCCTTATCAGATCTATCTGGCCCGTTACTATCAGGCGGATGCCATTCTGCTGATGCTGTCGGTGCTGGATGATGAGCAGTATCGTCAGCTGGCCGCCGTGGCGCACAGCCTGAAGATGGGCATCCTGACCGAAGTCAGTAATGAAGAGGAACTCGAACGCGCGATTGCGTTGCAGGCAAAAGTGGTTGGCATCAACAATCGTGACCTGCGCGACCTCTCTATCGATCTTAATCGTACCCGTCAGCTGGCGCCGCGCCTGTCGCACGGCGTGACGGTGATCAGCGAGTCGGGCATCAACAGCTATGCCGACATCCGCGAGCTGAGCCACTTTGCCAATGGCTTCCTGATTGGCTCGGCATTGATGGAAGAAGCCGATCTCACCGCGGCGGTGCGCCGGGTGACGCTGGGCGACAATAAAGTCTGTGGCCTGACCCGCCCGGAAGATGCGCGCGCCGCCTATGAAGCGGGCGCCATCTACGGTGGTCTGATCTTTGCTGAAGGCTCACCGCGCCGGATCGAGCAGGCCACCGCTCAGAACGTGATGGCGGCAGCCCCGCTGCGCTATGTCGGCGTGTTCCGCAATAACGCCGTTAGTGACGTTGTCACACAAGCCAGCGCCCTGTCGCTGACCGCGGTCCAGCTGCACGGCAACGAATCGCCGGAATATGTGGCGGAACTGCGCGCCGCGCTGCCGGCGGAGATTAAAATCTGGAAGGCAATGCGCATCGAAGGTTCACTCCCGGCGCGCGACTGGCCGCACGTCGATCGTTACGTGTTTGATAATGGCGATGGCGGCACCGGACAGCGTTTCGACTGGTCGCTGTTACAGAATCAACCGCTGACTGATGTGCTGCTGGCCGGAGGGCTGAGCGCGGATAACTGTGTTGAAGCCGCCCGACTCGGCTGTGCCGGTCTGGACTTTAACTCCGGGGTGGAAAGCGCGCCCGGCATCAAAGATGCCCGTAAAATTGCCGCGGTGTTTCAGACCCTGCGAGCCTACTGATTTGCCTGGCCTGCTTAACGGCGGGCCCGAAAAAGGAAGATAAAAGATGACCTTACTTAATCCCTATTTTGGTGAATTTGGCGGAATGTATGTTCCGCAGATCCTGATGCCCGCCCTGCGCCAGCTGGAAGAGGCCTTTGTCGACGCCCAGAAAGATCCTGAGTTCCAGGCTGAATTTACTGACCTGCTTAAGAACTATGCCGGGCGGCCGACCGCGCTGACGCTGTGCAGGAATCTCACGAAGGGCACTAAAACCCGGCTCTATCTGAAGCGTGAAGATTTGCTGCACGGTGGTGCTCATAAAACCAACCAGGTGCTGGGTCAGGCGCTGCTGGCGAAGCGTATGGGTAAAAACGAAATCATCGCCGAGACCGGTGCCGGTCAGCACGGTGTCGCCTCGGCGCTGGCCTGCGCGCTGCTGGGGATGAAGTGCCGTATCTACATGGGCGCGAAAGATGTCGAGCGTCAGTCTCCTAACGTGTTCCGTATGCGTCTGATGGGGGCGGAAGTGATTCCGGTACACAGCGGCTCGGCCACGCTGAAGGATGCCTGTAACGAGGCGCTGCGTGACTGGTCGGGCAGCTATGAGACCTCGCACTATATGCTCGGCACGGCGGCGGGCCCGCATCCCTTCCCGACCATTGTGCGTGAGTTCCAGCGGATGATCGGCGAAGAGACCAAAAAGCAGATTCTGGAAAGAGAGGGGCGTCTGCCTGACGCGATCCTCGCCTGCGTGGGTGGCGGCTCCAACGCCATCGGCATGTTCGCGGACTTTATCGAAGAAGAGAAAGTCAGACTGATCGGCGTGGAGCCGGCGGGTCACGGCATTGAGACCGGCGAGCATGGCGCGCCCCTGAAACATGGCCGCGTCGGTATCTACTTCGGCATGAAAGCGCCGATGATGCAGACCGGCGACGGTCAGATTGAAGAGTCCTACTCTATCTCTGCCGGTCTCGATTTCCCGTCGGTGGGGCCGCAGCATGCCCATCTGAACAGCACCGGCCGCGCCGAGTATGTCTCGATTACCGATGACGAGGCGCTGGCCGCCTTTAAACAGCTCTGCCGGGCCGAAGGTATCATTCCGGCGCTGGAGTCGTCACACGCCCTGGCGCATGCCCTGAAGATGATTCAGGCTGAACCGGAAAAAGAGCAGTTGATTGTGGTCAACCTCTCCGGCCGGGGTGATAAAGATATTTTCACCGTTCACGACATCTTAACCGCGCAGGGAGAAATCTGATGGAACGTTATGATCGACTGTTTAAGCGCCTGTCAGAAAATAACGAAGGCGCGTTTGTCCCCTTTGTGACGCTGGGCGATCCCTCACCGGCGCTTTCACTGCGGGTGATTGACGCGCTGGTGGAAGGCGGCGCGGATGCGCTGGAGCTGGGTATCCCCTTCTCCGATCCGCTGGCTGACGGCCCGACCATCCAGAACGCGACCTTACGTGCGTTTGCGGCAGGCACCAATACCAGCCAGTGCTTTGAAATGCTGGCGACCATTCGCCATAAATATCCCGATCTGCCGATTGGATTGCTGATGTATGCCAATCTGGTGTTTACCAACGGTATCGATGCGTTCTATGCGCGCTGTGCCGAAGCGGGCGTCGATTCCGTACTGGTGGCCGACGTGCCGGTGGAAGAGTCGGCCCCCTTCCGCCAGGCGGCGCTGCGTCACGGCGTGGCACCGATCTTTATCTGTCCGCCGAATGCCAGCGATGACCTGCTGCGGGAGATCGCCTCGCACGGACGCGGTTATACCTACCTGCTGTCGCGGGCGGGCGTGACCGGTGCTGAAAATCGCGCCAGCCTGCCGTTGCAGCATCTGATTGACAAGCTGCGGGAATACCACGCTGCGCCGCCTTTACAGGGTTTCGGCATCTCGGAACCTGAACAGGTGAAAGAGGCGATCGCCGCCGGTGCCGCTGGCGCGATCTCCGGTTCGGCGATTGTCAGAATCATCGAAAAACATCATGCAGAACCTGACGTGATGCTGAGCGAACTGAAGAACTTTGTCAGCCGCCTCAAAGCCGCCAGTCGTTAATCCTGTCAGCATGCCTTATCACACGATAAGGCATGATTTGTTTCCTTTTTTTTCACTCCACTATTTGCCCTTTTTGCGCAATCTGCACCACAATGACATTGCGCCGTTACGGTAACGTCGCATCCATTTTGTGACAGGGAGAGAAAGCAATGAAATTTGTTAAACTGCTGACAGGTGCTGTACTGGCGGGCGTGGTTGCGCTGACACTGAGCGCCTGTGCGCCAACCGCAACCAAAGAGGGAACCGGTGGCTATATTGATGACACCGTAGTGACCACCAAAGTTAAAGGTGAACTGCTGAAAGACGATTCGCTGAAATCAACTGAGATCAACGTAGAGACGTTTAAAGGCAAAGTTCAGCTGAGTGGTTTTGTTTCATCACCGCAGATGGCCAATCGTGCCGTTCAGGTTACGCGCAGCGTGCCGGGTGTGAAATCTGTCGTCAATAATATGCAGATTAAATAACTGACACAAAAAGGCCGCTGTTTCAGCGGCCTTTCTCTTATCAGAAGCGGTAGCCCGCACCGAAGAAGAAAACCCAGGGATCGACGCTCATATTGATATTCTGCTGTGCGCCTCCCGCTTTGAACTTCACTTCCGTATCAATATCCATGTACCAGAGTGACGCATTCAGCATCCAGTCACGGTTAATCTGATAGTCCAGACCCACCTGTCCCGCCACGCCCCATGAATCCTTAACGCTCAGATCGCTCAGGCCCGCATCGCGGCCGGTCTGGTTGAAATCGGCATCATAAAAGGTGGTGTAGTTGATACCTGCGCCAATATAGGGACGCACTTTGCTTTTGCTGTCAAAGAAGTAGTACTGCGCCATCAGCGTCGGCGGTAACTGGCGCACGGTGGCCAGGGTGCCGGTCGGGCCGAGACCCACTTTATGACGGAATGGCGTCGCAGCCAGCAGCTCCACACCGATGTTGTCAGTGGCCATATAGGTAAAGGTCAGGCCCAGCTGGGTATTATTACTGGCGCTGAACTCACCCATGCCTAATACGTTATCGGAACTTTCGGTTGGACGAACGGTTGCACTGCCGGCACGCATAAAGAAGTCGCCCGCTTCATGGGCCATTGCCAGTTGAGGTAAAGCCAGAGCCAGCAGCATCGCGCATTTTGCCAGTTTCATCATCACTCCTTTGCTTGAGGTTAATGTTGCGAACGCATCACTTTTTTGCTGGCAAATATTTAACGTGATTTACAGAAAATTGCACTCTGAACGGATCAGAAAAATCACTTAAAAAACAATGGATTGATTTAGATCAATTTCGCTACAAACCGACGTCACAAAATTTCGCTTGCTGAATATTTTCGCCGGGCCTATTTTGCTGATCTTCCTGTTTGATTTTGGTTCGATGCCCTGGGAGGGGCGGGTGATCAAATGAGTGAATCCTCTAACCCATGTATCAGCTGTGGCGCCTGCTGCGCCCATTTTCGTGTCTCATTTTACTGGGCTGAAGCCGACGATGCCGGCGGCCCGGTGCCGACGGAGTTAACCGAACCGCTCAGCCTGTTGATGCGCAATATGCGCGGCACCAACGACCGCACGCCGCGCTGCGTTGCCTTGCAGGGCGAGATCGGCGGCTGCGTCTCCTGCGGCATCTATCAACAGCGCCCGACGCCCTGCCGGGAGTTCGCTATGTCGGGCGAAGCGGGCATCGCGAACGAAGCCTGCGATCGCGCCCGCGCCCGCTACGGCCTGCCCGCCCTGTTTCACCCATCTTTACCTGTTATGACAGAAAGTTATGCCACGGCGGGTGCCGCCGGGCTGCCAGAACATGTACAATCGCCAGGTTAATTAACCGGGTTCCTCCAAGGAGTGTACATGTCTATCACGGCGAGTTCGTTATACCGTGACACTGGAAATTTCGCGCGTCATCAACTGGCGACATTGCTGTTAATGTCGCTGTTGACCGCGTTTATCACCGTCATGCTGGTGCATGTGCTGACGCCAGATGCCGATCAGATGGCCATACTGCAACAGGGTGACAGCAGCGCCAGCTCATTGTTTGAGATGGTGCAGAATATGTCACCTGAACAGCAACAGGTGCTGCTGCGCGCTTCGGCGGCCAGCACCTTCGCCGCGTTGATGGGCAATACCCTGCTGCTCGGCGGGATGCTCTGTCTGATCCCGCTGGTCTCTTCCGGCCAGCGGGTCAGTGCGCTGCGGGCGATCGGGGCGTCAGCGCCGCTGCTGCCAAAGCTGTTGCTACTCACCTTTCTGATGACGCTGATCGCCCAGCTGGGCTTTATGGTGCTGGTGGTGCCGGGGATCCTGCTGACGATGCTGCTGTCGCTGGCGCCGGTCATGCTCGCCAGCGAGAAGATCGGGGTGTTTGCCGCAATGCGGGCCAGCATGCGCATGGCGTGGAAAAATGTGAGACTGATCGCCCCCGCCATTCTGCTCTGGCTGCTGGCGAAACTGATTGTCATGCTCTTCTTCTCGTCGCTGACCGTGTTACCCCTGAATGTCTCCTCGGTGATTTTTACCGCGGCAGGTAATATGGTGTCGGCCATGCTGATTATCTATCTCTGCCGACTCTATATGCTGTTACGTTGATGGCGGATGCGCCGCAGGGCGCATCGGGCAACTCTGACTGGAATGACTATGAAGCAGTTACTCGACTTTCTTCCCCTGGTAGTCTTTTTCATCTTTTATAAGCTGTATGACATTTTTGTCGCCTCTGGCGCGCTGATTGTCGCAACCGGCCTGGCGTTAGTGGCAAGCTGGGTGCTCTATCGTAAGCTGGAAAAGATGACCATTTTTACCTTTGTGCTGGTGGCGGTATTCGGCACCCTGACCCTGGTGTTCCACAACGATGAGTTCATTAAGTGGAAAGTCACGGTCATCTACAGCCTGTTTGCGCTGGCGCTGCTCTACAGCCAGTGGTTTATGAAACAACCGCTGATCCAGAGCATGCTGGGTAAAGAGCTGGTATTACCTGACGCGGTCTGGCGTCGCCTTAACGTCGCCTGGGCGCTCTTCTTCCTGATCTGCGGTCTGGCTAACATCTATGTGGCTTTTTGGTTATCCCAGGCCTTTTGGGTTAACTTTAAAGTGTTCGGTCTCACCGGCCTGACCTTACTGTTCACCCTGCTCAGCGGCCTCTACATCTGGCGACAGATGCCTCAGCAGGAACAGAAATAATCATACTGCCCGGTACGCCGGGCATTTTTTTGGCATTCACCTGTAAAAGAAGCGGAATCAATGAGCGAAAAACATAACCTGCCACAAGGCGAAATGGTGCTGCGTACGCTCGCCATGCCAGCAGACACCAACGCTAACGGCGATATTTTCGGTGGCTGGCTGATGTCGCAGATGGATATTGGCGGCGCGATTCTGGCTAAAGAGATCGCCGAAGGGCGTGTGGTGACGGTGCGGGTTGATGGCATGTCATTTCTGAAGCCGGTCGCGGTGGGCGATGTGGTCAGCTGCCATGCGCGCTGCATCCGTACCGGCAACAGCTCGATAACCATCAATGTTGAAGTCTGGATTAAGAAAGTGTCGTCTGAGCCGATTGGACAGAGATACTGTGCGACCGAAGCGGTATTCATCTATGTCGCGGTCGACAACGAGGGCAACTCACGCCCGCTGCCCGCGGGGCGTGCCAATCAGCAATCCGGCGAGAAAAGCGAATAAGCAGGCGGGTCAGGCTGGTTCAGCCTGACCTTTTCGCCCCTACTCCAGGCTTGCGCCACCCTTAACCCGGAAGATGATATTCATGGTCAGCTGACCCGGCCGGCCACTCTGATAGCGCCAGCTTTTCATCGCCTGCTTCACTTCCCGCTCAAACATATTGCGCGGCTCTGCGGAGAGTATCTGGATATTATCGACCCGCCCATCGCTATCCACATCAAATCTGACCCGTACCCGGCCCTCGATGCGCAGCGCTAAGGCGCGCGGCGGGTAGCCTGGTTTGCTCACACTCAGGGCTTTCGGCCCGGTTGAGACCGATGGGGTGGGTGCCGGTGTGCTCTTTGGCGCGGCGGTCGGTTTGCTCTGGGTGGCCGGCGCCTGTTGCTTAAAGGGATCAGCCTGCGGTCTGCTCTCCTGACGGGGTTTCTGTTCAGGCTGGACGCGCCGGTGCTCCGGTTTCGGCCTGGGTTTCGGCTTCGGCTTAGGCTCAGGTTTGGGGATCGGCACTGGCTCCGCTTTGGGCGGTTCAGGCACCGGCTCAGGTTCTGGCTGAGGTTCCGGTTGCGGCTGAGGTTCCGGTTGCGGCGCGGTGACGGCTGGCTCGGGCTGAACTTCCGGGGCGACCAGGCTTACGCTGATAGGCTGCGCCGCTTCAGGGACGTCCGTCACCTGATGGAATGAGGCATACAGCATTCCGGCAATCACGGCACCATGTAAAGCCACAGACAATAACATGGCGACGGGCGTGCGTTTTGGTATTGGCATAGTCAGCGTGGTCATAACAGTCGCAGTTATAGAGTGAAGCCGCGATTTTAAATGCAAATAGCAATCAGTTTCAATAACTCCGGCGATCGGGGCGAAAGAAAAGCGCTTTTTTAGCCCATTATGCTGAGCGGGCGACGGCTCAGAGGTTTCGTTTGCACTCTGAGGGTCGATCCCTTAACGTGTTGCCAAATTCTGATTAGTGGGAGTTCCCAAGTGCTTTACGTCATTTATGCAGAAGATAACGCCGATTCACTGGAAAAACGTCACGCCGTGCGCCCTGCCCATCTGGCACGGCTGAAGCTGCTGCATGAAGAGGGACGCCTGATTATTGCAGGCCCGATGCCTGCGGTCGACAGCAACGATCCGGGCGTGGCAGGCTTCACCGGTTCCACCGTGATTGCTGAGTTTCCGTCACTGGAAGAGGCGCAATCCTGGGCGCAGGATGATCCCTATATTGCGGCTGGCGTCTACAAGCAGGTCGCGGTGAAACCCTTTAAGCGGGTGTTCTGAGTCTGAAACCCGAGATTAAAGATGGCGGTTCTACGCTGTTGAGCCGCCATCTTCTCTCTGCCGGAGGCGCGGAATGCAAATAATCGTGTTAACGCTGCTGGCTGTGGTGGTGGTGCTTATCGGTAGTGCGATCTGGCTCTGGCGGCGTCAGGGCTGGCGTCAGCAGAAGCAACTGATCGTCATGCTGGTGGTGCTGGCAGCCGCGTTGCAACTGGTGAACGTTACGCTGATGCTCAACGCCCAGCGAGGCTGATTCTACCCGCTTTCCTGCCGCTTTAAAAAACCGCCCGCGTTATGCTGGCGGTTTTTTTATGGCCGCAGGAGACGTTAATCAAACACGTTGTTAATAATGGTCGTCACCACCGCCGTGCTCAGGGCAATCAACATCAGATTGTCGCCAACGATCTTCCATTCGTAGCCCGGATAATCAGGCAGGCCCCGACGCATTGAGTCCGGCAGCGAACGTTTTGCGATGCCAGGCGGCAGCGGCTTGCCGCGGGCCAGATTTTTCGCAATGCCTGGCGGTAATGGCGCGTAACCGGTCACGCCGTGCTGTCTGGCAAGATCACGCGCAAAGGAAAATGTGACATCGGCGTCGGCGTGCCAGGGATCATCGCCACCCTTCTTCGGCTGGTGAGACGCAGAGCCCTTGCCCTCAGCCATCCTGCCATGCCCCTGCGAATGTCCCTTGCCGTGACCACCGCCATTACCCTTCCCGTTACCGGGATCCGCCAGCAAAGCCGGGGAAGTCAACAGCAGGCAGCAGGTTAACGCGGTAACAGCCGCTTTTGATCGATTTTTCATCATGCCACTCCCAAAGTGAATGCTGTTTAACGCTATCGCCTGATTTGAAAAACAACAAGCTGCCCGCGCCAGCGATCATATTGAACCGTTTTCTCCACCTGGGCGGCAGGCAACAGGCGTTGATCGCCCAGCGGCAGAAGCAGAACAATTAAACCGGCTAAACATTCAGCAGCAAAAAATGCCTGAATCCACGCGCGCGGTCCCGCTGTCAGGCGACATAGTGCGGAAAATGCCCGCTATCGGCAAATAAAAATGTAAATTTTTTTGACCAATCCCCCACTCTGTCCTTGACTGACAATGAGCGTCACACAACAGGAGAGATCGTCATGACCGAATTACTGCATATCATGTCTGTGAGCGCGATTGTTGCGGGCATCTATTTGCTGGACTGAAACAGCAACGCGGGGAAAACAAAAGCCCTGCCGATTGAGGCAGGGCGAGTCTCGGGTATAAGCGAGCTTATTTAAGCCTGAGAGCTGAACTGCGGCTCCAGCAGCAAGCCAATCAGTTCATGATAGTGCTGCTCTTCTTCCGGGCTGGTCACATGCTGTAAACGGCTAATCAGTTTAGAGCAGATGGCTTTACGATTCAGGCTGCGGCCGGAACGCATAATTTCCGTGACCACAGAACCAAGAATAGCCTGCTGAGAAAGACGTGCCGCGCTATGAAGGTAAGCGGAAATATCAGCGACTGAAGCGGGAATTCGTACGTTGGTCTGCATGGTTAACCCTCATAACGTTCATTTAAATTATCTAACCGATGCAGTAAAGCTATACAACAACATGATGGTTGTACAGGTATTTAGCTTAAAAATTAGCATTAATCATAGGGTTTTTTGATAAATCGAGCCCTGACAGTCACTTGCGTGATGGTCAGGTTGTACAGGTTTTCAGATGGGGTGTGACGGTGCGGCGGAAAAGTAAAAAGTTATCGCCGCCTGTTAACGCCTTGCGTAAGAAAAAGTGTCCTGACCGTCATTTTTTTAAGGGTAAAGAGGAATTATTCCAGAGAGCTGTCTACCTTTATCGTTTGCTGCTTATTCCTCTGAACGGACGCGATTGCACATTCGCAGGCTCATTATGCATAAAATAGATAATATCCAGGCTTCAACCCTGTTCGATGCGCTGTTATCGCGTATGGCCGCTATTGGCGATCCGAAAATTGAAGTCCTGAGCGGGTATCCCGCCAACTGTTCGGCGTGGCTGACCATCTATTATCAGCGCCGTTCAGATAAGTGGTCGTTTGAATGGTATGACCGCGCTGGCTATCGCAGGCCCACCGTGCTGGGCAGCAGTGCAGAGTGCCTGATGCGTGAAGTCAGCGATCGCGGCGCCTCCGGGCAGGAGATGCTGCTGGCGCGTCGCATGCTGGCGGAATATGGCTTTTTTGAAGCCTGAGTGGCTCACTGAATCATGGACGGCAGGCTGCATGACCTGATAGTAAATGTTTATCGTGCCAGACCAGCCTGCGAATCATCGCCCTGCTTCAGCCACCGGCTGAATCACCGCACGGCGGGATTATATCATCTGCGTTATAAACAGAATCGAGCGACGCTGCTGCTGCGCCAGCTGATGGCGGATGGAGTGGATGCGCTTATAGCGTCTTGACTGCGCCTCCAGCCAGCGTGAACGGCGGCGATACACCTGACGTAACATTCTCCAGCGCGCCACTTCATTTCTGCTTCGTTTCATAACTTCCTCTCTGACATCGTTTAACGCGCAGGCATTATAGAGATCTTCACGCCAATGCCAAATCCAATCTCTTATCGTCGCCACGCAGCATAAAGGGTTTCGTTAGCTGGCATCTGCACGTAAACTTGCCAGACGAAAGCGCGAACCGGATGTCCACTTTATGACCACTTTTTACACCCTGATCAGCTGGCTGCTGCTGTTTGGTTACTGGCTGCTGATCGCCGGTGTCACCCTGCGCATCCTGATGAAGCGGCGTGCCGTGACCTCTGCCATGGCCTGGCTGCTGGTTATCTATATTCTGCCGCTGGTCGGCATTATCGCTTATCTCTCGTTTGGCGAACTGCATCTGGGCAAACGGCGTGCGGAGCGCGCCCGCACCATGTGGCCCTCGACCGCCCGCTGGCTGAATGACCTGAAGCAGTGCCGCGAAATCTTTGCCACCGAGCACAGTGACGTTGCGCGTTCGCTGTTTGAGCTTTGCTACCACCGGCAGGGGATCGCCGGGGTAAAAGGAAATCAGCTCCAGCTATTAACCAGCTCTGACGATGTGATGCAGGCGCTGATCCGCGACATTCAGCTGGCGCGCCACAATATTGAGATGGTGTTCTATATCTGGAATCCTGGCGGCCTGGCCGATGAAGTGGCGGAATCGCTGATGGCCGCCTCGCGCCGGGGCGTTCACTGCCGTCTGCTGCTCGATTCGGCGGGCAGCGTCGCCTTTTTCCGCAGCCCCTGGGCTGACATGATGCGCAACGCCGGTATTGATGTGGTGGAAGCGTTGCAGGTCAGCCTGTTGCGTGTTTTTCTGCGCCGCATGGACCTGCGGCAGCATCGCAAAATAGTACTGATCGATAACTACATCGCCTATACCGGCAGCATGAACCTGGTGGACCCGCGCTTTTTCAAACAGAGCGCGGGTGTGGGCCAGTGGATCGACCTGATGGCGCGTATGGAGGGACCGGTCGCCACCGCGCTGGGGATCGTTTTCAGCTGTGACTGGGAGATAGAGACCGGCAAACGCATTCTGCCACCACCGCCCAATCACAACGTGATGCCGTTTGAACAGGAGAGCGGTCATACCGTGCAGGTGATCGCCTCCGGTCCCGGTTTCCCGGAAGATATGATCCATCAGGCGCTGCTGACCGCTGTCTATTCGGCGCGTGAGCAGCTGATCATGACCACGCCCTACCTGGTGCCCAGCGATGACCTGCTGCACGCTATCTGTACCGCGGCGCAGCGCGGCGTGAATGTCAGCGTTATCGTGCCGCGCCACAACGATTCGCTGCTGGTGGGCTGGGCCAGCCGCTCCTTCTTCAGTGAACTGCTGGAAGCGGGGGTAAAGATCTATCAGTTTGAAGATGGCCTGCTGCACACCAAAAGCGTGCTGGTTGATGGTCAGCTGAGTCTGGTGGGTACGGTGAATCTCGATATGCGCAGTTTATGGCTCAACTTTGAAGTGACGCTGGTAGTGGATGATGCGGGATTTGGCAGCGATCTGGCCTGTGTGCAGGATGACTACATCGCCCGCTCGCGGTTGCTGGATGGCAAACGCTGGGCAAAACGTGCCTGGTGGCAGCGCATCGTCGAACGACTGTTTTACTTCTTCAGCCCTTTACTGTAAAACGAGCCAGATTATGTAAATGGCCTCAGGCAGACAGGACAGACTATGGATTTAAATAATCGCCTTACTGAAGATGAAACGCTGGAACAAGCCTACGATATTTTTCTCGAACTGGCAGGCGACAATCTCGATCCGGCAGACATCATCCTCTTTAATCTCCAGTTCGAAGAGCGCGGTGGCGCAGAACTGTTCGATCCTTCCGAGGACTGGAAGGAGCATGTCGATTACGATCTGAATCCTGACTTTTTCGCTGAGGTGGTGATTGGACTGGGTGAAGCGGATGGCGAACCGATTACTGATGTCTTTGCCCGCGTGTTATTGTGCCGCGAGAAAGATCACAAGCTCTGTCATATCCTGTGGCGTGAATAAGCGTCGCAGCAGAGAAGAACGCCGGGCCACTGCCCGGCGTTTTGCGTTATAGCGGATCGACTTTCAAACAGGAGACCGCATGGTGGAAACTGCCCTCCAGCAGCGGTCGGGTTTTGGCGCACTCCGGTCCGGCAATCGGACAGCGGGTGCGGAAAACGCAGCCCGACGGCGGATTGATTGGTGAGGGTAACTCCCCTTCCAGCAGCTGGATCTGTTTATTCTTCTCCAGATCCGGGTCGGGGATCGGCACCGCCGACATCAGCGCCCGGGTGTAAGGGTGCTGAGGATTGCTGTAGACCTCACTGTAGGTCCCCAGCTCCACCGCATGACCGAGATACATCACCAGCACCCGGTCAGAGATATGTTTTACCACCGCCAGATCGTGGGCAATAAAGATCAACGACAGCCCCATTTCGCGCTGTAGCTGTTGCAGCAGATTCACCACCTGCGCCTGAATCGAGACATCCAGCGCCGAGACCGGCTCATCACAGATGATCAGTTTAGGTTCCAGAATCAGGGCGCGGGCGATACCGATACGCTGACACTGTCCACCGGAGAACTCATGCGGATAGCGGTTGATCAGGTTCGGCAGCAGCCCGACTTTCATCATCATATTTTTGACGCGATCTTTCACTTCCTGCCGCGCCATCTTTGGATGATAGGTGCGCAGTGGCTCGGCAATAATATCGCCGATGGTCATGCGCGGATTGAGCGAGGCCAGCGGGTCCTGAAATATCATCTGAATATCGCTGCGCGCCTTGCGCCACTCCTCTTCGCTCTGCCCCAGCAGATCGCGGCCCAGCCACGCAACCCGTCCATCGGTGGCCTTTACCAGTCCGATGATGGCGCGCGCCAGGGTCGATTTACCACAGCCCGATTCGCCCACCACGCCGAGCGTCTCACCTTCATAGAGACGCAGGCTGACGCCATCGACCGCCTTCAGCGTCTTTGATGGCTGCCAGAACCACTGCTTGCCATCTTTGATGTCGAAATGCACTTTGAGATCGGCGATTTCGAGTAACACTCTTTTTTCAGCTACGGTGCTCATACTAACTCCTCCGCCGGCTTGAAGCAGGCGCGCAGACGTCCATCACCAAAAGGTTCCAGCGGCGGAGCCTGGGTGCAGATCTCCATCGCGTGCGGGCAGCGCGGCTGGAACGGACAGCCCTGTGGCAGTCGCAGCAGGTTGGGTGGATTACCGGGAATGGTGGTCAGGCTTTCACCTTCAGCATCCAGACGCGGCACCGCGTTCAGCAGGCCGATGGAGTAAGGGTGTGACGGCTGATAGAAGACATCGCGGGCGCGGCCATACTCCATGGTGCGTCCGGCATACATCACCAGCACCTTGTCGCAGATCCCCGCCACCACGCCCAGATCGTGAGTGATCATGATTATCGCGGTGTTGAACTCGCGCTTCAGATCGTTGAGCAGCGTCATGATCTGCGCCTGCACCGTCACATCCAGCGCGGTGGTCGGCTCATCGGCAATCAGCAGTTTTGGCCGACAGAGCAGCGCCATGGCGATCATCACGCGCTGGCGCATCCCGCCGGAGAACTCATGCGGATACATCTTCATCCGCTTGCGCGCTTCCGGCATTTTCACCGCGTCGAGCATGCGGACCGACTCTTCAAACGCCTGCGCGCTGTTCATCCCTTTGTGCAGTTTAAGCACTTCCATCAGCTGATCGCCCACCCGCATATAGGGATTCAGCGAGGTCATCGGGTCCTGGAAGATCATCGCAATCTGCTCGGCACGCAGTCGGTTGAGCTGGCTCTCCGGCAGATTAAGGATCTCTTTGCCATTAAACAGCGCCGAGCCACCGATGCGGCCATTTTTGGCCAGCAGTCCCATCAGGGCAAAGGCGGTCTGCGACTTGCCGGAGCCGGATTCACCGACGATGCCCAGCGTCTCACCGGCGCGCAGCGAGAAGTTGAGATCGTTGACGGCGGTGACATCCCCATCGTGGGTGCCAAAGGTCACGCGCAGATCTTTGACCGTAAGTAGCTGTTCGCTTCCCGCGCGGGCCGCCATCGCTGGCTGAAATTCATGAATAGTCATCGGGAAACTCCTTAACGATCTTTCGGGTCGAGGGCATCGCGCAGGCCATCGCCAATAAAGTTGAAACAGAACAGCGTGACCACCAGAAAGCCTGCCGGATAGAGTAACAGCCACGGCGAGACTTCCATGGAGTTGGCCCCATCGCTGAGCAGTGCGCCCCAGCTACTCAGCGGCTCCTGGGTGCCCAGACCGAGGAAGCTCAGGAAGGATTCAAACAGGATCATGCTCGGCACCAGCAGCGAGGCGTAAACCACCACCACGCCCAGCACGTTAGGCACGATATGACGTACCACGATTTTCCAGGTTGAGACGCCGCCAACGTGGGCAGCTTCAATAAACTCTTTGCGCTTCAGGCTCAGGGTCTGCCCGCGCACGATACGCGCCATATCCAGCCAGGAGACCATGCCGATGGCGGCAAAAATCAGCAGGATGTTGCGGCCAAAAAAGGTGACCAGCAGAATGACGAAGAACATAAACGGGAAGGAGTTGAGGATCTCCAGAACGCGCATCATCGCGGAGTCAATTTTACCGCCGAGGTAGCCAGCGACTGAACCGTAGAGGGTGCCGACAATTACCGCGATCAGGGCGGAGGCGACGCCAACCATCAGTGAAATCCGGCCACCAATCGCCACACGCACCAGCAGATCGCGCCCCGACGAATCGGTGCCAAACCAGTGACCCGAGGTGGTGTCAGGTGGCGCGGACATCATCGCCCAGTCGGTGTCATCATATTTAAACTGCGCCAGCATTGGCGCAAAGATGACAAACAGGGTAATCAGCAGCAGCACCAGTAAACTGATGGAGGCGGCACGGTTATGGATAAAGCGACGACGGGCATCCTGCCACAGGCTGCGCCCTTCTACTTCCAGCTTCTCACTGAACGCATCAAGAGCTTCGCTGTTTTTCTTACTTAACATCATGGCGAACTCCGCAATCAGTAACGAATTTTGGGATCGATAACGGCATAGAGCACGTCAACAATCGCGTTAAACAGGATGGTCAGCAGACCCACCAGGATGGTCAGGCTCATCACCAGCGAGTAGTCACGGTTCAGCGCGCCGTTGACAAACAGCTGGCCGATACCTGGCAGACCGTAGATCGACTCAATCACCATCGACCCGGTAATAATGCCGACAAACGCCGGGCCCATATAGGAGATCACCGGCAGCAGCGCAGGTTTCAGCGCGTGACGCAGCACAATGCGGCGCAGCGGCAACCCTTTGGCGCGGGCGGTACGGATAAAGTTGGAGTGCATCACTTCAATCATTGAGCCGCGGGTAATACGCGCGATACTGGCGATATAGGCCAGCGACAGCGCCACCATCGGCAGCAGCATGTAGTTCCACTGCCCGCCGTTCCAGCCTCCCCCCGGCAGCCATTTCAGGCTGATGGCGAACAGCAGCACCAGCAGCGGTGCGACCACAAAGCTGGGTATCACCACGCCGGTCATTGCCACCCCCATTACCGCAAAATCCCACAGGCTGTTCTGTTTAAGCGCAGCGATCACCCCGGCGGTGACGCCGAGTACCACCGCCAGCAGGAAAGCGGCCAGGCCAAGTTTGGCTGAAACCGGGAACGCATGGGCGACCAGATAGTTGACCGAGTAGTCTTTGTATTTAAATGAGGGGCCGAAATCGCCGTGTGCCAGCTGCACCAGGTAATCGACATACTGCTTACCAATAGGATCGTTGAGGTGATATTTCGCCTCGATGTTGGCCATCACTTCCGGGGCCAGGGTACGCTCACCGGTAAACGGGCTGCCGGGTGCCAGACGCATCATAAAGAAGGAGATGGTGATCAGGACGAACAGCGTCGGGACCGCTTCAAGCAAGCGACGCAGGATGAATTTTAACATTGCCGTACCTACCAGGCTGTTGCTTCACAACAGATAAATAAAGATAAAAGGCGGCGCCAGACGCGCCGCCACTGCTGATAGCCTGTGTGCTATTAGTGTTTAATGATGTAGAAGTCTTTATCCAGCGTTTTATCCAGTGGATCTTTACCGGTGTAACCGCCGACATAAGGTTTCACCAGACGGGTATTCACGTAGTAGTAAACCGGTACGATGGTGCTGTCTTTATCCAGAATCTGCTCCGCTTTCTGATAGTCAGCTGCACGGGCTTTTTCATCCGGGGCTTTAATCGCGTCACGCACCACTTTGTCAAACTCTTCGCTCTTATAATGCGCGGTGTTACTGCTGCTGTTCGACAGCATGGTATTCAGGAAAGATGTGGGTTCGTTATAGTCTGCACACCAGGCGGCGCGTGAGACATCGAAGTTACCCTGATGACGGGTGTCCAGGAAGGTTTTCCACTCCTGGTTCTCCAGCTTGATGTTCACCCCGATATTTTTCTTCCAGATCGACGAGGCGGCAATCGCCAGCTTCTTGTGCAGATCGGAGGTGTTATACAGCAGGTTGAATGTCAGGGGTTTATCGGCGGTATAACCCGCTTCAGCCAGCAGCTTTTTCGCTTCGGCATTACGTTTGTCCTGTGACCATTTGAACCAGTCTGGCGGCAGAATATCCATACCGTCGGTGGATGGCGGCGTGTAGCTGTAGGCTGGCTTCTGACCCTGCGCCAGCACTTTATTCACCATGATGTCACGATCCAGACCCAGCTTCAGGGCGGCGCGCACGCGAGGATCGGTGAATGGCGCTTTCTGGTTGTTAATTTCGTAGTAGTAGGTGCAGAGATAGGGATCAACGTGCAGCTCTTTACCGTTGTCACGCTGTAACTTTTTAAACAGCTCAATTGGCAGGTTGTTATAGGTCATGTCACTGCCGTTCTCAGAGAAGTAGCGGTTAACATCGCTGACTTCAGAACTGATGGGCAGGAAGGTGACTTTGTTCAGCACTGTGTGCTCATTGTCCCAATAGTTCGGGTTACGCACCAGGGTGATGCGTTCGTTGATCACGTGCGCATCCAGCTTAAAGGCACCGTTGCCGACCCAGTTCTGTGGCTGCGTCCACTGATCGCCGAATTTTTCAATCGCCGGTTTGTAAACCGGTGACATCACGGAGTTGATCAGCAGCTTATCAAAATAGGGAACCGGCTCACTCAGGGTGACTTCCAGCGTGTGATCATCAATGGCTTTCACGCCCAGATCGGTAATCGGTTTTTTACCGGCGATGATCTCATCGACGTTCAGGATGTGACCATACTGCGGATAGCTGGCGTAAGGCGACGCGGTTTTCGGATCGACCAGACGCTCCCAGCTATAAACGAAGTCGTGTGCAGTGACCGGCTCGCCATTGGACCATTTGGCATTTTTGCGCAGGTGGAACGTCCACACCTTGAAATCTTTATTTTCGTAACTTTCCGCCACGGCCGGGATCGGTTTGCCGTTGCTGTCATTGACCAGCAAACCTTCATACAGGTCACGCGCCACGTTATCTTCCGGCACGCCTTCAATTTTGTGCGGATCGAGCGACTGCACTTCATCGCCATTACCGCGTACCAGCTCCTGTTTTGCTGCCAGCTCTACGCCAGCGGGTACTGTCGCAGCCAGAGCAGCATTCCCTGCCAGTGCGCTCACTGCGGCGAAGACGCCAGCAGCAATCAGGCTTTTTTTCGTGATGTTGTTCATTATTACACTCCAGTTTTATTATCGTCACCGCGGCGATTTATGCCCCGGTGTCCCCCGTCTGCGGGTTTCCCAGGCCTGTCAGCCTGGAAAGCGTGACCCTGTAAGGTCCGCACACTGACGCGCTTCCCGACTGTCTCGCCGGGTAGAAGCCGTCATCAGTGCTGTTTTATGAAGTAGTACTTCAGGTCTGTCATGTCCTGCGGGTCTTTGCCCGTAAAGCCGCCAACCCAGGGCTTTACCAGGCGCACACTTACGCGGTAGTAAACTGGCACAATTGGTGAGTCTTTGTCGAGTTGTGTTTCAGCCTGCTGATACAGGCTGGCGCGTTGCGCCTCGCTGCCCGCCGTCAGGGTCTCCGCCATCAGTCGATCAAACGCCGGGCTGCGGTAAAACGCGGTGTTGATCGAGGCGTTGCCGATCAGCATGTTGAGGAAGGTTGAAGGCTCATTGTAATCGGCGCACCAGGTGGCACGCGCCACGTCATATTGCGCCTGACGCCGTGTCTCCAGCATGCTCTTCCACTCCTGGTTTTGCAGCGTCACCTTCGCGCCGAGGTTTTTCTGCCACATCGACGCGGCAGCAATCGCCTGGCGTTTGTTCTGATCGGAGGTGTTGTAGAGCAGCGAAAAAGAGAGCGGATGTGCGGCATCAAATCCCGCTTCGGCCAGCAGTTTTTTCGCCGCCTCATTACGCTGCGCCTGCGTCCACCTGAACCAGGCGGGCGGGCTGAGCGTGATCCCCGCGGTGAACGGCGGCGTCAGGCTGTAGGCCGGAATCTGCCCCTGAGCCATGATCTTATTGGCAATCACCTCGCGATCGAGGGTCATTTTCAGCGCGGCGCGCACCCGTGGATCGGTAAACGGCGGCTTTTTGTTGTTGATTTCATAGTAGAAGGTGCAGAGGAGCGGACTGACTTTCACTTCATCGCCCAGCTCTTTGCGCAGTTTGCCAAACAGCTCCGGCGGCACTGCGCTGTTGGTCATATCGATACCGCCGCTGCGGTAGCGATTAATATCGCTGTTCTCAGAGGCGATAGGCAGGAAAGTGCCCTGCTCGATTACCGTATGCGCATTATCCCAGTAGAGAGGATTGCGCTTCAGCACGATCTTCTCATTCACTACCCAGTCACTCAGGCTATAAGCGCCATTACCGACATAGTGGTCAGGTCGGGTCCAGGCGTCGCCCCACTGTTTAATCGCCGGGGCATAGACCGGTTTCATCGCGGTATGCGCCAGCATCGCCACCAGATAAGGCACCGGTTCACTCAGGGTAATTTGCAGCCGATGATCATCCAGCGCTTTTACCCCCAGCTGGTCTGGTGCGGCTTTGCCGGTAAGAATGGCATCAATATTGGCAAAATGGGCGGCCTGAAGATAGCTGGAGTAAGGCGAGGCGGTATGGGGATCCGCCAGCCGACGCCAGCTGTAGACAAAATCGGCGGCCGTTACCGGCTGGCCGTTGCTCCACTTCGCCTCATCACGCAGCGTGAAGATCCACTGGGTAGGCGTCGGATTCTCCCAACTCTTTGCCACACCCGGCACTACCTGACCGGCGTTATCGGTGTTAACCAGGCCATCCAGCAGATTGAGAATGATGTTCGATTCCGGCACGCCCTCGGTTTTATGGGGATCGAGCGAGGCGACTTCACTGCCGTTGTTAATCACGATCTGTTGCAGCGCGGCCAGGGCGGTGCCCGGCGGAACGGTGGCCGCATAGGCTGGTGTAAAAACAGTAAACAGAATCCCGGCGAGTGTAGACCGCTGTAGCGATAGTGCTTTCATCCCAATCATGCGAAAACGCCAACCTTTAATTAAGTATCCCGATAGGCTTAAGCAAAAAGCGTTCTCACTTTGGGCTTTCGGAGAAAAAAAAATCATGTTGAGCCAAAAATTATCAGAAGCGGCCATAAGGCGCCAAAGCAAAATAGCCAAAATGTTAACTAATTCTCTTTTATCATGAGAAGTGGTGCAGCGGAAGTGTTAATTTTTCAGCGAAAAATATCTTATCAATATGAAAAATAGCGATTTTCGTTAAAAAACCCCACTTCACCAGCCAGGAACGGGCGAAAGAGAGTGATTCTGGTGGTTATGCTGGATAGATGGCAGCTGATGCGATGGAAATAAAAGGGAATAACCTTAAGATAGCGTTTTATCACGACGATGGTAAAACGCTAAGCAGAATATCATGTGAAAATAGTGACATTATTTCTCAATAAAAAGTCTGTGATCCCTGCCGCAGTAATGAAATTAATAATGCATTGCTCTCATTTAGCGGGATGAATAAATGCATCATTATGGTGCAGTAAATCCCTCTTTTGCACCACGATGAATCACAACTTCCTTTTACTGCCTGAAATAAGGGAGGGATTAACCGAGTAAACCTGGAAAAATAGATTTCAGACCGGTCACGACAAACTCAATTCCCAGCGCCATCAGCAGCAGCCCCATGATTCGGGTAATCACGTTAATGCCGGTCTGACCCAGGATACGCACCATTAAAGGGGCGGCCCTGAACAGCAGCCAGCAGCAGAAAGCAAAGATGGCAATCGCCAGGGTGAAACCCAGCAGATTCAGCCAGCTGTGATAGCGGGTACTCCAGACAATGGTCGAACTGATCGCCCCCGGCCCGGCCATCAGCGGTAACGCCAGCGGCACCACCCCGACACTTTCGCGGATCGCCGTTTCTGACTTCTCCTGTTTGTTCTGCTTATCTTCGCCCAGCTTGCCGCTGATCATCGACATCGCAATGGTGACCACCAGGATCCCGCCGGCAATACGGAAAGAGTCAATGGAGATGCCAAATACCCGCAGAATCGCATCGCCCAGAAACAGTGAAGTCCAGAGAATGATGGCGACCGCCAGATTGGCCGTCAGGTTGGTTTTATTGCGCTCAGCCGCTCCCTGATAACGGGTCATGCTGATAAACACCGGAATAATCCCCACCGGATTGACCAGCGCGAACAATCCGACAAAGAATTTTATATAACCTGATAAATCTAAAAGCGCTGGGTTCACGACTGACTCCGTAACACTGGGGGGGAGAAAACGCGACTAATGTAAGTGAAAAGTCGCTGATGCGCCAGATGCTGGCACAGCTATTTATACTATTGAACTGGCGCAGGTTTAGCGCATTTCGCCAGAGATCAAAAACCCACTGGTTTTAGTCGCTACCCGACCGGCCAACCGCTGGCGTAAACGGATTTGATGGCTGACAGCGAGAAAGGGCTGCTGAAAGGTGTCAGCTTGCGCTCAAATTGATCTGAATCAAAATTGGTCTACCTCAAACCAGGTAATCTTTTCGCAACGGAAGTCACAGCATCAGACAGCAAAACAGCACGGGCTGTCCAGCAAGACTTATTTAGTAAACAGTTGAATATCCTGACATTCCGCCCTACTCCGACACGTTATGGCAGCGTGACTATACTCAGGACGCAGGATTGTTTACTAAAAAAGTTTAACTTCCTTCAGGAGAACACCATGGCCGTTACTAATGTCGCTGAACTTAATGCACTGGTTGAACGTGTAAAAAAAGCCCAGCGTGAATATGCCAACTTTTCCCAACAACAGGTTGACGCCATCTTCCGTGCTGCCGCCCTTGCCGCTGCTGACGCCCGAATTCCACTTGCCAAGATGGCCGTCGCCGAATCCGGTATGGGCATCGTCGAAGACAAAGTGATTAAAAACCATTTTGCTTCAGAATATATCTACAACGCCTATAAAGATGAAAAGACCTGCGGTGTGCTGGCCACTGACGATACTTTCGGTACCATCACTATCGCGGAACCCATTGGCATCATCTGTGGCATCGTTCCCACCACCAACCCGACTTCCACCGCCATTTTTAAATCGTTAATCAGCCTAAAAACCCGCAACGGTATTATCTTCTCGCCACACCCACGCGCCAAAGACGCCACTAACAAAGCCGCTGAGATTGTGCTGAAAGCCGCGATTGCCGCGGGTGCGCCAAAAGATATTATCGGCTGGATCGATGCGCCTTCAGTTGAGCTGTCAAACCAGCTGATGCATCACCCTGACATCAACCTGATCCTCGCCACCGGCGGACCGGGTATGGTGAAAGCGGCTTACAGCTCCGGTAAACCGGCGATTGGTGTCGGTGCCGGTAACACGCCAGTGGTGATTGACGAAACCGCGGATGTGAAGCGTGCGGTCGCCTCTATCCTGATGTCAAAAACCTTTGATAACGGGGTGATCTGCGCCTCTGAGCAATCGGTGATTGTGGTGGATGCCGCTTATGATGCGGTGCGTGAACGCTTCGCCAGCCATGGCGGCTATCTGTTGCAGGGTGCTGAGCTGAGCGCGGTGCAGAATATCATTCTGAAAAACGGCGGTCTGAACGCGGCGATCGTTGGTCAGCCCGCGTTCAAAATTGCTGAAATGGCCGGTATCAGCGTGCCGCCAAGCACCAAGATTCTGATTGGCGAAGTTAAACTGGTGGATGAGTCTGAGCCATTTGCTCATGAAAAACTCTCCCCTACGCTGGCGATGTACCGGGCGAAAGATTTCGCGGACGCCGTCGATAAAGCGGAAAAACTGGTCGCCATGGGCGGCATCGGTCACACCTCCTGCCTCTATACCGACCAGGACAACCAGACCGAGCGCGTTAACTACTTCGGCGACAAAATGAAAACCGCGCGTATTTTGATCAATACGCCTGCGTCACAGGGCGGTATCGGTGACCTCTACAACTTTAAGCTGGCACCCTCACTGACGCTGGGTTGTGGTTCATGGGGCGGAAACTCGATTTCAGAGAACGTCGGTCCGAAACACCTGATCAATACCAAAACTGTCGCCAAGCGAGCTGAGAATATGTTGTGGCATAAACTTCCAAAATCTATCTACTTCCGTCGGGGCTCTCTGCCAATTGCGCTGGAAGAGGTGGCAACAGATGGAGCGAAACGTGCCTTTATCGTCACAGACCGCTTCCTGTTCAACAATGGCTATGCCGATCAGGTGACCCGCGTCCTTAAATCACACGGCATTGAAACCAAAGTCTTCTTTGAAGTCGAAGCTGACCCTACCCTGAGCATTGTGCGCAAAGGCGCCGAGCAGATGAACAGCTTCAAGCCCGATGTGATTATCGCGCTGGGCGGCGGCTCCCCGATGGATGCGGCGAAAATCATGTGGGTGATGTATGAACATCCTGAAACCCACTTTGAAGAGCTGGCGTTGCGTTTCATGGACATCCGCAAACGTATCTACAAGTTCCCGAAAATGGGTGTCAAAGCGCGCATGGTGGCTATCACCACCACCTCCGGTACCGGCTCTGAAGTGACACCGTTCGCTGTTGTAACCGATGATGCCACCGGTCAGAAATACCCGCTGGCTGACTACGCTTTAACCCCGGATATGGCGATTGTCGATGCCAACCTGGTGATGGATATGCCACGTTCGCTCTGCGCCTTTGGTGGTCTGGACGCCGTTACCCATGCGCTGGAAGCCTATGTGTCAGTGCTGGCGAATGAATATTCAGATGGTCAGGCATTGCAGGCTCTGAAACTGCTGAAAGAGAACCTGCCAGCCAGCTATGCCGAAGGTGCAAAAAATCCGGTGGCGCGTGAACGGGTACACAATGCGGCCACCATCGCCGGTATCGCCTTTGCCAACGCCTTCCTCGGCGTATGTCACTCAATGGCGCATAAACTGGGTTCAGAGTTCCATATCCCACACGGCCTGGCTAACGCCCTGCTAATCTCTAACGTTATTCGCTACAACGCCAATGACAATCCGACTAAACAGACCGCTTTCAGCCAGTACGATCGTCCGCAGGCACGTCGTCGCTACGCCGAGATCGCTGACCATTTAGGTCTGAGCGCCCCGGGCGACCGTACCGCGCAGAAAATCGAGAAGCTGCTTGGCTGGCTGGATGAGATTAAAACTGAACTGGGCATCCCGACCTCTATCCGTGAAGCAGGCGTACAGGAAGCGGACTTCCTGGCGAAAGTGGACAAGCTGGCCGATGATGCCTTTGATGACCAGTGTACCGGTGCTAACCCGCGCTATCCGCTGATTGCTGAACTGAAACAGATCATGCTCGATACTTACTACGGCCGCGAGTTCACCGAACCCTTCTCCAGCGTCGCTGAAGCCGTTGCTGAGCAGCCGGTTAAGAACGTGAAAACCGAGAAAAAGGTCAAAAAAGTCTGAAACCCTGAGCTGACTCTCTGATAAATAAAAACCCGCCGCGGCGGGTTTTTTATCATCTGAGCATCAGCGCTCGTTGAGCGGCGTTTGCGCGCCGTGAATCGCCTGCAACGATCCCTGTTCTATCGCCTGTTTGTAGTGCTTGCGACAGACGGAGATATAACGCTCGTTGCCGCCAATCACCACCTGCTCCCCCTCACTGAACGGCCTGCCCTCACTATCCAGCCTCAGCACCATGCTCGCCTTGCGGCCACAGTGACAGATGGTTTTAAGTTCGACCAGCTTATCCGCCCACGCCAGCAGGTACTGACTACCGATAAACAGTTCACCGCGGAAGTCGGTTCGCAGTCCATAACAGAGTACCGGAATATCCAGATCATCGACCACGTCGGAGAGCGATTTGACCTGTTCCCGCGTCAGGAACTGGCTCTCATCCACCAGCACACAGTGAATGGGCTGAATGGCATGCTCAGCAGCAATCTCACTGTAGAGTGAGGTCTCTGCGTTATATAACTGTGCAGGCGAAGAGAGACCGATACGGGAACTCACCTGGCCGGCCCCAAAGCGGTTATCAATTTCGGCCGTGTAGACCAGCGTGCGCATTCCGCGTTCCTGATAGTTATAGGAGGATTGCAGTAGTGCGGTTGATTTACCTGCGTTCATGGCAGAGTAATAGAAATAGAGTTGAGCCATAGCAACATATCTTCATCGGGACTGAACGGAATGGCGCGCATATTAGCATAAAGTCCTGTCAATCTGCTGGGATTGATTGCGCGGGGGAGAAATCCGTGAGGGTGCTATCAGAGCGCAGTTTCGCCCTGTCCGGCCATCCTCCCTTTCACCGGGATATATCCCTGACAAATAAAATGACATTTTTGTTACGGATCTGAACAGATTAAATTTATTGATTATCGCTTCGCTAAAAATAACGGTTATTGCGCATAACCAGGAATTTTCTTAAGCTGATTATTTTCCGGCACCATTCCCCTTTATTCCTTCGCGGTTTATTTTGTGATTGAAGTTATTTATTGTCGCCTCTACTATTGGCGTGCAACACAACTTTTCCCTTATTCAGAGACCAGGACAATGAGCGAAGCACTAAAAGTTCTAAATAATATTCGTACGCTGCGCGCCCAGGCCAGAGAGTATCCTGTCGAAATACTCGAAGAGATGCTGGAAAAACTGGACGTGGTGGTAAAAGAACGCCGCGAAGAGGAATCTCATTTTCAGGCAGAAAATGAAGAACGTACTCGGAAACTTAATCAATACCGGGAAATGCTGCTGGCAGATGGCATTGACCCACAGGAACTGATTGGTACGCTGACAGAAACCCGAACGGCAGCCAAAGGTAAACGCTCAGTGCGCCCGGCTAAATATGCTTATACCGATGAAAAAGGCGAGTCCAGAACCTGGACAGGTCAGGGCCGGACACCCGCCGTGATTAAAAAAGCGCTCGAAGAACAGGGTAAACAGTTAGACGATTTTTTACTGTAATTTGACCGGGTTTTGCTGAGGCGTTTTATCTGAATAATCGCTTCGTTTTAAATAAAAAAGGAAGCCTGCGCTTCCTTTTTTTTATTCAGCTGTACGTCAGACCTGATAGAAATCGCGGTACCAGTCGACAAAGCGTTTAACCCCCTCTTCCACACCGGTCTGCGGTTTAAAGCCAATCGCTTTAAACAGGGCTTCAGTATCTGCGCTGGTCTCCAGCACGTCACCCGGTTGCATTGGCATCAGATTCTTCTGTGCAGTAATGCCCAGCGCTTTTTCAATCGCCTCGATATAGCGGATTAAGGTTACAGGCTGACTGTTCCCGATATTATAGACCCGATAAGGCGCTGAACTGGTTGCTGGCGATCCCGTCTCAACCGTCCAGTTTTCATCCTGCTGTGGAATAACATCCTGTAACCGGACAATCGCCTCAGCGATGTCATCAATATAGGTGAAATCGCGCTTCATCTGGCCCTGGTTATAAACATCAATCGCTTCACCGGCCAGCATGGCGCGGGTGAATTTAAACAGGGCCATATCGGGGCGTCCCCACGGGCCATAGACGGTGAAAAACCGCAGCCCGGTGGTCGGCAGCTGATAGAGATGCGAATAGGTATGCGACATCAGTTCATTGGCTTTTTTGGTGGCGGCGTAGAGCGAAACCGGATGATCGACGCTGTCATCGGTGGAGAAAGGCATTTTGCGATTCAGGCCATAAACCGAGCTGGATGACGCATAAAGCAGATGTTCAATTTTATGGTGGCGGCAGCCTTCAAGAATATTGAGGTGACCGATGAGATTTGAATCGGCGTAAGCGTGGGGATTTTCAATGGAGTATCGGACGCCAGCTTGTGCGCCCAGATGAATAACACGCTGGAACTTATGCTGTGCAAACAGTGACGCAATTGCGTCACTGTTTGCCAGATCCCCTTCAATAAAGGTAAAAGCGGGATCTGATTTAATCAGATTCAGGCGGGCGAGCTTAAGATTTACGTCGTAATAATCATTCAGGTTGTCGATACCGACAACCTGGTGACCGGCGGCCAGCAGACGCTGGCTGACATGAAAACCAATAAAGCCTGCGGCGCCGGTGACCAGAAAGTTCATAAATCCCTCGTTAATTACGCAATTTGAATAGACGCTCCGCGGCCGATTGCATAATAAACGAAACCGCGTTTGCTGGTACGCTCTGGATCATACAGGTTACGACCATCAAAAATCACGGGTTCTTTCAGTGCATTTTTGATGACGTCAAAGTCAGGTGCACGGAAGTTCTGCCACTCCGTACAGATGACCAGGCCGTCCGCGCCCTGAAGTGCCGCTTCTTTGGTACCCATCAGCTTAAGATCGCTGCGGTGACCATAGATGCGCTGCGCTTCGTCCATTGCTTCCGGGTCAAACGCCTGTACCGAGGCACCCGCTTCCCACAGCGTTTCCATCAGCACGCGGCTGGAGGCTTCACGCATGTCGTCAGTGTTAGGCTTGAATGACAGACCCCAGATAGCAAAGGTTTTGCCGCTCAGATCGTTACCAAAATGACGTTTGATAAAGGTCGGCAGCTTGGTCTTCTGGCTGTCATTGACATCTTCCACCGCCTGTAACAGACGTGGCTGATACCCAATCGATTCAGCAGTACGGATTAACGCCTGCACATCTTTCGGGAAGCAGGAGCCGCCGTAACCGCAGCCAGGATAGATGAAGTGGTAGCCAATACGGGGATCAGAACCGATACCCTGGCGTACTTTTTCAATATCCGCGCCTAAACGTTCAGCCAGGTTGGACATCTCATTCATAAAGCTGATTTTCGTCGCCAGCATGCAGTTTGCCGCATACTTGGTCAGCTCTGCGCTGCGGATGTCCATCATGATCATACGATCGTGGTTACGGTTAAACGGCTCATAAAGCTCGCGTAACAGCTCGACCACGTCGTCGTTGTCGGTGCCGACAACGATACGCTCAGGACGCATGCAGTCATTGACCGCCGCGCCTTCTTTCAGGAATTCCGGGTTCGACACCACATCAAATGTGATGTTGACATCACGCGCTTTGAGCGCTTCCGTCATGACCGCACGAACTTTGTCTGCTGTGCCAACCGGTACGGTTGATTTGTCGATAACCACTTTGTGATCGTTCATATGCTGCGCAATGGTGCGCGCAACTGCGGTCACATATTTCAGATCGGCAGAGCCGTCTTCATCCGGTGGGGTACCGACTGCAATAAACTGCATAACACCATGGTTAACGCCCTGCTCAGCATCAGTGCTGAACTTCAGACGACCCGCTTCGTAATTGGACATTACCAGCGGTGTCAAACCCGGTTCGAAAATAGGAATGATGCCTTTTTTCAGATTTTCGACTTTGTTTTCGTCGACATCAATGCAGAGAACGTCATGTCCGACTTCGGCTAACACCGCAGCCTGAACCAGACCGACATAGCCGATACCAAATACAGTGACTTTCATCGAGTTATCCTGTGTTTATGAATTACTTTTTGTTGCCAACCGCGCCATCGAGCCATTCAGAAAAATCTTTGCCCAATACCGGATGACGAACACCGTACTCAACGAAAGCCTGCATGTAGCCCAGTTTGTTACCGCAGTCATGGCTCACACCTTTCAGGTGATAGGCTTCAACGGTCTCTTTTTCCATCAGCATGGCGATAGAGTCAGTCAGCTGAACTTCGCCGCCGGCACCTGGAGGAGTTTTTGCCAGCAGTGGCCAGATATCCGCAGAAAGCACGTAACGACCCACAACTGCCAGGTTAGATGGGGCTTCTGCCGCTTTCGGCTTCTCAACCACACCGACCATAGGTGCGCTGTCGCCTGGGTTCAGTTCTGCACCCTGACAATCCACCACGCCATACGCCGTCACATCAGCCACCGGCTCAACCATGATCTGGCTGCGGCCAGACTCTTCATAGCGGCTCAGCATTTCGGCCAGGTTGTCTTTGGTTGGGTTGGATTCATACTCATCGATGATCACGTCTGGCAGGATAACCGCAACCGGCTCGTCACCCACTAAAGGATGTGCACACATGACCGCGTGGCCCAGACCTTTGGCGATACCCTGACGGACCTGCATGATGGTGACGTGTGGTGGGCAGATAGACTGGATTTCATCCAGCAGCTGACGCTTAACACGTTTTTCCAGCATAGATTCCAGTTCGAAGCTGGTGTCAAAGTGGTTTTCGATAGCGTTTTTAGAGGAGTGCGTAACCAGCACGATCTCATTGATGCCTGCGGCGATACATTCGTTAACGACATACTGGATTAACGGCTTATCAACCAGCGGTAACATCTCTTTCGGAATCGCTTTGGTAGCCGGGAGCATGCGCGTACCCAAACCCGCTACCGGGATTACCGCTTTTTTTACTTTGGTATTATTGGCAGACATTAAGATACCTCTCTCATAGGCCGTTCAAGTTAATACTTGATATGTCGGTTTAAAATCGAAAACGAGTATAACAGTTTGTATCGAACGGATTTATCCTGGAAGGAGACAAACCGTCGAAATTAAGACTATTACCCAACTGTAAAGCTAAACTCTGGTCCTGTCTCCTGCGGCAAAATCGCTGCGATTCTGCCGCTTATTCCTCTGCTGAAAGCATCAGCCGGATACGGCCGCCTGCGCCCCATACGTGGCACTGCCAGCTCTCAGCGCGCTGACTAATCTGATTAAGGTGAGTGCTGCCCATAGTGCCGAGCGGCACGCCATTACTGAGCTGAATCTGATGAGCCTGAACATGCAGGGTGGCGTTTAGCCCGGCGGAGACCAGAATCAGATTTTTCAGGCCGCGATGGTAGTAGCCCACCAGCAGCGGAAACTGCCCGCTTAAGTTGGCCTGCCGCAGCAGCAGATTGACCTGGCGCAGCAGTCCATTGAGCTCTGGCAGGCGCTGCTTCTCACCGGTCAGCTGCTCCTGCAACAGGCCATTAAACAGCGCGCGCAGCAGCAGAGCCGCCAGCACGCCATTGTCCCCGGCACGGGTTACATCCAGACAGTAAAAGGCCAGATCTTTATCGGAGAGCGCGGCAATATCCAGTACCAGCCCAGGCTGCTCGGCCATGGTCAGCTGTCGGTAGTTTACCCGGCAGTTGGCAATGGTCTGCTGCACCGGAGGCTGGAGCTGTTTCAGCAGCTTGGCGGCCGCTTTCGGGTCGCGCACCAGCGCATCCCAGTCCTGAAACAGCTGTTCATCCTCTTCAACTTTTGAGGTAAACATGGAGGGATAGAGGCATTCATAGACCGCTTCACGGAAGCGTTCGAAATTTTTCAGTGGCTTAAGCAGCACATCCTGCACACCGAGTCTCAGCACGTGCGCAATGTCAGACATATTTTCGGTAGCGGAAATGATTAAGATTGGCACCACGTTGCCACGGGTACGAATATGCTCAACGAACTGGATGCCATTCATGCGTGGCATCTCCAGGTCACAAATGATCAGGTCGACAGTATGCTGCTGTAGTTGTGTAATTGCTTCCAGACCATCTTCCGCTTGTAACGTCACAGCACCCATCGATAACAAAAATTGGTCCAGCAACGAACGGAAAACAGCCTCATCTTCGACAATGAGTATCTTTTTGCCGAGTAGTGGTTTTTCCATTCTAACCCCCTGCGTACCAGATAATTCAATAGTGGTTCATAAAACGCAGTTGCGCCTTTGAGAATTGCCCGAAGTAACCGCTGTGAATGAACAACCTGATTATCTGCCACGGACCAGTGGTAATAGTTCATCCATTTTCTTCTCTACGGCGGCCTTGCCTGCCTCGATCGCCTCTTCAGCGCGATGAAAGTCCAGCGTCGAAATCTGCGGACAGACAGGCTGAATCAGCACATCAGGCGGATCGCCTGCCATACGGTTTCGCTTCAGGCGATTTTCCAGCACCTGAATGGAGGTCGACATGATCTCCATTGCGCCAGGTGACTGAGACGCACGACGTTGGGTGAAACCCACCAGACGCTGTCGCAGTTTCCCACTCCAGCTAAGTGCCGCTGCGGCGGCTTCTTCTTCACTGTTCTGAGGTGTAACGGAAAACAGATCCTGCTGCATCAGATGCGCGTCATGCTGTAAGTCAACAGCAATAACAATATCCGCGCCCAGGGCGCGGGTCAGCGAGATGGGCACCGGATTGACGACCGCGCCATCGACCAGCCAATACCCATTGTAGCGCACCGGCGGTAATAAACCTGGCATACTGCATGAGGCGCGCACCGCCTGGTGCAGATCGCCCTCGGTCAGCCACAATTCCCGCCCGGTACTCAGATTGGTCGCTACCACGCCAAAGGGTTTCCCGCAGCTCTCAATGCTGTCATTGGGGATCAGCTGACGGACATGATTAAACACCCGCTCTCCGCGTAACAGTCCACCGCGCTGCCATGAAACATCCATCAGCCGGATAACATCCCAGTAGCGAAAAGCGCTGACCCATTTTTCCATCAGCGGCAGGCGGTTATTGACATAAGCGGAACCTACTAACGCGCCGACCGAACAACCCGCCACCACGTCAACCTCAATACCCGCGCGCTCCAGCGCCTTAATGACGCCGATATGTGCCCATCCCTTGGCCGCTCCAGAACCCAGAGCCAGTCCAATTTTTATCTTTCTCATTTGTATCTGGTCCTGCCGTCAATACGTAGCGCCACAGCCGGGGGTCAGCTAACATAGCGCGCTTTCTTACAGACTCATTACCCTCAGGAGATAACGTGTCGGAAACCTGCCCATGCTGTAGCGGAGAGCAGTATAGCCTATGTTGCGAGCCCTTTCTTCAGGGCAACCAGATTGCTGCGACCGCGGAACAGCTTATGCGATCGCGCTATTGTGCCTATGTTCAGCATAATGCGGATTATCTGGTTGCGACCTGGCATCCTGCCAGACGCCAGCCAGAGCTGGCAGCGCTTTTATCTGAAAGTTTTGCCGGCACCGAATGGCTGGGCCTGACTGTAACTCGTTGTAATCATGGAAGCCATGAGAATGAGGCTTTCGTGACTTTTTTTGCGCGATACCGCGAGAAATCGAAGATTCAGGCCATCCATGAGTGTTCGCGCTTTCTTCGTGAGGATCAACGCTGGTACTATGTAGACGGTAAGGCACCGCCTATTGGACGTAACGATCCCTGCCCGTGCGGCAGCGGCAAAAAATACAAAAAATGTTGTGGTTAAGCCTGAGGCTGCCGCAACGGTTCTACCCTTAATGCTCTGACAGGACTCTGATTGAGATGCAAGCGCAAACCATGCAAAGAAAAGTTTTACGAACCATTTGTCCCGATGCAAAAGGTCTGATCGCCAAAATCACCAATATTTGTTACAAGCACGAACTCAATATCGTGCAGAACAATGAGTTTGTTGATCATCGCACCGGGCGTTTTTTCATGCGCACAGAGCTGGAAGGGATTTTCAACGATAACACCCTGCTCGCCGATCTCGACAGCGCGCTGCCCCAGGGTTCCGTTCGTGAACTGCACAGCACAGGTCGCCGTCGCGTGGTGATTCTGGTGACTAAAGAGGCACACTGCCTGGGCGATCTGTTAATGAAGAGCGCCTTTGGCGGCCTGGATATGGAGATCGCCGCGGTGGTGGGCAACCACGAGACGTTGCGTTCGCTGGTTGAGCGGTTCGACATTCCTTTTGTGCTGGTGAGCCATGAAGGTTTAACCCGCGAAGAGCATGACAACCGCATGGTGGAAGAGATTGACCGCTATCAGCCCGACTATGTGGTGCTGGCAAAATATATGCGCGTCCTGACGCCCGCCTTTGTGCAGCGTTATCCCAACCAGATTATCAATATCCATCACTCCTTCCTGCCCGCCTTTATCGGTGCCCGCCCCTATCACCAGGCGTACGAGCGTGGCGTGAAGATTATTGGTGCGACCGCGCACTACGTAAATGACAATCTCGATGAAGGTCCGATCATCATGCAGGATGTGATCAATGTGGACCACAGCTATACCGCCGATGAGATGATGCGCGCCGGTCGTGATGTTGAAAAAAATGTGCTGAGCCGGGCGCTCTATAAAGTGCTGGGTCAGCGCGTCTTCGTTTACGGCAACCGAACGATTATTCTGTAAACAACCCATGGCGCTGAATTGTCTGCGGATTCAGCGCTACGGGTAAAAAGTGGGCAAACAGTTGCTGTTTCGCCGATGGGCGCTTTACACCCTTAGCGCATTTGGTATGATGCGCCCCGCTTTAAGAGAGAAAGATTCAGGCCATGGTGGGATTCCCGAGCGGCCAAAGGGAGCAGACTGTAAATCTGCCGTCACAGACTTCGAAGGTTCGAATCCTTCTCCCACCACCATCTGAATCTCAATCCTCTTAAGCCACATCATTATCCCTGGTGGGATTCCCGAGCGGCCAAAGGGAGCAGACTGTAAATCTGCCGTCACAGACTTCGAAGGTTCGAATCCTTCTCCCACCACCATCTCGTATGTTGCACCCTATCCCAAACCTATACCAAAGCTTCCTGTTCTGCGGGGAGAGGGATGAGAACCTTCGATCAAGGTTCGGGTCGAGCATCGCGAGACAACGCGCTTCAGCGCGGCCCGCAGGGTGAGGCGCATCGCGCCGAATAATCCTTCTCCCACCACCATCTCGTATGTTGCACACCATCCCCTGATTGACACAAAAAATCCTCTCCTGTTCCGCCATGACTTTTCTGGCAAAAATCGCTACCATCCCCGCTTATCACTCGCTGACTAACGGTCGATTTTATGAAATTTGTTTCATTCAACATCAATGGGTTGCGTGCCCGTCCGCATCAACTTCAGGCGCTGGTCGAGCAACACCAGCCCGATGTCATCGGCTTACAGGAAACCAAAGTCCATGACGACATGTTTCCGCTGGAAGAGGTGTCAAAACTCGGTTATCACGTCTTCTATCATGGTCAGAAAGGACATTACGGCGTCGCCCTGTTAACCAAAGTGGAGCCGGTTTCCGTCAGTCGTGGCTTTCCGGGTGATGACGGGGAGGCGCAGCGCCGTCTGATTACGGCGGAGATCCCCAGCCCAATCGGTGACATTACCGTGATCAACGGCTATTTCCCGCAGGGCGAAAGCCGTGACCATCCGACTAAATTCCCCGCTAAAGAGAAATTTTATCGCGACCTGCAACGCCTGCTCTCCGAGGATCTGCCCGCCGATAAACCGGTTTTGATCATGGGCGACATGAATATCAGCAGTACTGACCTGGATATTGGTATTGGTGAGGATAGCCGCAAGCGCTGGCTGCGCACCGGTAAATGCTCTTTTCTGCCGGAAGAGCGTGAGTGGATGGAGCGCCTGCTGGGCTGGGGACTGGTTGATACCTGGCGTGAGCACAATCCCGACGTAGCGGATCGCTTCTCCTGGTTCGATTACCGTTCGAAAGGTTTTGATGATAATCGCGGCCTGCGTATCGACCTGTTGCTGGCCAGCAAGGTGCTGGCGGCGCACTGTGTTGAAACCGGCATTGATTATGAGATTCGCGGCATGGAAAAACCCTCTGACCACGCGCCAGTCTGGTCTGCCTTCCGCTTTTAACTGAAGGTCGCGTGGCTGAACGCCACGCGACGGCTATTTCACTATTTTCCAGATCAGGTTGTTGGTGCCAAGGGAGTGTTCATCCCGGGCGCATTGCAGTAATACCCCCTCCGACTTCACCACCGCACCTTCCGTGTAGTTTCGGTTCTCGAAAATACAGCAGCGCAGACAGTCTGGCTGACGTCTCTCTGCCTGCGTCCACGCCTCTGGTGGCATATCCACCACTACATCGGTGTTCACACCGTTATTACCCTGCGGCGGCATCGACTGATAACGGCTGTTGGCCTGCGCCAGGCTGGTCGCCAGTGACAGTGCCACCACCAGTAATACTGAATAACGCTTCATTCCGTCTCCTTCACTTTACGCCTGGTTTTGCGCACCGGACGTTTCTGTCCGGTGGACGGTAATCCCCGAAATGCATGCGCCGCAGGCTGCTGTCTCGCCTGATGGATCAGCCCGGTTAAAGTCTGCACCAGCGGTTGCATAAACTCCTCATATCGGCAGGCCTTTTCACTGATACGGGTCAGGGTCGATTCCCACTGCGCCGTCATATCGGGGCGTGCTGCCAGATCGGGTAACGAGTGAATCAGGGCGCGCCCCGCCTCGGTCGCGTTGATATAACGGCCCTTCTTCACCAGGAAGCCACGGCGAAACAGTAATTCGATAATACCGGCTCGCGTGGCTTCCGTTCCTAAACCATCGGTCGCGCGCAGCACTTTCTTTAATTCTTTATCCTGAACAAAACGGGCGATCCCGGTCATCGCGGAAAGTATTGTGGCATCGGTAAAGGGACGCGGCGGCTGGGTTTGTTTTGCCAGCACCTCGCCACGCTCACACAGCAGCACATCCCCTTTCGCCACTTCAGGCAGCGGCATGCCGTCATTCTCTTCATCGCGCTCTTTGTTACCCAGCAGCGCGCGCCAGCCCACCTCCGCCAGAAACCGCGCTTTGGCTGTGAATTTGCCGCCTGCGATGTCGAGGTCAATAACGCATTTACGAAACACCGCGTCCGGGCAGAACTGCATCAGATACTGGCGCGCAACCAGCTCATAAATATGCTGCTCATTTTCGGTGAGTTTGACAGCACTGGCGCGGGCGGTCGGAATGATGGCGTGGTGAGCATCCACCTTTTTGTCATCCCAGCAGCGGCCGCGGCGGTCGGCGTTGAAATCTGACGGCGGCGTCAGCTGTGACTGATGCGCCTGGATCGCCTTCAGCACCGCATGACGGCCGGCGTAATGCTCTTCAGGCAGATAGCGGCTGTCCGAGCGGGGATAGGTAATCAGTTTATGGGTCTCATAGAGCCGCTGACAGGTATCCAGCACCGTTTGTGCGCTCAGCCCGTAGCGTTTGGCCGCCTCAATTTGCAGGCTGGAGAGCGAGAAAGGCAGCGGCGCAACTTCATTTTCGCGCTTATCACTGTAGGCGGTGACGGTCGCAGGCTGGCCGGTGATACGCGCCACCACATGATCGGCCAGCGCACGCTTCAGCAGCCGCCCCTCTTCATCCTGCCAGGGTTCACAGGCTTCGCTGGGGATCCAGCCGGCGGTAAAGCGCACGCCATCGGGGGTGAGGATATGGGCTTTGACTTCGAAATAGTCTTTCGGCACAAAGTTTTCGATCTCTTCATCGCGACGTACCACCAGCCCCAGCACCGGCGTCTGCACCCGCCCGACAGAGAGCACGCCATCGTAGCCCGCATTCCGTCCCAGCAGCGTCCAGGCGCGGGTCATGTTAATCCCGTAGAGCCAGTCGGCGCGGGCGCGGGCCAGGGCTGAGACGCACAGCGGGATGAACTCACGGTTTTCACGCAGACGGTTAACCGCCCGGTCCACCGCCTGGGGGTTGAGATCGTTAATCAGACAGCGCTGCACTTTACTGCGTTTTTCCGCAGGCAGATTCAGGTAGTCAAGCACCTCATCGACCAGCAGTTGCCCTTCCCGGTCGGGGTCTCCGGCATGCACCACTTCACTCGCCTGCGCCAGTAACCCCTCCACCACTTTCAGCTGCTTCGCCACCGAGGGACGCGGCTGGAGCCGCCACTTTTCCGGGATGATCGGCAGATCGGCCAGCGACCAGCGGGCATAACGACTGTCATAGGTGTCGGGCTGCGCCTGCTCCAGCAGATGGCCGACACACCAGGTGACGATCTGATCGTTACCGCAGGCGATAAATCCGTCACCGCGACGATGAGGTTTCGGCAACACATCCGCAATAGCACGGCCAAGGCTCGGTTTTTCCGCAATAAACAAACGCATTGAATCAGGTAATCCTTAACATCGGGGAACACAGTGATAACCGGTGGTCCGCTGTCGGCTTGAATCATGCGGGCTATGTTAGCCTGGCAGAACGCCAGGCGTAAGCGGCACTCACGGTGTTAGCGATCGTTCGCACAGGAACCGTGCAAAACAGGGCTGAATCACGCCCTGTTTAATGCGGTCTACCCGGAGTCAGAAATAACGGACGAAAGGCGCGGTGTCTGGCGCGAGCACCGTGGTGCTCGATTTGAGCTGCGGGGTACCGAGATAGAGGAAACCAACGATGGCATCCTGCGCACGACAGCCAAACGCCTCACGCACCTGCGGGTCATCAGTCCAGGGACCGCTGCGCCAGATGCCGTTGTAACCCTGGGCGACGGCCGCCATCTGCATCGCCATCACCGCGCAGCTGGCGGAGGCGATCTGCTCCCAGCGCGGCACTTTATGGTGCTCTTCACAGTGCGCCACCACGGTAATGATCATCGGCGCGCGGAACGGTGCCTGGCTCGCTTTATTGATCGCCTTCTCATCCAGCTGCTGAGCGCGCGCGGCCTGCTCCAGCAGCTGACTCATCCGGTCGCGTCCCTCATTCTCTACAATGATAAAGCGCCAGGGTTGCAGCGTGCCGTGATCCGGGGCGCGCATGCCCGCCCGCAGGATATTTTCCAGCGCGTCACCCGCCGGTGCCGGCTCAGTCAGGCGTGAGGCCGAACGTCGGTTTACCAGTAACTCCAGTGCGTCCATGTTTCTCTCCCGATCTCTGTAATGTTGCAGGTATCCTGGCACAGGCAGATTTTTTGTAACAGTGCGCAGTGATTTCCTGCTGACTTTTAACACGCCGCTCTTTAGGATGAGCTCGTCGGGGAAGTCTGGTCCGCGCGGCGGCCACTTCCTGCTACATGTATATGGAGAGTCTGATGCGCACATTGTGGCGAATAATTGCAGGTCTGTTCCGCTGGAGCTGGCGGGTATTAAATTTTATCAGGGAATTTATTCTGAATATTTTCCTGATTTTGTTGATTGTGGTGGGTGCAGGCATCTGGTTGCAGATCAGCAGCTCAGGCGGCAGTTCAGCCCCTGCGCAGCAGGGTGCGCTGAAAGTCGATCTCACCGGCGTACTGGTGGATAAGCCGTCGGTGAGCAATCGCCTGAGCAAAATTGGTCGTCAGTTGCTGGGAGCCAGCAGCGACCGTTTGCAGGAGAACTCGCTGTTTGATGTGGTCGATGCGATTCGTCAGGCGAAAACTGACAGCAATATTAAGGGCATGGTGCTCGATTTACGCGAGTTTGCCGGTGGCGATCAACCTTCGCTGCAATATGTCGGTAAAGCGCTGCGTGAGTTTCGTGACAGCGGCAAGCCGATTTATGCGCTGGGCGATAGCTACAGTCAGCCACAATACTACCTCGCGAGCTACGCCACTAAAATTTACCTCTCGCCACAGGGCACCGTCGATCTGCACGGCTTTGCCACCAACGGCTTGTATTACAAAACCCTGCTGGAAAAACTGAAAGTCACCTCGCACGTCTTCCGGGTGGGCACCTATAAATCCGCGGTAGAGCCGTTCCTGCGTGATGATATGTCCCCTGCCGCGCGTGATGCGGACAGCCGCTGGATCGGTCAGCTGTGGCAGAATTACCTCAACACCGTCGCCGCGAATCGTCAGATTACCCCTGAACAGCTGTTCCCCGGTGCCGCCGCGATTATTGCCGGGTTAAACGCTGTGAAAGGTGATACCGCGCAGTATGCGCTGGATAACAAGCTGGTCGATGCGCTGGGTTCGCGGGCGGCTGCCGATCAGGAACTGGTGAAAACCTTTGGCCTGGATAAGCAGAGCAACGATTACCGCAGCGTCAGCATCTATGACTACAGTGTGAAACCTGCGTCAGCCCAGCAGGATGGCAACATCGCCGTGGTGATGGCGAGTGGTGCGATCATGGATGGTGAGGAGACGCCGGGCAACGTCGGTGGCGACACCACGGCGGCGCAGATCCGCGATGCGCGTCTCGATCCGAAAATCAAAGCGATCATCCTGCGGGTCAACAGTCCGGGCGGCAGCGTGACGGCCTCGGAAGCGATTCGTGAAGAGCTGGCGGCGGCACAGTCGGCCGGTAAGCCGATTGTGGTCTCAATGGGCGGAATGGCCGCCTCCGGCGGTTACTGGATCTCCACCCCCGCCAGTTACATCGTGGCCAACCCCAGCACGCTGACCGGCTCGATTGGTATCTTCGGCGTGATCAATACGCTGGAGAACAGTCTGGACAGCATTGGCGTTCACACTGATGGCGTCGCGACCTCGCCGCTGGCGGATATTTCCACCACCAAAGCGCTTCCGGCGGAAGTTCAGCAGCTGATGCAGCTGACCATCGAGAATGGCTATCGCAACTTTGTCGGTCTGGTGGCGAAATCCCGTCATAAAACCCCGGAGCAGATTGATGCGATTGCACAGGGTCACGTCTGGACCGGCAGTGATGCTAAAGCCAATGGTCTGGTGGATGCGCTGGGCGACTTCGACGACGCGGTGAAGAAAGCGGGTGAACTGGCAAAAGTCAGCAAACCGCAGCTGAGCTGGTATCAGGATGACCCGAGCTTCCTGGATATGATGCTGAGCCAGATGAACGCTTCCGTTCGCGCCGTGCTGCCCGATACGCTGAAAGCCTGGCTGCCGGCTCCCATGCTGGATGTGATGAGCGCCATGAAAGCGCAGCCTGGGCTGTTCGACCATCTGAACGATCCCCAGAACCGTTACGCCTTCTGCCTGAACTGCGGCGAAGTGCGATAAACCTCGCAGCCCGGCGGTTGGCCGGGCTGCATTTCCCCGCTATTCCCCTTATACTGCGCGTTTTACGGCAAGTCTGAGTGCTCTAATGCAAAAGAAAAACATCTACGTAGCCTACACCGGCGGGACGATCGGTATGCAGCGTTCGGCGCAGGGTTACATTCCGGTTTCAGGACACCTGCAACAACAGCTGGCGAACATGCCTGAATTCCATCGCCCTGAAATGCCTGATTTCACTATTCACGAGTATCAGCCGCTGATCGACTCTTCCGATATGACGCCGCAGGACTGGCAGTCGATCGCTGAAGACATCCGGCAGAATTACGATCGCTATGATGGCTTTGTGATCCTGCATGGCACTGACACCATGGCGTTTACCGCCTCAGCGCTCTCTTTTATGCTGGAGAATCTGGCGAAGCCGGTGATCGTGACAGGATCGCAGATTCCGCTGGCGGAACTACGCTCAGATGGGCAGCAGAACTTACTGAACTCGCTCTATGTGGCGGCAAACTACCCCATCAGCGAAGTTTCACTGTTTTTCAACAACACGCTCTATCGCGGTAATCGCACCACCAAGGCTCATGCCGATGGCTTTAACGCCTTCGCCTCGCCGAACCTCTCCGCCCTGCTGGAAGCGGGAATTCACATTCGCCGCCTCAATACTCCACCCGCGCCCGCGGGTCATGGCGAACTCAAAGTGCACACCATCACCCCACAGCCGATTGGCGTGGTCACCATCTACCCTGGGATCTCAGCCGATGTGGTCCGCAACTTCCTGCGCCAGCCGGTGAAAGCGCTGATCCTGCGCTCCTATGGCGTGGGCAATGCGCCGCAGAACGCGGAATTTCTGGCCGAATTGCAGCAGGCCAGCGAGCGCGGCATTGTGGTAGTGAACCTGACCCAGTGTATTTCAGGTAAGGTGAACATGGGCGGATACGCGACAGGCAATGCGCTGGAGCACGCCGGAGTGATCAGTGGCTTTGACCTGACCGTTGAGGCGGCACTGACAAAGCTGCACTTTTTACTCAGCCAGGATCTGTCCGCCGATCAAATTCGTGCCAGAATGCAGCAGAATTTGCGCGGCGAACTGACTGAAGATTGAAACGGAGCGAGATACCATGAAGCGGGCACTCATCATTATTGATATTCAGAACGATTTTTGCCCCGGCGGCCCGATGGCGGTCAGCGAAGGCGACCAGACGGTCGGGGTTGCAAATCGTTATGCGCAGGCCTTTCATCAGAATGGCGAATGCGTGGTGGCTCTTCAGGACTGGCATCCGGCTGACCACGGCAGTTTCGCCTCGGTCTCCGGTGAACCGGTTTATACGCTGGGTGAACTCAATGGTCTGGCGCAGATCTGGTGGCCCGATCACGGTATTCAGGGCTCTGCGGGCGCGGACTTTCATCCGGGGCTGGATCGCTCCCTGTTTGATGCCATTTTCCATAAAGGGCAGGATCAGGACGTTGACAGCTACAGCGCCTTCTTTGACAACGGCCATCGCCGCAAAACCGAACTGGATAGCTGGTTACGGGAACGCGGGATCACCCATCTGACCATGCTGGGCCTGGCGACCGATTACTGTGTCAAATACAGTGTGCTGGATGCGCTGGAGCTGGGTTATCACGTTGAGGTGGTCAGAGAGGGATGTCGCGGCGTCAATCTGAACCCCGATGACAGCGAGATCGCCTTTGCGCAGATGACCGCTCAGGGCGCGGTACTGATTTAACAAAAAGCTGGCGCGACGCCAGCTTTTTTATAGGTGAATCAGAACTGATTGTGACAGCTAGTGCAGATGGATACGGGTGACGTCTGACTCGATACCGAACTCTTCCTTCAGCTCTTTTTTCGAGCGGGTCACCATCTCCCCGCCTTTGCCAATGGTCATATGCTGCGGCGCGTCGTTGTTTCGCGCCTGCCACATCATCACCAGTTGCAGGCAGTTCTCGCGCTGCTCCTGAGTCAGGGCGACGCCATCGGGCCACTTACCAATCTCAACGGCGGTTGCCAGACGCTGATAGACTTCCGGCGTCATCGACGCAATCATCGCTTCCAGTTGTTCCTTCATCGCCTCTACCCTTTAGTCTGTTCGCCCTGCTCGTCGGTAAAATTCAGCGAGGCGGAGTTAACACAGTAGCGTTCACCGGTCGGCTGCGGGCCATCCGGGAAGACGTGTCCCAGATGCGCATCACAGCTGCCGCAGCGGATTTCAACCCGCTGCATACCGTGCGAGTTATCTTCGATGTAGCGAATCGCATTATCATCTACCGGCTGATAAAAACTGGGCCAGCCGCAGCCCGAATCATACTTGGTTTCGGAGAGGAAAAGCGGTGCGTGACAGACCAGACAGTGGTAGATCCCCTCCTGTTTGTTGTGCAGCAGTGCACCGCTGTAAGGCGGTTCTGTTCCGCGCTGCTGCGTCACATAACGCTGCATTTCTGTCAGCTGCGCGATTTTTGCTTCAGGTGCGGTCTCTTTAGCCATTTTAGGATTCCAGGCAGTGCCATTCTGAAAATTTCGACTATTATTCTAACAAATGATCAACATAAGACGGGTCTTTTTTCGTGCTCACCCTTTCACTCTGTTTTCCACAAGCCGGATTTGTGACCTCGATCACCTTTTATCCGGAGCATCCCTATATATTCGGCAATTGATCCGGCAAAGCACGATATGATCGGCGGTGCGCAAGCGTTTGCGCATCGAATAATTCCTTTCAGGCGAATTGACCTGTCGCAACAATTGACACGATTCCGCTTGACGCCTGGTAAGGTTTTTGTAATTTTACAGGCAACCTTTTATTCACTAACAAATAGCTGGTGGAATATATGACTATCAAAGTAGGTATCAACGGTTTTGGCCGTATCGGTCGCATCGTTTTCCGTGCTGCTCAGAAACGTTCTGACATCGAAATCGTTGCTATCAACGACCTGCTGGACGCTGATTACATGGCGTACATGCTGAAGTATGACTCTACGCACGGTCGTTTCGACGGCACCGTAGAAGTTCAGGATGGCGCACTGGTGGTTAACGGTAAAAAAATCCGTGTTACTTCTGAGCGTGACCCAGCCAACCTGAAGTGGGATGAAGTGGGCGTTGACGTTGTTGCTGAAGCAACCGGTATCTTCCTGACCGACGAAACCGCACGTAAACACATCACCGCAGGTGCTAAGAAAGTCGTACTGACCGGTCCATCTAAAGATGACACCCCAATGTTTGTTCGTGGTGCAAACTTCGACAAATATGATGGCCAGGACATCGTCTCTAACGCTTCCTGTACCACTAACTGCCTGGCACCGCTGGCAAAAGTGATCAACGACAAGTTTGGCATCGTTGAAGGTCTGATGACCACGGTTCACGCCACCACTGCTACCCAGAAAACCGTTGATGGCCCGTCTCACAAAGACTGGCGCGGCGGCCGCGGCGCTTCTCAGAACATCATCCCTTCATCAACCGGCGCAGCGAAAGCCGTGGGTAAAGTTCTGCCAGAGCTCAACGGCAAACTGACGGGTATGGCTTTCCGCGTACCAACCCCTAACGTCTCCGTAGTTGACCTGACCGTGCGTCTGGAAAAAGCGGCATCTTACAAAGAAATCTGTGCAGCTATCAAAGCAGCAGCAGAAGGCGAGATGAAAGACGTACTGGGCTATGTTGAAGATGACGTGGTTTCCACCGACTTCAACGGCGAAGTGCTGACTTCTGTGTTCGATGCCAAAGCGGGTATCGCGCTGAACGACAACTTTGTGAAACTGGTTTCCTGGTATGACAACGAAACTGGCTACTCAAACAAAGTTCTCGACCTGATTGCTCTGGTTTCTGCTAAATAAGGCAGCCAGCTAGCACTGAGAATAAGGGCGACTTCGGTCGCCCTTTTTTTGATCCATTCAGCAAGGAATCAAAGATGCAAGATAAACTCTTCTCTCTGCCGGTGGTGACGCAGATCTCCCCCTACCTCTCCCAGCGTCAGGTGGGCGAACTGCCCGCTATTATCGTCAGCCATCCTAAGGTCCGGGCCGCTATTACGCTCCAGGGGGCGCATCTGATTGCCTGGCAGCCCAGCGGTGAAAAGCCGGTGCTGTGGCTGAGCGATAAAAGCCTCTTCTCGCCCGGCAAAGCGATTCGTGGCGGCGTTCCCATCTGCTGGCCATGGTTTGGCCCGGCGGGCGAGCCGGCGCACGGTTTTGCCCGTAATCAGCCGTGGACTCTCTCTGCCCATGATGAAAATGAAGATGGCGTGATCCTGACGCTGGTGCTGGAGAGCAACCCACAGACGCTGAAACTCTGGCCGCATGAATTTACCCTGATCGCCCGGTTCCGTCTGGGCCAGCACTGTGAGATTGAGCTGGAAGCGCATGGCGACTTTGAGGCCACCGCCGCCCTGCACAGTTACTTCACCGTCAGCGATATTAACGGTGTTGAGGTGTCCGGGCTGGGCAACAACTACATCGACAAAGTGAATAACAGTCAGTCAGAAAACGGTGACGGTAAGCAGCGCTACCCTGGCCGGATTGATCGCATCTATACGGCGGCAGAGGATTGCTCGGTAATTAATGACACCGCGGGTCAGCGGCAGATTGAAGTTTACCATCACCATCATAGTGACGTTGTCACGTGGAACCCCGGAGTGGAACTCTCCTGTAGCATGGCGGATATGGCCAATGAGGGTTACAAAACCATGGTCTGTGTCGAAACCGCGCGCATTAGCAGGCCATTACGCAGTGCGGGCGAAAAGCCGGCACGCCTGGGTACCACTTTTCGCCTGAAGAAAAAAGGCGCAACCGCTGACGCTGCTAAGCGTTAAACAATATCAAGCGGCAGCTTATGCTGCGGTGCTGGCCAGGCGCGATCGATGCGTTTCAGCTCATCGTCCGTCAGGATGACCTCCAGCGCCGCCGCATTTTCCTGCACATGAGCCACCGAGCTTGCTTTGGGAATGGCGATCACGCCTGGCTGACGGATTACCCATGCCAGCAGCAGCTGCGCCACGCTGATGCCCTTCTGCTGTGCAAGCTGAGTCAGCAGCGGATCGGTAAACAGCGACTCACGTAAGCGTCCCGCCTGCGCCAGCGGACAGTAAGCCATCACCGGCAGATTACGCTGCTGACACGCGGGCAGCAGATCAAACTCAATGCCGCGTGAGGCCAGATGATAGAGAACCTGGTTGGTGGCGCACTCTTTCCCCTTCTCCTCATCCCACAGTTCGGCCATATCTTCATAGTCGAAATTTGAGACGCCCCAGTGGCGGATTTTGCCCTGCTGCTGCAACCGCTCCATTGCGCGCAGCGTCTCTTCCAGCGGGATATTGCCGCGCCAGTGCAGCAGATAGAGGTCGAGATAATCGGTTTGCAACCGGCGCAGACTGCGCTCACAGGCCTCAATCGCATCCTGCTCCCCGGCGTTCCACGGATAGACTTTCGACACCAGTAGCGCCCGATCGCGGCGGCCGTGCAGCGCCTCGCCAGCGACTTTTTCGGCACCGCCGTCAGCGTACATCTCAGCGGTATCGATTAATCGTAATCCACATTCCAGCCCGGCCTGTAATGCGGCGACCTCACTGGCGCGCTGCGCCGGATTTTCGCCCATATACCAGGTGCCCTGGCCTATTACCGGCAGATCGGTGTGTCCGGCAAAATCGATGGTGTTACGCATGCGGCTCTCCCGCCCCATAACGGGGCCCTGTAAAAGAACAGAGGGCTCTGAATGCCCTCTTATGGTGCGTTATCAGAAGCTGTAGCTGACGCCGGTCCAGATCGTGGCCTGTCCGCTCTTGTCCACCATCGGGCTGTCTTTGATTTCACTGTCGAAGCGGGTGTAGCGACCGACCACGCCGACGTTCCACTGTGCAGAAACCTGATAGCTGGCGCTCAGCTCCACGTAAGGTGACCAGCTGTCATCCGGGTTGTAACGGCTGATGCCGGTACGGGCACTTTCATGCCCGGAAACACCGTAGTAATAACGGTTCTGGTTGGCGCTGTTCCACATCGCCCCGATACCTGGGGTCAGACTGAAATCCCCCATTTCGAAGCGATAAAGGTAGGTCAGATCCCAGATCATTCCGTTGCTGTTATTCAGCACATCGCCGAGCAAGGCGGTGCGCACAATTCCCCAGTCAGCAGTGTGACGGTAAGTTGCGCCCCCCATCAGGGTCATACGGCGTTTATCCAGCCCTTTCATGTCACCCAGATCGTTGTCGCTGGGTTTGTACTCCTGCGGCGAACCGAGCAGCGTCAGGGAGAGCTGGTTCTGCGGATCTTTCCACAGGTAATAACCGCCTTGCAGGCTGCGGAACCAGAAGTTTTCTCCCTCATAATTAATCACCGGAACCGGCAGGTAGCGATCCTGACCACCGCGATAAGGTGACTCAGCGTAAATCAGTGAGGCGCCCACAGAAAGCGGAGCGGCATAAAGCGGGCTGACTAGCAAATAACAGGGTAAAAGTGCAACAAGCGTCTTAATTTTGAAATGGTTCACAATTTCATCGTCCCATAAATATAACAATCATCGGGAAGTCTAACGTTTTTTCACGGCTGGATTAACTTATATCGAAATCCTTTAAGTCACCCACCGATGAAAGTGGCACCAAAGGTCAAAGATACGTTAAGTTTAACTATCAACGACGCTCACCCGTCTCACAACATACGCATTTTGCAGTTGATCTCTCCCTCATTCACCCAAACCCGTGGAGGAAATTTCCTAGAAGCCATCTACAGTTAGAAGTAAGAGCAGACTTTTTGTACGAGCAGAGTAACCATAAAAGTTGTGTATCCCGATAAGAAAGATCAGGTTGGCATAAGGGTTGCTGTACTCAACAGAGAATATTTTCCGGGAGCTGCATGAGCCTCTGATTACGCTCCTTACCTGTGCTAAAAACGAAAGGACGGGCATCGCTATGAATATATTCGATCACTATCGTCAGCGTTATGAAGCTGCCAAGGACGAAGAGTTCACACTGCAGGAATTTCTCGCTATCTGTAAGCAGGATCGCAGTGCATACGCCAACGCCGCAGAGCGACTCTTAATGGCTATCGGTGAGCCAGTAATGGTCGACACTGCTCAGGAGCCACGCCTTTCCAGAATATTTTCCAACCGTGTGATGGGACGCTATCCGGCGTTCGAGGAGTTTTACGGCATGGAGGAAGCGATTGAGCAGATCGTCTCCTACCTGAAACATGCCGCTCAGGGACTCGAAGAGAAGAAACAGATCCTCTATTTACTGGGTCCGGTCGGTGGGGGTAAGTCGTCGCTGGCGGAACGGCTGAAGTCGCTGATGCAACGGGTGCCGATCTATGTGCTGAGCGCAGACGGCGAGCGCAGCCCGGTAAACGACCACCCTCTCTGCCTGTTTAACCCACAGGAAGACGCGCATATTCTTGAAAAAGAGTATGGCGTGCCGCGTCGTTACCTCGGCACCATTATGTCGCCGTGGGCCGCCAAGCGTCTGCACGATTTCGGCGGTGATATTTCCCGCTTTAAAGTGGTCAAAGTCTGGCCCTCCATTCTGGAGCAGCTGGCGATTGCCAAAACCGAACCGGGCGATGAGAACAACCAGGACATTTCGGCGCTGGTGGGTAAAGTGGATATTCGCAAACTGGAAAACCACGCGCAGAACGATCCCGACGCCTATGGTTACTCCGGTGCGCTCTGCCGCGCTAACCAGGGCATCATGGAGTTCGTTGAGATGTTCAAAGCGCCAATCAAGGTGCTGCATCCGCTGCTGACCGCGACTCAGGAGGGTAACTACAACGGGACCGAGGGGATCTCCGCCCTGCCGTTTAACGGCATTATTCTGGCGCACTCCAACGAATCAGAGTGGGTGACGTTCCGTAACAACAAGAATAATGAGGCGTTCCTTGACCGCGTCTATATCGTTAAGGTGCCTTACTGCCTGCGGGTCTCGGAAGAGATCAAAATCTACGACAAGCTGCTGAACCACAGTGAGCTGGCCACCTCGCCCTGCGCACCCGGCACGCTGGAGACGCTGGCACGCTTCTCTATTCTGTCGCGCCTGAAAGATCCTGAAAACTCCAGCATCTACTCCAAGATGCGGGTCTATGATGGTGAGAGCCTGAAAGATACCGATCCTAAAGCGAAGTCGTGGCAGGAGTATCACGATTACGCCGGTGTGGATGAGGGGATGAACGGCCTGTCGACCCGTTTTGCCTTTAAAATCCTGTCGCGGGTGTTTAACTTCGACCATACCGAAGTGGCCGCCAACCCGGTGCATCTCTTCTACGTGCTGGAGCAGCAGATTGAGCGCGAGCAGTTCCCGCAGGAGCAGGCGGAGAAATATCTGGAGCATCTGAAAGGATATCTGATCCCGAAATATGCGGAGTTCATCGGCAAAGAGATTCAGACCGCCTATCTGGAGTCCTACTCTGAATATGGCCAGAACATCTTTGACCGCTATGTCACCTATGCCGATTTCTGGATTCAGGACCAGGAGTATCGCGACCCCGATACCGGACAGCTGTTCGATCGTGAATCGCTCAACGCGGAACTGGAGAAAATCGAGAAGCCCGCGGGCATCAGCAACCCGAAAGATTTCCGTAACGAGATCGTTAACTTTGTGCTGCGCGCCCGGGCACACAATAATGGTCGCAATCCAAACTGGACCAGTTACGAGAAATTACGCACCGTGATCGAGAAGAAAATGTTCTCCAACACGGAGGAGCTGCTGCCGGTGATCTCGTTTAATACCAAGACCTCCACCGATGAGCAGAAGAAGCATGACGACTTTGTCGATCGCATGATGGAAAAAGGCTATACCCGCAAACAGGTTCGCCTGCTGTGCGAATGGTATCTGCGCGTGCGCAAATCGTCCTGATAAGAGTCTGTAAGCACGCCGGTCACTGTACCGGCACCATAAGGTCGGGTTCGCCCGGCCTGCTTACAATGTAGTTTGGGGGAACACCATGGCCTATTTCATCGATCGCCGGCTTAACGGTAAAAACAAGAGCGCGGTCAACCGCCAGCGCTTCCTGCGCCGTTACAAGTCGCAAATCAAGCAGTCGATCTCCGAGGCCATTAATAAACGCTCGGTGACCGACGTCAGCAGCGGTGAGTCTGTTTCTATTCCGATTGACGATATTAACGAGCCGATTTTCCATCAGGGACGCGGCGGGAACCGTCATCGGGTGCATCCCGGCAATGACCATTTTGTGCAGAATGACCGCGTCGAGCGGCCACAGGGTGGCGGCGGCGGCGGTGGCGGCGGTCAGGGCAATGCCAGTCAGGATGGAGAAGGCCAGGATGAGTTCGTCTTTCAGATTTCGAAAGATGAGTATCTCGACCTGCTGTTTGAAGATCTCGCCCTGCCTAACCTGCGCCGCAACCAGCATCGTCAGATGAACGAGTACAAAACCCATCGCGCCGGCTTCACCTCAAATGGGGTGCCGGCCAATATCAGCGTGGTGCGTTCACTGCAAAACTCACTGGCCCGCCGCACCGCGATGACGGCGGGTAAACGCCGGATGCTGCATGAGCTGGAAGAGACGCTGAAGCAGGTGGAGAATTCGGAACCGGCACAGCTGCTGGAGGAGGAGCGGCTACGCAAAGAGATTGCCGAGTTGCGGGCGCGCATCGACCGGGTGCCGTTTATCGACACCTTCGATTTGCGCTACAAAAACTTTGAGAAACGCCCGGAACCCTCCAGTCAGGCGGTGATGTTCTGCCTGATGGATGTCTCCGGATCGATGGATCAGGCCACCAAAGATATGGCCAAGCGCTTCTATATCCTGCTCTATCTGTTTCTCAGCCGCACCTACAAGAATGTGGATGTGGTCTATATCCGCCACCATACCCAGGCGAAAGAGGTGGATGAACAGGAGTTCTTCTACTCGCAAGAGACCGGCGGCACCATCGTTTCCAGCGCGCTGAAGCTGATGGATGAGGTGGTGAAAGCGCGTTACGACCCGGCGCAATGGAATATCTATGCGGCGCAGGCGTCCGATGGCGACAACTGGGCTGATGATTCGCCGCTCTGCCACGAGATTCTGGCGAAGCAGATCCTGCCGGTGGTGCGTTACTACAGCTATATCGAAATCACCCGCCGCGCCCATCAGACCCTGTGGCGTGAGTATGAACACTTGCAGGCGATGTTCGATAATTTTGCCATTGAACATATCCGCGAGCCGGAAGATATTTATCCGGTGTTCCGATCGCTGTTTCATAAACAGGCAACGGAAGCCTGACTCACAGAGCCGGTTAATTACCGGCTTTTTTTATCTGCCGAATAACCTGCTAAAACAGTCCCTTTTCTGCCGCTTGCCTGCCAACCCCCTCATTCTTCACATTAATCTGATTCCATACCCGGTTAAGCAATTCGTATAATGATCAATTTCACAATGACAACTCCTTGATAAAACATTATCTTTCAGAGATAGCATGGATATTTGTCACCAATGCCGTCACTCAACGCCATATGTCAGGAGACCGGGTTTGAACCACACCATTGTATACAGTCTGTTTATCATCGGTTCCGTGCTGGTAGCATCGAGTATTTTGCTCAGTTCTTTCTCATCACGCCTGGGCATTCCTATTCTGGTGATCTTCCTTGCTCTGGGGATGCTGACCGGCGTCGATGGCATTGGTGGCATCGCGTTTGACAACTATCCGGCGGCCTATCTGATCTCTAACCTGGCGCTGGCGATTATCCTGCTGGATGGCGGGATGCGGACCAAACTCAGCTCCTTCAAGGTCGCCCTGGGGCCGGCGCTGTCGCTGGCGACCATCGGGGTGATGATCACCGCTGGCCTGACCGGTCTGGTGGCCGCCTGGCTGTTTAATCTCGATATGATGCAGGGTTTCCTGATTGGTGCCATCATCGGCTCGACCGACGCGGCGGCGGTCTTTTCGCTGCTGGGCGACAAGGGTCTCAACGAGCGTGTCAGCTCCACCCTGGAGATTGAGTCGGGCAGTAACGACCCGATGGCGGTGTTTCTTACCATTACCCTGATTGAGATGATCGAGCAGGGTCAGCGCGGGCTGGACTGGATGTTCCTGGTGCATCTGGTACAGCAGTTCGGTCTGGGTATCGTGCTGGGACTCGGCGGCGGCTGGGCGTTACAGCAGCTGATTAACCGCATCAACCTGGCGGGCGGGCTCTATCCGTTGCTGGCGCTGAGTGGCGGCATTCTGGTGTTCGCCCTGACCACGGTGTTAGAAGGCAGCGGCATCCTCGCGGTCTATCTGTGCGGCTTTTTACTCGGCAACCGGCCAATCCGCAACCGTCACGGCATTCTGCAAACCTTTGATGGTATGGCGTGGTTAAGTCAGATCGGTATGTTCATCGTGCTGGGACTGCTGGTGACGCCGTCTGATTTATGGCATATCGCGGTGCCGGCGATGATCCTCTCGCTGTGGCTGATCCTGGTGGCGCGTCCGCTGTCGGTGTTTATTGGTCTGCTGCCGTTCCGCAGCTTCACCACGCGCGAACGGGTCTTTATCAGCTGGGTCGGCTTGCGCGGCGCGGTGCCGATTATCCTCGCGGTCTTCCCGATGATGGCTGGCTTAGAGAATGCGTCACTCTACTTTAATATCGCCTTCTTTGTGGTGCTGGTGTCGCTGATGTTGCAGGGGACGTCACTGGGCTTTGCGGCGAAGAAAGCTAAAGTGGTGGTGCCACCAACCGCCTCACCGATCAGCCGAATCGGCCTGGATATTCATCCCGAAAACCCGTGGGAACAGTTTGTCTACCAGCTCAGCGCCGATAAGTGGTGCGTCGGGGCGGCGCTGCGTGATTTGCAGATGCCGCGTGAAACCCGCATCGCGGCGCTGTTCCGTGACAATGTGCTGATGCACCCCAATGGCGGCACGCGACTGAAAGAGAACGACGTCATCTGCGTGATTGGCCGTGAACGCGATCTGCCGGCGCTGGGCAAAATGTTCAGCCAGACACCGCCCGTCTCGCTCGATCAGCGTTTCTTTGGCGATTTCATTCTGGATGCCGAAGCGCGCCTGCGCGACGTGGCGCAGATTTACGGGCTGGAGCTGGATGAGAACACCAACGATCAGCAGTCGCTGGGGCAGCTGGTGCTGGGGATGCTGGGTGGCGCGCCGGTGGTGGGCGATCAGGTTGAGTGGAATCAGCTGACCTGGACCGTGGCGGAGAAAGAGGATAACCGCATAGTGAAGATTGGTGTCCGTCCGGCTGAAGAGAAGGATTAATCTTAATCATTCAGCGGCGTTATTTTCTGCTGATGAACTACGCTTAACTCTCTATGCCAGCAAAAACGGGAGCAATGAATGGGACACGTGGTTAAAATTGGTCGTTATGAGATTGTTGATGCCGATCTTGACAGTGAGAACCTGGACACCGTCAGTATCCCCTGTGACACCAATCCCGGCTTAATTACTCAACTCGATGGCTGGGATCGTGATACCAGCGTACCGGCGTGGATTGATGGTGAACCGGTTGATCTGCAACTGGGCCATTATGATAAACAGCAGGACCGCTGGATTTTAAAAAAACCTGCCTGAGTCACGCCCGTTACCGCCAGTCGTCAGATTTGGCGGTAATTCCTAAAAATCATCTTAAACAGTTTGGTTATAACCAACCCTCTTCTTATTTTATCCCTGATAAACAACAACTTACCCATTTAAATCTTTAACTGCTTTTGCTGTTTTCAGATTTTTTCCGTATTAACTCTGTCAAATATCTCCTGCATACTCTTTCTCATCGCTGCAATAATTCGTGAGTGACATCACGCTTTAACCGTAACACCTTTCGCAGCTGCACTGGCTTTACTGACTGCACCAAACTGAAAATGAATTTTTAATTTTTTCAGTAGCCCACTCCTGAGCGCGTACTTGATTCTGGTCAGGCCATCTTTTACTTAAGAAAGAGAGCAGGTTTTATGGCAAGTACATTGATAATGAATAACCCGAGCCGCTCCTGGAGCGGAACGCGAAAAAATATCATCGTGAAATTCGCCCTGAGTTTTTCCGATCTGATTGCACTTAATCTGGCGTTATTCTTATCCGCCGCGACAATTCAGGGCATCTGGGGGGAGCTGGATTCCTTTATTCCTCCGCATCAGATTGAATACCGTTTTGTGGCGCAGTTTATTATGTCTGTCATGTGTACCGGCTGGTTCTGGGTACGCCTGCGTCACTACACCTATCGCAAACCTTTCTGGTTCGAACTGAAAGAGATCGTTAAAACGCTTTTCGTTTTCTCGTTACTCGACCTCGCGCTGATCGCATTTTCGAAGTGGGATTTCTCCCGCATGGTGTGGGTGTTCAGCTGGACTTATGCCCTGCTGCTGCTGCCCCTGATGCGCACCCTGGTGAAACGCGCCATTAATAAAGCGGGCCAGTGGCAGAAAGAGACCATTATTATCGGCTCCGGCAGAAACGCCACCGAAGCCTACGCCGCGCTGCAAAGTGAGGAGATCCTCGGCTATAACGTGCAGGCGTTTATTTCGGTGGACGATGTTCCGGCCGAGCAGAGCGTGAATGGCGTGCCGGTGATCACCTGGAAAGATATTAACTGGCAGACCATCGACCGTGACAACGTGCAGTTTATTGTCGCCATGGAGTATGAGCAGCAGCCGATGCGTGACCGCTGGCTGAAGTTCCTGTCGAAGATGAACTGCCGTTCGGTATCGGTGATCCCGACGCTGCGCGGGGTGCCGCTCTACGGCACCGATATGTCGTTTATCTTCAGCCATGAGGTGATGATCCTGCGGGTCAGCAACAATCTGGCGAAGCACTCCTCGCGGTTCCTGAAGCGCGCCTTCGATCTGGTGGTCGCCTCAATGCTGCTGCTGTTCCTGGGTCCAATCTTCGCCCTGCTCTGCTACATGGTGAAACGCGATGGCGGCAATGCGATCTATGGTCATGAGCGCGTGGGTCAGGATGGTAAAAAGTTCAAATGTCTGAAGTTCCGCTCGATGGTCACCAACTCGAAAGAGGTGCTGGAGAATCTGCTGGCGACCAGCGCCGAAGCGCGCATGGAATGGGATAAAGACTTTAAGCTGAAAAACGATCCGCGCGTCACCCGGATTGGCGGCTTCCTGCGCAAAACCAGCCTCGATGAACTGCCGCAGCTCTGGAACGTGATCCGTGGCGAGATGAGCCTGGTAGGTCCGCGACCGGTGATTGAGGCGGAGCTGGAGCGTTACGCCGGTGATGTTGATTACTACCTGATGGCCAAGCCGGGGATGACCGGTCTGTGGCAGGTCAGCGGACGTAACGACATCGATTATGATACCCGCGTCTACTTTGACTCCTGGTATGTGAAAAACTGGGCATTGTGGACCGACATCGCCATTCTGTTTAAAACCGCTGGCGTCGTGTTACGCCGTGACGGTGCCTACTAAATCTGAGATCGCGATGCCTGTTTACCGCAGGCATCGCACTTTCCGCATTTCTTCCTCTATCTTTTTTGTCAGGTAATCATTACCCTCTGCGGCTCGTTTTTTAACAGAACGTTTACCCTCTGGTCGTTATGCAAAAATTTACTCTGCTGTTATTAAGCCTGGTGCTGCTGGCACCTTTAGGCATCGATCTCTATTTGCCGACGCTGCCGCAGATCGCGGCAGGTCTGAATACCCCGGTCAGCCTGGTGCAGACCACTATTCCGCTGTTTCTGCTGGTGATGGGGCTGGGCCAGCTGGTCACCGGGCCGCTGGTGGACAACTATGGCCGTAAGCCGATCGCCCTGCTGGGACTGACGCTCTATATCCTCGGCAGCGTCATTGCGGCCACCGCCAGCTCCTTTCCGCTGTTTGTGATAGCGCGTCTGGTGCAGGGCTGTGGCGTCTGCTGTAGCGCGGTAGTGGCCTTCAGCGGGGTGCGCGATCGCCTGAGCGGTGATGATGCCGCCCGCGCTTATGGCTTTCTCAACGGCGCACTGAACATCGTTCCGGCGCTCGCCCCGCTGCTGGGTGGCCTGCTGGCCAGCGCCTTTGACTGGCGTGCGCCCTTCTGGTTTCTCTGCGGCTACGGCGCACTGATTACGCTGCTGGTGATTGTCTGGCTGCCGGAGACCCGTCCGGCCGATACCCTGCGGGTTAAAGGCTTGCCGGTTAAACAGTATGCCGCCATTCTGCGCCAGCCGCGCTTTCTGGCCTTTGCTTTCGCCAACGCGGGCGCGCTGGGCATGGTGCTGACCTATGTGTCGCTGGCTCCCCAGGTATTAATGACCGAAGGCGGCCTGACGCCCATCCAGTTCTCGTTCGCCTTTGGCGCGAACGGTTTCTGGATCATGTTTGTCAGCATGTTCGTGAATAAAGCGATTCGCAAAGCGGGCCGCCCTTTCTGTCTGGCAATGGGGTTTTTCACCATGCTGCTGGGCGCGATATTGCTGGTGGCGGGTATGCAGCTGTTTCCGGCGTCGATGCAGTCACACTGGGCGCTCTATATGTTCCCGGTGGCGGTGTCGGTCGCTGGCCTGGCCTTTACCGTTGGCCCGGCCACCAGCTATGCGCTGGAGCCCTATCAGCAGCAGGCGGGCGTGGCGTCAGCGTTACAGGGCTTTATTCAGATGGCGGGTGGTGCGGCAGGTAGCCTGATTATCGTGGCCCTGCCGCTGGCGGAGAAGCTGTCGCTGAGTCTGATGATGCTGCTGGGTGCCGCGCTGGCGTTTATCGCCTGGCGCTGTAGCAGAAAGATGCGCGGCAGCCTGACCGCACTTAAATAAGCGAGACCGGAACGCGGGGGGCCAGCGCACACATCAACTCATACCCTACCGTTCCGGCCGCTTTCGCTACCTGATCGATTTTCACCTGCTCACCCCATAGCTCAACGGCTGAGCCAATCCCGGCCTGCGGACAGGGGGTGAGATCGACCGTAATCATATCCATCGAGATCGCACCCACCACCTGTGTCATCACGCCATCGACACAGACCGGTGTGCCGTTTGGCGCATGGCGCGGATAACCATCCGCATAACCACAGGCGACAACGCCGATTCGCTGGGCGCTGCTGGCGCGATAGCGGTAGCCATAACCGACGCCATCTCCCGGCTGGAGCTGCTGAACGCCGATAATCTCACTGCTTAGCGTCATCACCGGCTGCAAGCCGCTGCCGGCAATATCCCGCCAGTCGCCGCTGGGCGACGCGCCATAGAGCACAATACCGGGACGCACCCAGTCATAGTGCGCTTCAGGATGCCACAGGGTGCAGGCAGAGTTGGAGAGCGAGCGCGGACAATTCAGCCCTTCAGCCGCCAGCTCAATGCGCTGTAGCGGTTCAATCAACCCTTCCGGGTTTTCCGCATCGGCAAAATGCGCCATCAGCGTCATCTCCGCGACGGTGTTGAGCGCCCGCAGTTTCTGCCATACGCCGTGAACCTGCTCAGGACGAAAGCCGAGGCGGTTCATCCCGCTGTTCACTTTGACGTAAATATCGATCGGCGCAGAGAGTCTGGCGCTGGCCAGCGCGTTGATCTGCCAGTTGCTGTGTACGCTGATGGTGAGGCGATAGCGATCGATCAGCTGCAAATCTTCTGGCTGGAAAAATCCCTCCAGCAGCAGAATCGGCTTGTTCCAGCCCTGCTCACGCAGCTGGATCGCCTCGGCCAGATCGAGCAGCGCAAAGCCATCGGTGCCGGACAGTGCCTGCTGCACCCGGCTGATGCCGTGGCCGTAGGCGTTCGCTTTGATCACTGACCAGACGTGGGCGTCGGGCGCGGCCTGGCGGACGATCGCCAGGTTATGACGTAACGCCTGCTGGTTGATGGTAGCGACAATCGGACGTGACATCCTTTCTCTCCCTGAATGCTTAACGAGTTGCGTTGGCGTTACGCAGCGGCGATGAGGTCGCCGCGAAACCGGGTAAGTAGCGGAATACCGCTAAGTCATCGGCGGCGATCGCGGGCGTCTGGCCAGAGATAAGATCCGCCAGCAGCTGACCTGAGCCACACGCCATCGTCCAGCCCAGCGTCCCGTGACCGGTGTTGAGATAGAGATTGGATATCGGCGTGGCTCCGACAATCGGCGTACCGTCTGGCGTCATCGGACGCAAGCCGGTCCAGAAACTCGCCTGTTCGAGATGACCGCCTTCAGGATAGAGATCACTGACCACCATCTCCAGCGTTTCCCGCCGCGCTTCAGTCAGTTTGGTGTTAAAACCAACAATCTCCGCCATCCCGCCGACCCGGATGCGATCGTCAAAACGGGTCACTGCCACCTTATAGGTCTCATCCAGAATGGTCGAAACCGGGGCCGCATCAGGATTTTTAATCGGAATGGTCAGTGAGTAGCCTTTCAGCGGATAGACCGGAATATCAATGACGTTTTTTAACAGCGCGGTGGAGTAAGAACCAAACGCCACTACATAGCTGTCCGCTTTAACGATCTCCTCGCCGCACTTCACGCCATAAATGCGATTCCCGTCACGCAGCAGGTGATCGACCGGGGTATTAAAGCGGAACACTACCCCCGCCTCTTCCGCCATTTTCGCCAGCCGCTGGGTAAAGAGCTGGCAGTCGCCGGTTTCATCGTTGGGCAGCCGTAAGCCGCCGGTGAGTTTATGCTGGGTCGCCGCCAGCGCCGGCTCTGCGCGCGCCAGTTCGTGCGCCTGTAACAGCTCATAAGGCACGCCCGCGTCACGCAACACGGCAATATCTTTACTGGCGCTGTCGAACTGCTGCTGCGTGCGGAACAGTTGCAGCGTGCCGCCCTGACGCCCTTCATAGGCGATACCGGTTTCCGCCCGTAACGCCTTCAGGCAGTCACGGCTATATTCCGCAATCCGCACCATGCGGCTTTTATTCTGCTGGTAGTGGCCGATGTCACAGTTGCGCAGCATATGCCACATCCACTCCAGCTGAAAGCTGCTGCCATCAAGCCGGATAGCCAGCGGCGCATGGCGCTGGAACATCCACTTCACCGCCTTCAGTGGCACACCGGGCGCGGCCCAGGGTGCCGCATAGCCCGGTGAAATCTGCCCTGCATTGCCTGCGCTGGTCTCCATTGCCGCGGCAGGCTGACGATCGATGACCGTCACCTGATGCCCGGCGCGCGCCAGATACCAGGCGCTTGCCACTCCCACCACCCCACTTCCCAGAATTACAACGTGCATAGCTCCCCCACCCGGCATGTAAAAGCATAATTCACTGTTCAGCAGCTGATAGCCAGCGCATTAACTCAGCGGCTACCACCCGATAACTTCAGCATTCATTTCACATCTTTTTTACTTTTCAGGTAACTAAAATCATGTCGCCCGGCGAATTTCAGCGCTTTATGCGCCTTTTACCTGAAACGCAGAAAGAAATGACAAGATCGGCAGTTAAATCTGCTTATTGCAGGAGAATCATTCAACCCCATACATTCCGCTTATAAACAGGATGATATACCGCAATTTAAAAACGAATCCGAATTAAAGCCTGTTAAATTCCCTGTTGCCTGTTGCGGAATGATTTTGTGCCAAAGAATTCATTTGAGTTCGCATTTCGGATAGGCGACAGTGGGCTATCATTGTTGTGTTCGCTCAGTTTTTTTCGGGTTCCCTTTTTCAGGATGAAGCCTTAAATAACCGGAACGGGTTGCCTTTCGGGTCAGCCGGTTTGCCAAAAAGAGGTGCGCTATGACGACAATCTTTGACGATAGCATCAGAGACAGCAAACGACTCAATGACGGACCAGACTGGACATTTGAACTGCTTGATGTCTATTTAGCTGAAATCGACCGCGTCGCTAAGCTCTACCGGCTCGATACCTACCCGCACCAGATTGAAGTGATAACTTCCGAGCAGATGATGGACGCCTACTCCAGCGTCGGCATGCCTATCAACTATTCGCACTGGTCCTTTGGTAAAAAGTTTATTGAGACCGAGCAGCGCTACAAGCATGGTCAGCAGGGTCTGGCCTATGAAATTGTCATCAACTCCAATCCCTGCATCGCCTATCTGATGGAAGAGAACACCATGACCATGCAGGCGCTGGTGATGGCGCACGCCTGTTATGGCCATAACTCTTTCTTCAAAAATAACTACCTGTTCCGCAGCTGGACCGACGCCGGATCGATTGTCGACTACCTGCTGTTCGCGAAGAACTATATCAGCGACTGCGAAGAGCGCTACGGCGTGGAAGAGGTGGAACGGCTGCTCGACTCCTGTCACGCCCTGATGAACTACGGCGTCGACCGCTATAAACGCCCGCAGAAGATCTCGCTCCAGGAGGAGAAAGCCCGCCAGAAAAGCCGGGAAGAGTATCTGCAAAGTCAGGTGAATACCCTGTGGCGCACCCTGCCACGGCGCGAAAAAGAGGCGGTGCAGGTGGCCGCGACGCGCTACCCGTCTGAACCGCAGGAGAACCTGCTCTACTTTATGGAGAAGAACGCCCCACTGCTGGAGCCGTGGCAGCGTGAGATCCTGCGTATCGTGCGCAAGGTGAGCCAGTATTTCTATCCGCAGAAGCAGACTCAGGTGATGAATGAGGGCTGGGCCACCTTCTGGCACTACACCATCCTGAATCATCTCTATGACGAAGGCAAAGTGTCGGAACGCTTTATGATGGAGTTCCTGCACAGCCATACCAACGTGGTGTTTCAGCCGCCATACAACAGCCAGTGGTACAACGGTATCAACCCCTATGCGCTGGGCTTTGCGATGATGCAGGATATTAAGCGTATCTGTCAGTCACCAACCGAAGAGGATCGCTACTGGTTCCCGGATATCGCCGGTTCCGACTGGCTGGAAACGCTGCACTTTGCGATGCGGGAATTCAAGGATGAGAGCTTTATCAGCCAGTTCCTGTCGCCGAAGGTGATGCGCGATTTCCGCCTGTTCACCGTGCTGGATGATGACCGCAACAACTACCTGGAAATCGCCGCGATCCACGATGAGGCGGGCTACCGGGCGATTCGCCAGCAGCTTTCTGCGCAGTACAACCTGAGCAACCTCGAACCCAACATTCAGGTCTATAACGTCGATCTGCGCGGCGACCGTTCACTGACCCTGCGCTATGTGCCGCAGAGCCGCACGCCGCTGGATAAGAGCCGCCGCGAAGTGCTGAAGCATGTGCATCGTCTGTGGGGATTCGATGTGATCCTGGAACAGCAGAATGAGGATGGCAGCGTGGAACTGCTGGATCGCAACCCACCACGCGGGTCACCGCTTTAGAGAGCCGACCGCTGAGAGCGAAAACCGGACACGATGTCCGGTTTTTTTTAGCGCTTGTTGCCGAGATCGTCGGGCAGATTCTTCTGCATGCTGTGCCAGATCTCCCCGCTGCGACGGCCATAGTTGCGCACCAGCTCAACAATCTCATCCTGGCCCGGCGTCTGATCACAGAGTGCCAGTAACTTCAGATAGAACTCACGGGCCACCTGACGGGCTTCCGGGTTTGAGAAGTAGTGGCGGCCTACGCGGGTGTAGAGCCCTTTCAGGCCATTGAGGATCAGACCGTAAATCGGGTTACCGGAGGCAAACGCCAGACCGCGGAAAACCCGGTAGTCGAGTTCGGTATAGGCCTCAGCCTGATCGGCCGTCCCGGAGACGCTCTCCAGCACTTCACGCGCCTTCTCCGGGTGGTGACGCAGCGCCCGGCTGATAAAGATGGAGGAGATATTGCTGCGCACCGACAGCAGGTTATCGATCAATACCGGTACGCTGTCGTGGTCGAGACGCGCCAGGGTTTCCAGAATATTCAGCCCGGAGGTTTCCCAGAAATCGTTTACCCGGGTCGGTTTACCGTGCTGAATGGTCAGCCAGCCATCGCGCGCCAGGCGCTGTAACACTTCGCGCAGGGTGGTGCGCGTGACCCCGATCAATTCAGAAAGCTCACGTTCAGCAGGAAGAATCGACCCCGGCGGAAAGCGGCTGTTCCAGATGCTTTCAATAATATACTCTTCAGCAAATCCCGCTGGACTCTGAGCCTTTATAACCATAGCAATGTGTTCTCGTGGCTTTCTTAATCGTGATGAGCACTCATCATACCAGACGCCCTATAGCGGATATAGCCTGCGCCACCATTTAAACCGGGCGCGACCGCACTTTTCCCGGCGGCGTCAGCTGTAAGCGAGCAGTTTAACGCTTTCCGCTCAGGCATCGCCGGTCAGCGGCAAACCGTGCGCTAAGAGAGACGCTGCACCATAAGCGGCATCCGCATCAGCCCGCCCGGCAACAGCATAGCGGATTATAAGGCGCGCACACCGAACGGCATCGGGCTGACACAGCCCGCCCTGCCCGCGAAAATCGTGCTGCGGCGCAGGGCGCTTTTGGTCCTTAACTGTTCTGGATCAGAATCAGGTCAATTCAGAACCAGATTTTTGCCCATAACTGGCTGGTTTGCCCGCGCTTTTGGTTTACACTGCGGGGCATTAATGTTCACAGGGAATGCAATATGTTGCGATATCTGAATCAATGCTCGCGTGGCCGTGGCGCCTGGTTATTACTGGCACTCACCGCACTGGCACTGGAGTTGACGGCACTGTTCTTTCAACACGTTATGGGCCTGAAGCCCTGTGTGATGTGTATCTACGAGCGCAACGCGCTGTTTGGCGTGCTCGGCGCAGGTCTGCTGGGGGCGATAGCGCCGAAGTCGCCGCTGCGGCTGGCAGGCGTGGCGTTATGGATTTACAGCGCCTGGGAAGGTCTGCGTCTCTCCTGGGAACACACTATGGTTCAGCTGCATCCCAACCCCTTTACCACCTGTGATTTCGCCGCCCGCTTCCCCAGCGGTTTACCGCTGGATAAGTGGCTGCCGTCGGTGTTTCTCGCCAGCGGCGACTGCGCCGAGCGCAGCTGGACTTTCCTGACGCTCAGCATGCCGCAGTGGATGATTGTGGTTTTTGCCGCTTATCTGCTGGTGGCCGCGCTGGTGCTGATTGCGCAGCCGTTCAAACCTAAACGCCGCGATCTCTTCAGTCACTGAGAGAAAAAAGGCTGCCGCTGGCAGCCTTTTTTACGTCTACGCACCGGCGCTTAGCCGTTGCGATCGGGTCGGTCAATAATATGATCTTCCCAGTCCCGCACTTCACTCTCCCGCACCGCGATATACCGCACCGAAATACGCTGCGCGTGCATCGCGGTTTTCGATCCGGCCCGCAGCGGATGCCACGCGGGTAAATCTTTGCCCTCACCCAGCAGCCGGTAAGCGCAGGTGCGCGGCAGCCAGTCAAAGGTGGTCAGATTTTCGCGCGTCAGCTTGATGCAATCCTCTTCCAGCTCGAAGCGACGTTCATAGTTACGGCACTGGCAGGTTTTGATATTGAGCTGATTACAGGCGACGTTGGTGAAATAGATTTCATCCGTATCGGCGTCCTGTAATTTATTCAGACAGCACTGCCCGCAACCATCACACAAGGATTCCCATTCCTCATCGCTCATTTGTGCCAGGCGTTTGTGTTGCCAGAAAGGGGTGTCAGTCATGATGATTGTCCGGGTTTCGCATAAACCGCACCTTATAAAGCCTCTGGTGCGGTGATGCAAGTTTTTACAGTACGCGGGTGCTGATGCCGTGGCCCGCCAGCGAGACTTCCAGCTGGTCGCCCGAGCGCATCGGACCCACCCCTTCCGGGGTGCCGGTCAGGATCACATCACCCGCGCGCAGGGTAAAGTAGCGGCTCATGTGGGCGATCAGCGGCAGGATTTTATGCATCATCTCACTGGTGCTGCCGTGCTGACGCACCTCGCCATTGACCCGCAGCTTCAGTTCCACATTCTGCGGATCGCCGCTGAATTCAGCCACCGGAATAAAGCCGGAGATGGGACAGGCGTTGTCAAATCCCTTCGATTTCTCCCACGGCTGACCCGCCTTTTTCAGGCCAGCCTGCACATCCCGCAAGGTTAAATCCAGTGCCACGCCGTAACCCGCAATGGCCTGAGCCACGTGCGCTTCGGTTGCCTGCTTCAGGGTGGCACCAATCAGTACCGCCAGTTCGACTTCATGATGGACTTCGCCAAAGGCGTCAGGAATAGAGAGGGGCTGGCGTAAATCGCACAGCGCGGTTTCCGGTTTGATGAAGATCACCGGTTCAGTCGGCGTCGCACTGCCCATCTCTTTAATATGTTTCGCATAGTTGCTGCCGACGCAAACCACTTTGCTGACCGGATAATCTAACAGAGCGCCTTGCCAGTTACGATGCTGATACATGCTGATCCCCTGTTCGGGTTAGGTGTGATGTCAGCCAGGCTGACGGATTATGTTTGCTTAAGGGTTGATCGGAGTGCCAACCGCATGACCAGATAATAAGATCCTTTTTGCGGCCTGGGGGGAGATTTTGTTAAAAAGCGTGAATCTGTACATGGCCGCGGTGAATATTCATACAAATGCGCGGGAAAACCGGACGACTATTTATAACAGCAGCGGAATCGATAAGCTGCGCCATTAATTTCGCGCAGCCATTGATCGCTATTTTCCTGACAGGATCGACCTGTCACCATTTATATTTACAGATGAATCTGAGTTAAACTTTTTTATCGGCCTGTAAATGAATATTCAGCAGACTTTCAATCGGAGGCGGCAGCTGCAAATAATAGCCCTGCTCACTTAACCCCTGCTTAACCTTACTAATATCGGCATTGGCCAGCCTGTCGCGGCCTGCCAGGTTCAGCACCATCGCCAGCTGCGGCTTGCCAAAACCTTTCAGCAGTTCATCAGGGACGCGCGAAAAATCGTCTTTTTTTTCCACATAGAGATAAGTCTGGTCACGTAACGGGCTTCTGTAGATCACACAAAACATATTTTTTACTCGAATTAACCGGCGTTGAGGCTTGTCTGAATATAGCTGTAACTATAACATGCTTGCAGAACTTCGAATATTCACCGTTAGCGCTTTAATCAGGGTTTTAACCTCTTCAGGCTGACGGTAGTGAAAACAGGACTGAGTCGGGACAGATGTCGCAAACGCCAATCGAATTCAAAGGTAGCAGTTTCACCCTGTCTGTCGTCCATCTGCATCACCCTGATCCTGCGGTGATTCGCAAGGCACTACAGGACAAGATTGACCAGGCTCCAGATTTCCTGAAAAACGCCCCGGTGGTGCTGAACGTCGCCACACTGAGTGCTGATGTTAACTGGAAGCAGTTGCAGCAGGCCATCCTCGCCACCGGCTTACGTATTGTCGGCGTCAGCGGTTGCAAAGATGAGGCGCTGAAACGGATGATTGCCCGCGCAGGCTTGCCGGTGCTGGCTGAGGGGAAAGAGGCGAAACCGCGCAGCGAAGCGCCGCAACCTGAGCCTCTGCCGGTTGTCGCCGAACCGGTGGCAGCCAAAACCCGCATCGTGAATACCCCGGTGCGCTCAGGCCAGCAGATTTATGCCCGTGACGCCGATCTGATTATTACCAGCAGCGTCAGCGCCGGAGCCGAACTGGTGGCCGATGGCAATATCCATATTTACGGCATGATGCGCGGTCGCGCCCTGGCCGGTGCCAGCGGCGATCGCCACTGCCAGATTTTCTGTACCCACCTGGCCGCCGAGCTGGTCTCAATTGCCGGGGAGTACTGGATCATGGATCAGATCCCGCAAGAATTTTTTGGTAAAGCTGCGCGCCTGTGCCTCCAGGATGGCGCGCTGACGATCCAGACACTTAATTAGGCCCCTTTTCTTTTGTTAAGGAAATCAACATTTATGGCACGCATTATTGTAGTTACATCCGGTAAAGGGGGCGTTGGTAAGACCACGTCAAGCGCGGCCATCGCCACCGGTTTAGCGCAGAAAGGCAAAAAAACGGTTGTGATCGACTTTGATATTGGTCTGCGTAATCTCGATCTGATCATGGGCTGCGAACGGCGTGTGGTCTACGATTTCGTCAACGTGATTCAGGGTGACGCCACGCTGAATCAGGCGCTGATCCGTGACAAGCGCACCGAACAGCTCTACATTCTGCCGGCGTCACAGACCCGTGACAAAGATGCGCTGACCCGCGAAGGCGTGGAAAAAGTGCTGAACGATCTGGCGGCAATGGAGTTTGATTTCATCGTCTGTGACTCACCCGCCGGCATTGAAACCGGAGCGCTGATGGCGCTCTACTTCGCCGATGAAGCCATCATCACCACCAACCCGGAAGTCTCATCCGTCCGGGATTCTGACCGCATTCTCGGCATCATCTCATCCAAATCCCGTCGCGCTGAAAACAGCCAGGAGCCGGTGAAGGAGCATCTGCTGCTGACCCGTTACAACCCAGGCCGCGTCAGCCGTGGCGACATGTTGAGCATGGAAGATGTGCTGGAAATTCTGCGCATTCCTCTGGTCGGCGTGATCCCGGAAGATCAGTCGGTGTTACGCGCCTCTAACCAGGGCGAACCAGTGATCCTTGACGGCGAGTCTGATGCTGGCAAAGCCTATGCCGATACCGTTGAACGGTTGCTCGGTGAAGTACGCCCCTTCCGCTTTATTGAAGAAGAGAAGAAGGGTTTCCTGAAACGCCTGTTCGGGGGATAAACCATGGCATTACTTGATTTCTTTTTATCCCGGAAGAAGAACACTGCCAACATAGCCAAGGAAAGGTTACAGATTATCGTGGCAGAACGCAGACGGGGCGACAGTGAGCCCCACTATCTTCCGCAACTTAAACGCGACATTCTGGAAGTGATTTGCAGATATGTGAAGATCGATCCAGAGATGGTAACGGTTCAGCTCGATCAGAAAGGAGATGACATCTCCATTCTGGAGCTGAACGTGACGCTACCGGAAACGGATGAAGTGATTAAATGACGCTGACCGTTTGCTGAATTTCCCCTGCGCAGTGGCAGGGGAAATTTAACCGGTTAACCGCCCGCCAGAATCTCTTCAATGCCAGGTTTCAGCAGTTCGCCCCGCCATCCACTCAACAGCTCTGGCTGACGTCCCTGTGGCTTCAGGCCCCAGTAGTGGCTCAGTACCTGATTAATCTGACGTCGTGACGCCAGCAGCTCCTGACTGAACCCGCTCTGTTCGCTGACCTGCTGCACCAGCGCTTTCATCGCTTTAAATACCTGCTTGTAGCGCGGATAGTCGATCAGATTGCCGAGCGGATCCGGCAGATCGCCCTCCTCCAGCGCCTGCGCTTCAGCCACCAGCGCCACCAGCGTTTTACCGTGAAAGCGGATCTCATGCCCGGAAAGCCCCAGATGATCCAGCTCGCCCAGCGAACCCGGCATAAAGCGCGCCACCTTCCAGAGATGCTCTTCACGCACCACAAAGTTCACCGCCATATCCTTTTCCCGCGCCAGTTTCAGACGCCAGGCGGCCAGACGTTGCAGCGCGGCCAGCTGACGTGGCTGCAACTGCCAGGCGTTGGTAATGTCGCGCCACGCCTCTTCCGGTGCCACGCTCTCCAGCCGACGCTGACAGAGGTTGTCGCACTCGCTGAGCGCCGCCGCCATGTTACCCGCCTCTGCGGTATTCGCCATCAGCTGATGGGCGATGGGCAGCAGATAGTGCACATCCGCCGCCGCGTACTGGCACTGGCGTTCAGTCAGCGGACGCGCCAGCCAGTCGGTACGGGATTCACTTTTATCAAGCTCCACGCCGGTGAAATGGGCCACCATCGCGGCAAAGCCCCAGGAGAGCGGCTGACCGGAGAACGCTGCCAGAATCTGGGTGTCGATCATCGGGGCGGGCAGCACGCCGAAGCGATGCAGAAACACCTCCAGATCTTCGCCACCGGCATGCAGAAATTTGGTGACGGCGCTGTCGGTCAGCAGCGCGATAAAGGGGGACCAGTCGCGGATGTTCAGCGGGTCAATCAGCACCAGCTGCTCGCTGTCGAACAGCTGGATCAGGCCCAGCTGTGGGTAGTAGGTACGGGTGCGGACAAATTCGGTATCCAGTGCCACCGCCTGATGCTGGCGCGCTTTCTGACACACGTCTGCCAGCTGATCGTCCTGGTCGATAAGGGAATAATTCACGTCTGATTTTCACCGCAGCCAACAACGCGCGGCGCTCCATGTTAAAAACAATAAAAACGCCGGACATGCCGGCGTTCAACCTCAATTCTTATCCAGGCTTAGTTTGCGCCGGATTTCACTTCGTCGCGCAGTTCGCGTCGCAAAATTTTACCCACATTGGTTTTGGGTAACTCCTCCCGAAACTCAATGATTTTCGGCACCTTGTAACCGGTGAGCTGACGGCGACAGTGGTCGAGCAGCTCCTCTTTGGTCAGCGTGGCATCTTTTTTGACGATGCAGGCTTTCACCGCCTCACCCGATAGATCGCTGGGTACCCCGATTGCCGCCGCTTCCCGCACTTTGGGATGCTGCATCAGCACATCTTCGATTTCATTCGGGTAGACATTAAAACCTGACACCAGAATCATATCTTTTTTGCGATCGACAATGCGAATAAAGCCTTCCGGGTCAACGGTAACAATATCACCGCTGTGGAGCCAGCCATTTTTCAGCACCTCCGCCGTGGCCTCCGGGTGCTGCCAGTAGCCCGCCATCACCTGCGGACCACGAATGCAGAGTTCGCCCGGCTGACCCGGCGGCACATCATCACCGTTGTCATCAACAATCCGCACGTCGGTTGAGGGAACCGGCAGGCCAATGCTGCCGGTGTGGCAGCTGATGTCATAAGGATTGACCGAAACCAGCGGCGAACACTCCGTCAGCCCGTATCCTTCCAGCAGATAGTGGCCGGTCAGCTTTTCCCAGCGCTCGGCCACCGCTTTCTGCACCGCCATACCGCCACCGGCGGAGAGGCGCAGCGTAGAGAAGTCGAGCTTTGTGAACTGCTCATCGTTCAGCAGGGCGTTAAACAGCGTATTGACCCCGGTGATGGCGGTAAACGGGAACTTCGCCAGCTCTTTAACAAAGCCCGGAATGTCACGCGGGTTGGTGATCAGTAAATTCTGTCCACCCAGCTCCAGAAACAGCAGGCCGTTAACCGTCAGGGCGAAGATGTGATAAAGCGGCAGCGCCGTCACCACGCACTCTTTGCCGTCGCGCAGCAGTTTGCCGTAGGTCGCGCGGGTCTGCTCAAGATTGGCCTGCATGTTACGGTGGGTCAGCATCGCCCCTTTCGCCACGCCGGTGGTGCCGCCGGTATATTGCAGGAAGGCGATGTCATCATTCGAGACGCGGGGACGCTGATAAGAGAGCGTTGCCCCGACATCCAGCACCTGACGAAACGAGATCGCCCCCGGCAGGTGATACTTAGGCACCAGCCGTTTGACATATTTGACCACAAAGTTAACCAGCGTCGCCTTGACCGGCGCCAGCTGATCGCCCATCCGGGTCAGAATGACATGTTTTACCGCGGTTTCCGCCACCACTTTTTCCAGGGTATGGGCAAAGTTAGAGACAATGACGATGGCGCTGGCCCCGCTGTCATTAAGCTGATGCTTCAGCTCACGCGGAGTATAAAGTGGGTTGACGTTGACCACCACCATACCCGCCCGCAGCACACCAAACAGCGCTACCGGATATTGCAGTAAGTTGGGCATCATCAGCGCCACCCGATCGCCCGCCCGGAGTCCCAGCTGATGTTGCAGGTAGGCGGCAAAGGCGCGGCTCTTCTCTTCCAGCTGGCGATAGGTCATCTTCTGACCCATGTTCCAGAATGCAGGTTGATCGGCATAACGTTTTGCGGCCTGCTCAAACAGATCAACCAGCGAGGTATAACGATCTGCACTTATTTCGGCAGGCACATCTGCCGGGTAGCGTTTCAGCCAAACCTTATTCAAGGATCCACCCCGATAATCATGTTGTATTTCCATCGCTGCCTCAGCCAACCTGGTTTGTTAACAATATTTTAACTGATTGTACCAGTTTGCTTATTTCGGCATGTTGAGGTTGCGAAGTGCATCACTAAATTTCGTGCTGCTAAAACAGACAAAGAAAAGCCCGGCCGCGATCACCGCTACCGGGCTGAATAAACGACGCTCAGCATCATTCGGTCAGAATGGTCTGCTCCTGCATCGGACCGCCATTATACATTCCCCAGTAGGGATTGGGACCCCAGTAGCCGCCATGACGACGGGTGGGTCCATACCAGATCCAGGGATCCATCGGCTGCGGCGGCGCTATCACCTGGCGGGTCTCCTGCCAGCGCTGATAGCCGCGGACATCGATCACCAGGAATTTATAATTCGCCTCACCAATTTTGCCCTCTTCGGTGCCTTTGAGGGTACCCAGCACCGTGACATACTGGTTTTTCACATCAATCGGATCGACGAAGCCGTGAATATCGGCATAAATCCGCCCGACGGATGCGGCACCCAGTCGCGGCCTGGCGCTCTCATCCAGCGGCTGCGCCGCAATCTCCAGCCGGGTTTTGCCGTTGAGATTGATGACGTTGACCACTTTGCCGCCAAATCGCGACTCCTGGCCGACGTAGATCGCCGGGTCGCTCATCACCCGCAACAGATCCTGCTGCGGCTGCGGCGAACTGCCCTGGAGCGTCTCTGGAATGGAAACGCAGCCAGTTAAAACCAGTGTACAGGCCAGCAACAGACCTGAAAGCCCTTTACCGCACATTGACATACATGTTCTCCCGTTAGGTAAAGGATTAGACTGGACCGATAACAATAAGTTGCGTGCCGTTTACCGGCCTGGCAACTTTTTCCATGCCACTTCATTACGCAGGTAGGTGGGCTCCGCGGTTTCCGGCGACCGCGTGTTGCCCTGCGCCAGCGCGATAACCGCCAGCGGCAGCATATCCTGCGCGGCGGGCAGCGTCACCTCACTGGCGGTTAAGTGCAGAGCATGTCCCTGCTGGAGCAGCGGATGAGCCTGCCAGCCGGTGCCAGCGGTCATCCAATCCCCCGAGAGCGCCTGCATCCGCGCCTGGGCCGCTTCCGGTGACAGTACGCTTTCCGTGGCTTCACCCTGCCAGACGCCCTGCTCATCGCGCTGATACTCGGCCCAGTAGACTTCGCCCATGCGCGCATCAATCGCTGTCAGCACCCGGGTTGCGCCATGCAGACGCCAGGCCCCTTCAGCCAGCGTCGCCAGGGTCGAGATACCCATCATCGGCAGCGATGCGCCCAGCGCCAGCCCCTGCGCAATACCAATACCGATCCGCACGCCGGTAAAACTGCCGGGACCGCGGCCAAAGGCGAGCGCGTCCAGCTGCGTAAGTTCAAGCTGCCCGGCCAGTAAGAGCTCTTCCACCAGCGGTAAAATGCGCTGGGTATGATCGCGCGGGGCGATCTCAAACCGGGCATCAATCTGTTGCTGATTCAGCAACGCGGCTGAACAGGCTTCTGTCGCCGTATCCAGCGCTAATATTCGGGCTGACATGACCACCTCAGAACAATGAAAACGGGGCGCATCTTAACATAAAATCAGGCTTGCGGTGGCTGACGTATAAAGTCGATAGCGCGGGCAATATCCCGGGTGCGCGGCGTCGGCGGCAGGCTGTTGAGAAACAGCGCGCCATAGGGACGTGACACCAGGCGCTGGTCGCAGATCACCAGCACGCCGCGATCGTCGGTGTCGCGGATCAGTCGCCCGACGCCCTGCTTCAGGGTGATCACCGCGTCCGGCAGCTGCACCTCCGCAAAGGGATCGCCGCCGCGGATCCGGCAATCTTCCATTCTGGCTTTCAGCAGCGGATCTTCCGGGGAGGTAAATGGCAGCTTATCGATAATCACCAGCGACAGCGCATCCCCCCGCACGTCGACCCCTTCCCAGAAACTGCTGGTCGCCACCAGCAGCGCGTTGCCCTTCTCAATAAACTGTTTCAGCAGCTGGCCTTTGCTGGTTTCGCCCTGCACCAGCACCGGCAGCGTCATTGAGGCGCGGAACTCCGCGGCCAGTTCACGCATCATCAGATGTGAGGTACAGAGGAAAAAGCAGCGGCCTTTGTTGGCATCAATCAGCGGCTTCATCATCGCCGCCAGCCGACGGGCGCCGCCCGGACGGTTAGGTTCCGGCAGGTTGCGCGGTACGCAGAGCAGCGCCTGACTGGCGAAATCAAACGGGCTGTTGAGGATCAGACTTTTGGCGGCGTTGACTCCCAGCCGCTCAGCAAAGTGCTCCATCTTCTCGTTCACCGCCAGCGTGGCGGAGGTGAAGATCCAGGCGGCTTTGCGGTTATCCATCACTTCACGAAAACGTTCCGCGACCGAGAGCGGCGTCAGCGCCAGAATAAAGTGGCGTGAAGTACACTCATACCAGTAGCTGTAGCCCGGTTCGTTAATCGCCCGTAGCCGTTTCAGCCGGCCCCGATAGAGTGCGGCCCGTTCAAACGCCGCGTCCAGCAGAGCGGAGCGTCCCAGCGAGAGTTTGATCACGTCGTAACAGAGTTCCAGCGCATCATCCAGCAGGGTAAACATCCGCAGAATAGCGTTGTCGCTCAGCAGTTCACGCAGATTACCGCGATAGCCAGGATCGCCTAACGACAGGCGGAAATCCTGCGCGCACTGCGCCAGGCGATCGGCCGATTTCTGCAACTGCTGGGCATCCCGCACTTCGGTGCGGTAGGCGGTAATAATGTCTTTGGCGAGGTCCAGCAGCTGGCGGCTGGAGAGCTGCTGACCGAAATACTGGCTGGCAATATCGGGCAACTGATGCGCTTCATCGAAGATCATCACATCAGCTTCGGGGATCAGCTCGCCAAAACCGCCCTCTTTCACCACCAGATCGGCGAGGAACAGATGGTGGTTAACCACCACCACATCGGCATCCATTGCACGCTTACGCGCCCTGACCACAAAGCACTCTTTGTAGCGCGGGCAGTCGGTGCCGAGGCAGTTATCGTTGGTACTGGTGACCAGCGGCCAGATCGGGCTCTCTTCAGTGACGCCCGCACAGCTGCTGATGTCGCCATCTTCGGTCTGAGAGGACCAGCTGCGCAGCGTCACCAGATCGGTGAGTGCCTGTGCGGTGAGATCGCCGCCCGCCATCGACTGCTGCTCCATGCGCTCCAGGCAAAGATAGTTGGAGCGCCCTTTGAGTAACGCGGTTTTACCTTTGAATTTTAACGCCTTGATCATGGTGGGCAGATCGCGGCCATAGAGCTGGTCCTGTAACGCTTTAGAGCCGGTCGAGACGATCACCTTCTTACCCGCCCGCAGCGCGGGGGCCAGATAAGCGTAGGTTTTGCCGGTGCCGGTGCCCGCCTCAACCACCAGTTCTCCCTGCTGTTCTACGGCCTGGGAGACCGCCTGCGCCATCTCACGTTGTGCTTCGCGCGGCTTAAAGCCCGCGATAGCCAGCGCCAGCGCGCCATCGACTGCAAAATCGTCTGCCACATACCCTCACATAGAACGGCGAAAACACTGTAATTATGTCAGTATTAGATCCACAAAGCAAAATGGTTAACTATCAATAATTTAGCATTTTTGATATGCCACCCGGCGCAGCGGTTTCAGCTGCGAAAAATCACCGCTGACAGACGCGAAATAGCGGTGTACGGCGCTTTGACGGGAGTGAATGATGAAGCCGATACGCCCGCAGGCGTATCGGAGGGGAACAGAGTTAAACAGAGGAGAAAAAGCGGAAATTACTGAACAATCATCCGGCCGTTCAGATGTTGCAGCGGACGATTATTGGTGGTTTTCAGAGCCTGTTTAAAGGCGTCAAGCTGCGCCTGCGACAGGGTGACCGGCTGTTTCAGCACCAGCCAGCGGATGCCTTCGCTACAGGGTGGCGTGGTCAGGGAGCCGCTAAAACGATAATAGTGCAGATCTTGCGGGAAAAGTGCGCGCAGGTCGACCTCATGGTCAATTTTCACCTGCTGATTTTCCTGCTTCGGCATGGCGGCGATCAAAGGTGCCAGCGCCGGGTTCTCTTTACCCAGCTCAAACATCACCGCCACTACGGCCAGGTCGCCATCCTCTTTGCTGTGAACAAAGTGTGCTTCCAGAGGGAAGGTGCGGCCATCGATCTGGTTTTCACTCGGGGTATGAAAGTGATACTGACGCAGGGTGAACTTTTCACCATCCAGTACAAAATCATCCTCTTCATTTACCGTCACCTGAATGGTATGACCATTATTGATTACGCTTTCCGCAGCGGTGCGATATTCCAGATCCAGCGGCTGTAAATGACCTTCTATCGCATGGGTAATATTGATCGGTGACTGAGACTTACCTTCATGGCAGACATGGAAATCACGGGTCAGTTCGCTCCAGTGCTCTGGTCCGGCTTTGCCTTCATAGGTCCAGTGCGGCGTCGCGGCACCGGCCATGCTGATTGTTGACAGCGCCATCGCCAGAGTTAACATCCTCATTGTTTTCATTTTATTCCTGCTTAATAACGTCATTTGAGGCGGGAATAATATTCCTCCTCTGTTAACATCGGCAAGATGACGAAATGCGAAGACTTAAAAACGGCGGGAATAAAGAGTTCATAATCTCAATTGATGTTAATTTAATTAACACGCTTCACGATTAGGGTTTATTTCGCGGATGAGGATCGCACCTTTCGGCCAACCTTTATATAACGATGACGCTTAGTGGCTTATTTTATTCACGACCTGAACGCGAAAGGCCGTCAGAGAGCAAATAACAGCGGTGATCAGGGCCATAGGCCGTGATGGGGGGCAGAAACCGCAAAACTGCGCGACCGGCAGTTTTGCGGCGAAACGCTTGACAGCGTCTTAGCAGATGAGGCTGGTGAGTCTAGACATCCCTTTCTGACGGATCCTCTTCTTCGTCCTCTTCTTCATCCTCAGGATAGATCTCAGCGTCATCGGGCAGCGGTTCATCGTAATCAGGACGTTCAGACATAATTACCTCCGGTGATAAATAGCACTACTGCTATTTCATCTGAGCATAGTTAACCGCGCTCGCCGGACGCACACTTTCCCTCTGAAGTGTGAGCTAAGCGTGAAATAATTGTAATGTCCTGCAAGGGTCGCGACCTGATGCGACGTCAGAGATGAAGATAGAGCGCACCCGCCAGCATAATGATAAACAGAACAGCGAAGGTGATGAATCCCTGCTTAGTGCCACGTGACAACCCGACAAAGGCGGAAACCACAATAAACAGCAGCGTCAGCGCGCCCGCCATCACCCAAAAAAGATACTGCGTATTACCCATGCCTGAATCCTCATTCTTTAGCGCAATTTTTTCGCTGTTTTATAACATTTTTTTGTCCGGCGCGCCCTCACTTCTCCCGGCGTGACGACGTTTTGCCCGCGCCCGCTGAGCCGGGGCGATCCCGCCAGTGTGATGCAGCTATCAAATGCAGCAGATGGCAGCGAGGAAATAAACGCACGGTTTATAATGATTAAACTGGCTTATCTCTGGGATGTGGCAGTGACGAGCTGAGGTGCTGAGACGGGGTGAGCGGTTATTCCGGCTGAACCGATCAGAGGGTATGAACCCGACTGCCTGACTCAGGCGGAGGAACGCTATGAATCTTTTCCGCATCAGCACCCTGGCCGGCATACTGCTGCTTTGTGGCTGCCAGGCTCCCACGCCCGACCAGACCCGTCAGCAGCCGCCACTGTTTCAGGGGCAGAGCCTTCGCACCGCCCCCCAGCTCAGCGACTGTATCTCTCGCGGCTGGTCTGCCACTCAGGTGGTTGCCCAGGATACCACCACCCATACTCAGCCTGACGGCGACCAGATCAGCGTCTTTACCTGGGAGGATTCTATCTTTGCCGACGTTTCCCCGCAGCGGAAAGGCGCTGATGTGAAGTTTTTCACCACCTTCAGGATGGCCCCACAGGTGATAGCTGATCGGGAGGGGATTGTTAAACGCTGCCTGTAGAGTGGATGACAGCGGTGTCAGGATTGTGCCAGGCTAATGCGCAACTAATCAGGGAGAAAACGATGAGCATTACCCGTATTGATCCAGAACACCGCATGTCCGAAGCCGTCATTCACAACGACACCATCTATTATACCAGCGTGCCAGAGAATCTGGACGCCGACACCGAAGCGCAGACCGCCAACGCGCTGGCGGTAATTGATGCCATACTGACGCGGCTCGGCAGCGATAAAAGTAAAATTCTTGATGCGACGCTGTTTCTGGTGGACAAGGCCGATCTGCCCGCCATGAACCGCGCCTGGGACGCCTGGGTCTCGCCCGGCAACGCGCCGGTGCGCTGCACGGTTCAGGCCGCATTGATGAACCCGAAGTACCGGGTTGAGATTAAAATCATCGCCGCACGCTAATCACGCCGGGCGCTACGCCTCTTCGTCCTCTTCGTCGTCGTCGAAAAGCGCCCGAATCTGTTCACCCTTGTGAGTCTGTCGAATTTCCTGCGCCACCTGGGCGATCGCTTCACCACTCGACAGTCCACCCGCCATTAGCTCCTGAATCCGCTCGACGGCCTGCTGTTGCTGCTCATGAGAGAGAGCCGGTAATCCTATAAACATGTTTCACTCCTGCTTTGGGCCGGACAGTATCCCACGCCGAACAAACAGGTGCCAGTCAGGAAAAAATATGTCAGTCTGACCGCCTCTTTGCTCTCTGATTTCTCTGCCCGATGATTGTAGAAACCCTCAGCCTTGATTATACCCCGGACGCGACTGAACAGCGTTTCGCCGCCCTTGCCCATCTGCCCTGGGCGATGCTGCTCTCCTCCGGTCATGCCGATCACAGTGATACCCGCTTTGATATTCTGACCGCCGATCCGCGCACCACCCTGGTTACGCGCGGGGCGGTGACAACCCTCCACAGCGCCGGCGGCACGGTTGAATCCACTGCCGATCCGCTGCTTCTGGTGCAGCAGCAGTGTAATGCGCTGGGCATCAGGCCCGCCGCCAATGCCAGCCTGCCGTTTCAGGGCGGTGCGCTGGGTCTGTTTGGTTACGATCTCGGCCGCCGCTTTGAATCCCTGCCGCAGCAGGCCGCCGCCGATCTCACCACGCCGGATATGGCCGTAGGAATCTATGACTGGGCATTAATCGCCGACCACCAGCAGCAGACCCTGACGCTGGTGGCGTTGCAGGATGTGCAGGGCCGCGCCGCCTGGCTGGCGCAATGGCCCGACCGCCATCCTGAACCTTTTTCACTCACCAGCCGCTGGCAGGCGAATCTGAGCTATGCGGAGTATGCCGCGCGGTTTGCCGCGGTGCAGGCTTACATTCAGGCGGGTGACTGCTATCAGGTTAACCTCGCGCAGCGTTTTCAGGCGGGTTACCAGGGCGATGAGTGGCAGGCGTTCTGTGCGCTGAACGCCGCCAACCGCGCCCCGTTCAGCGCCTTTCTGCGTCTGCCCGACAGCGTGATCCTTAGCCTGTCGCCAGAGCGCTTTCTGTCGCTGAATGAAAAACAGATCGAGACCCGCCCGATTAAAGGCACCCGTCCGCGCTGCGCCGATCCGGTTGCTGATGCGCAGCAGGCTGAGTCGCTGCGTCTTGCTGAGAAGGATCGCGCTGAGAACCTGATGATTGTCGATTTGCTGCGTAACGACATTGGCCGCGTGGCGCTGCCTGGCTCCGTCAGCGTTCCGCAGCTGTTTGCGGTAGAGCCCTTCCCCGCGGTTCATCATCTGGTGAGTACGGTACGGGCTGAACTGCCCGCCGCTCTGCAAGCGACCGATCTGCTGCGCGCCTGTTTCCCTGGCGGCTCGATCACCGGCGCCCCGAAGATTCGGGCGATGGAGATTATTGATGAGCTGGAGCCGCAGCGCCGCAATGCCTGGTGTGGCAGCATCGGCTATCTCAGTCTGTGTGGCCGGATGGATAGCAGCATCACCATCCGTACCCTGATTGCGGAAGGTCAGCAGCTCTACTGCGCCGCAGGCGGCGGTATCGTGGCGGACAGTGATATGGCGGCGGAGTATCAGGAAACGCTGGATAAAGTCAGCCGGATTTTACCGGCGCTGGAACAGATGGGAGGGGCAGATGGCGCTGACGCTTGACGCCTTCCGCAGCCGGTTTCTGTTACAGCAGCCGGCACGCAGCAGCCAGCGGTTGTCGGGTCGTCATGCCGCGGTGCTGGTGCCGGTTGTAGCGCGGCCTGAGCCGGGGTTGCTACTGACCCAGCGCTCCCGCGCCCTGCGTAAACATGCCGGACAGGTGGCCTTTCCTGGCGGGATGCAGGATGAGACTGACAGCTCTCTGATCGCCACTGCGCTGCGCGAGGCGCAGGAAGAGGTCGGCATCGATCCGCAGCAGGTCGAGGTGCTGGGCGCGCTGCCTGCGGTCACCAGCAGCACCGGCTTTCAGGTCACGCCGGTGCTGGCCATCATTCCGGCCGATCTGCGGTTAGCGCTCAATCCCGATGAGGTCAGCAGCGCCTTTGAGATGCCGCTCGCCGAGGCGTTACAGCTCAGCCGCTACAGCGCGCTGGAGGTGCATCGCGCCGGGGTGCGGCATCCGGTCTGGCTGTCACGCTATCAGGATTACCTGGTCTGGGGCATGACCGCCGGGATCATCCGCTCGCTGAGTGAGCAGATCGCCTTTTAAACCTCGCTTTGCTTATTTCCTGTTCATCAGCGGCCAGCACCCGGTCTGGCTGCGCTATAATTTTTTCTATCGGTTTTGATAAGTTTATTTCATGCGAAAAGCTGCTCTTTTCCGGTGCATGACCATTACTATTAGCGCCATAAACTGCCCCGGCAGACTGATAATAATTGTGAGGAGTGTCACCTGTGATTAGTGTTTTCGACATGTTCAAAGTGGGCATTGGCCCATCAAGTTCGCACACTGTTGGCCCGATGAAAGCGGGGAAACAGTTTGTGGATTTGCTGTGCGAACAGGGAAAGCTACAGGATGTGACCCGGATTGCGGTTGATGTCTACGGTTCGCTCTCGTTAACCGGTAAAGGCCACCACACCGATATTGCCATTATTATGGGTCTGGCGGGCGAATCACCCGACACGGTAGATATTGATGCCATTCCCGCTTTTATTAAAGATGTTGAGCAGCGTGAGCGCCTGTTGCTGGCCAACGGCGCGCATGAGGTCGATTTCCCGCGCGAAGGCGGCATGGTGTTTCGCAGTGAAAACCTTTCGCTGCATGAAAACGGCCTGCGTCTGCTGGCCTTTGCTGGTGACCTGCTGATCCTCTCCAAAACCTACTATTCGGTGGGCGGCGGTTTTATTGTCGATGAAGAGCATTTTGGTCAGTCGGCGCTGGACGAAGTCTCTGTGCCCTGGCCGTTCCACTCCGCCAAAGAGCTGCTGGCGCACTGCCGTGAAACCGGCCTCTCGCTGTCGGGACTGGTGATGAAGAATGAGCTGGCTCTGCACAGCCGCGATCAAATCCACGCCTACTTCACCACCATCTGGCAGACGATGCAGGCCTGTATCGATCGCGGCCTGAATACCGAAGGCGTGCTGCCCGGACCGCTACGGGTGCCGCGTCGCGCCGCCTCGCTGCGCCGGCTGCTGACCTCCTCCAACAAGCACTCCAGCGATCCGATGATCGTCATCGACTGGATCAATATGTACGCACTGGCGGTTAACGAAGAGAACGCCGCGGGCGGCCGGGTGGTGACCGCACCGACCAACGGCGCCTGTGGCATCGTCCCTGCGGTGCTGGCTTACTACGATCACTTTATCGAACCGGTGACGCCCGATATTTTTCTGCGCTATTTCCTCGCCTCCGGCGCGATCGGCGTGCTGTATAAAATGAACGCTTCGATCTCCGGGGCCGAGGTGGGCTGTCAGGGGGAAGTGGGTGTCGCCTGCTCCATGGCGGCGGCGGGTCTGGCGGAGCTGCTGGGCGGCAGCCCGGAGCAGGTCTGCGTGGCGGCGGAAATTGGTATGGAGCATAACCTCGGTCTGACCTGCGATCCGGTGGCCGGTCAGGTTCAGGTGCCCTGCATTGAGCGCAACGCCATCGCCTCGGTGAAGGCAATCAACGCGGCGCGCATGGCGCTGCGCCGCACCAGCGAGCCGCGCGTCTCGCTGGATAAAGTGATCGAGACGATGTATGAAACCGGCAAAGATATGAACGCCAAATATCGGGAAACCTCCCGGGGTGGTCTGGCGATCAAAGTGCAGTGCGATTAACCGACACGCCCGAATGTTTAAATAACGTGCAAACGTAAGAAAATCCGTCTCCTGCGCTATCTCAGCGCAGGTTTAAACGGTAGAGTGATTTCCGCGCAGCCGTCCGGTCTGCGCCGCTTTTCCAGACCCGCTTTTCTGCATCCCGGCCTCAATATTGACCTGGCCGTGCCGATATTAACCCCGTTAATTTTTGCTTTTTCTGGCTTTTTGGGAAGGTGGATACTGATGTTTATGGCCCGGCCATTTGTTGGACAATTCAGACGCAAGCGTTTGCTGATCGCCCTGTTCATCGCCAGCGTGGTGCTTGTTCTGACGCTGGCCTTTCGCTATTTCGAAGAGAAGTCACGTATCGAACAGCAGGCGATGGATTTTGCCGACAAGGCCATTTCGCGCTTTGACCGGATGTTTTCGCCACTTGAGGTCTCAGCCAATAATATGCTGGGGCTGGTGGGCGTTTCCTGTAATCAGGTGCGTTTCCCGCTGATTGAAAAAATCTCCACCCTGCAAACTGTCCGGGCGATCCTGCTGGTGGATGACGATAATCTCTACTGCTCCAGTGTCTATGGCCCGCGCGCCATTCCCTTTAGTCAGACTTACCCCGACCTGGCCTTTAACGGCCAGCGTATGACGCTCGCCACCGATCAATACCTGCTGAAAGGCTCCCCGGTGCTGTTGCTCTGGACGCCGAAGAGCCTGAACAACCGCGCCGGCATTTTGCAGGTGATTAACATTGAAATGATGAGTAATTATCTGCTGGAGCCGCAGCTGCCGTGGGTGGAGCGTGCCGTGTTTAATGTCAACGGTGAGAGCCTGGAGTATGGCAACCCGCTGATTGAACCCACGCAGCCATCCGAGGATGAAGTGAGCTATGAACAGGGCTCGCTGCGTTATCCCTTTACCCTGACGCTGTATGGCCCATCGCCGACGCGGCTGGCGCTGAACACCCTGCCCTCACAGCTGCCGCTGGCGCTGCTGCTCAGTTTGCTGATGGGCTATATCGTCTGGCTGGCCACCGCCAATCGCATGAGTCTGAGCTGGCAGATCAGCTATGGCATCACGGCAAACGAGTTTATGGTCTATTGCCAGCCGCTGATTAATGGCAAAAGCGGCGAGTGCGACGGGATAGAGCTGCTGCTGCGCTGGCATAACGCCCGTCAGGGCTGGATTGCACCGGATGTCTTTATCCCGCTGGCGGAGCGTCAGAATCTGATCCGGCCGCTGACGCGCTTTGTGCTGAATGAGGTGGTGCGCCAGCTGCCGCAGTTACCGGATGACCCCGCTTTTCATATCGCCGTTAATGTCGCTGCCAGCCATTTCCGGGACCGCGCCATTCTTGAGGATTTGCAGAATATCTGGTGGCCCGCGAACCCGGTGCCGACCCTGATTGTGGAGTTAACTGAACGCGACGCGCTGCCGGTGGTCGATCAGCGGGTGATTACCCAGCTGCATGAGATTGGCGTCAGGCTGGCGATTGATGATTTTGGCACTGGCCACAGTTCGCTCTCCTATCTGAAAGATCTCCAGCCCGACGTGCTGAAAATTGACAAGATTTTCACCGCCGCCATCGGGACCGACGCGATTAACGCCACGGTGACCGATATGGTCATTTCGCTGGCCCAGCGTCTGAATATCAGCCTGGTGGCCGAAGGGGTGGAAACCGCTGAGCAGGCGGCCTACCTGCGCGAGCGCGGCGTGGATCATTTGCAGGGATACTATTATGCCCGGCCGATGCCGCTGGGCGCGTTTCCGGCGTGGCTGGCGCAGCATCGCGGAGAGGCCATACCGGAAGAGATCGCCTGAAGCGGCGGCTCTGCCCGCCTCTGCGCAGCGCGCGTGACGCAGAAATGAAAACAGCCGCGCCATACCGGCCGCGGCTGTCAGGGAGAGGCTGGCGCAAGGCGCGCCTGCCCGGTTACTCCTCTTCGTCGTCGTGCGGCTTATCTTTGGTAACCCGCACCAGATCGATGCGGTAATCGGTCGCCTCGATAATCTGGAAGTGCAGCGGCGTAATATCAATCACATCACCGGGCAGCGGTAATTGCCCCTTCTGTGCAATCAGCAGTCCCGCCAGCGAAGCGTGATCCTCATTGGGATCAACCAGCTCATGGAAATCGAGCAGCTGTTGCAGCGAGTGCAGATCGGTGCCGCCCTTCACTAACCAGCCATCGCCATCCGCAATGATGTCCGGGGTTTCATCTTCATCCGGGAACTCACCCGCGATCGCTTCCAGCACGTCCAGCGGGGTAATTAAGCCCTGCACCACGCCAAACTCATTGGTGACAATCACAAAGCTGCCTTTGGCCCGGCGCAGCACGCCTAGCAGGTTGATTGGGTCGAGCGTCTCCGGCACCACAATGGTCGGGGTACTCGCCGCGAACGTCGCCACATCAACGCCATGATCCAGCGCCACCAGCAGCTCTTTGGCGCGCACCACGCCGATGATCTCATCCAGTTCACCGCGACACACCGGGAACAGGCTGTGCGGCGTGTCGAGCAGCTGGTCGCGGATTTCATCGACCGGCCGATGGGCGTCCACCCAGGAGATTTCCCCGCGCGGCGTCATGATGCTGCGGATCGAACGGGAAGCCAGCGTCAGCACCCCGTTGATCATGTAACGCTCTTCATCTTTAAACGCTTCCTGCGGCATCGCTTCCGTCAGGGCGGACTCTTCGCCGCCGCTGTTATTGCTGGCTGTCTGGGCGCGGTTACGCCCTCCCATCAGCCGCAGAATCGCCTCCGCGGTGCGCTCACGCATCGGACGGTGCGACTGATGGCGAATAAAGTTACGCCGCGCAATCTGGTTAAACAGCTCGATCAGAATCGAGAAGCCAATCGCCGCGTAGAGGTAGCCTTTAGGAATATGGAAACCAAAGCCTTCCGCCACCAGCGACAGGCCGATCATCAGCAGGAAGCTCAGGCAGAGCACCACCACGGTAGGGTGCGCGTTAACAAAGTTGGTTAACGGCTTCGAGGCGAGCAGCATCACGCCCATCGCTATCACCACCGCGGTCATCATTATCGGCAGATGGTTGACCATCCCCACGGCGGTAATCACCGCATCCAGCGAGAAGACCGCGTCCAGCACCACAATCTGCGTCACCACCGCCCAGAAACTGGCATAGCCGCGATTGGCGGAGCCGTCGAGCTGCCGGTTCTCCAGCCTTTCGTGCAGTTCCATCGTGGCCTTAAACAGCAGAAACAGACCGCCCGCCAGCAGAATTAAATCACGACCGGCAAAGCTGAAACCGCCTACGCTAAACAGAGGTGTGGTCAGCGTGACCATCCATGAGATCAGCGACAGCAGCCCCAGTCGCATCACCAGCGCCAGCGACAGGCCGATGATGCGCGCTTTATCGCGCTGTTTCGGCGGCAGTTTGTCGGCCAGGATAGCGATAAACACCAGGTTATCAATACCCAGTACGATTTCCAGTACCACAAGCGTCAGCAGACCCGCCCAGATTGAGGGGTCGAATAAAAATTCCATTAGTGACTCCTGAACAGGGAAAAGCGTGAGCCGTCAGCTAACCGCGCAACGAGGCGTGGCAGGCGGGCAGTAGGGAAAGAAGTGGAAACGCCGTCAGGCGATAGGTGATGCGCCAGCAGAGGCAAATAACAGAATAAGCGACGTCGGTGACGATCCATAAAGGTGGGCTGAAGCCCGTTACTCCTGAGTAATAAACAGAACGTTAATGTATCAGGTGGGCGATTTGCGTCAAAAAATTTTCTTATTTTTACAATTTGCCGCAGAGATGATCCGGCGCATAAAAAAGGTCGCTGACTTCATCAGCCGCTGAATAGGAGACAGCCATCACAAAATTTATTTTTTCGCTCACTAAAATAAATCGCGACTTTACCGCCGTAATGTAGTTAACCAATGATTTTTCGAGGGTAACCCCCTTATTCGACTCACCCTGTCGTGCAGAGCACTGAATCAGCACGACGTGGGTTCATTTACTCAGATGAGCTTCTCTAGCAAACGGAGGTAGCAAGTGACCATTGCGATTGTAATTGGTACACACGGCTGGGCAGCAGAGCAATTGCTGAAAACAGCAGAGATGCTGTTAGGCGAGCAGGACAATGTTGGCTGGATCGACTTTGTCCCTGGCGAAAACGCAGAAACATTGATTGAAAAATATCAGGCGCGACTGGCAGAACTGGATACCACCCAGGGCGTGCTGTTTCTGGTCGATACCTGGGGAGGCAGCCCGTTTAACGCGGCCAGCCGTCTCGTGGTCGATAAGCCGCAGTATGAGGTGGTGGCCGGGGTCAATATCCCGATGCTGGTCGAAACCCTGATGGCGCGTGACGACAATCCGGGCTTTGACGCGCTGGTCGCCGTGGCGGTGGAAACCGGCCGTGAAGGGGTGAAGGCGCTGAAGGCTAAAGAGGCCGCACCGGCTCCGGCGGCCGCGAAACCGGCCGCGGCTCCGCAACCGGTTAAGCCGATGGCGCCAGGCGACCATATGAAGATCGGGCTGGCACGTATTGATGATCGTCTGATACATGGCCAGGTGGCGACGCGCTGGACCAAAGAGACCAACGTTCAGCGCATTATCGTGGTCAGCGATGAGGTCGCCAACGACCATGTGCGTAAAACGCTGCTGACGCAGGTAGCCCCGCCAGGCGTGACGGCGCATGTGGTGGATGTCGATAAGATGGTCAGGGTCTGGAATAACCCCAAATATGGTCAGGATCGGGTGATGCTGCTGTTTACCAACCCCACCGATGTGCTGCGCGTGGTGGAACAGGGCGTCGATATTAAATCGGTCAACATTGGAGGAATGGCGTTTCGCCAGGGCAAAACCCAGGTCAACAATGCCGTCTCGGTCGATGAGAAAGATATTGCCGCATTCCGCAAACTCAACGAGCGCAATATCGAACTGGAAGTCCGTAAAGTATCCAGTGACCAGAAGCTGAAAATGATGGATCTGATTGCGAAAGTCAATGCGTAACCGAGCGCCATCGGCGCCTGCATTTCCGGGCGCATTTTCGTTATCCCGCTGAGGACAAGAAGCATGATGGAAATAACCACGCTACAAATTATTTTAATCTTTATTGTCGCCTGTATTGCCGGTATGGGGTCGATTCTGGATGAGTTCCAGTTTCACCGACCGCTGGTGGCCTGTACCCTGATTGGGGTGGTGCTGGGTGATATGAAAACCGGCATTATCATCGGGGGTACGCTGGAGATGATCGCGCTGGGCTGGATGAATATCGGTGCCGCCGTGGCACCCGATGCCGCCCTCGCCTCGATTATCTCCACCATCCTGGTTATCGCTGGCGGTCAGAGCGTCGGTGCCGGTATCGCGCTGGCCATTCCGCTGGCTGCCGCCGGACAGGTACTGACTATTATTGTGCGTACCCTGACGGTCGCCTTCCAGCACGCCGCGGATAAAGCGGCAGAAAAAGGCAACCTCACGGCCATCTCCTGGATCCACGTCTCCGCCCTGCTGTTACAGGCGATGCGTATCGCTATCCCGGCGCTGATTGTGGCGATCTCGGTCGGCACCAGCGCTGTCCATGCCCTGCTCAGTTCGATCCCTGAAGTGGTCACCAACGGTCTGAATATCGCGGGTGGCATGATTGTGGTGGTTGGTTACGCGATGGTCATCAACATGATGCGCGCCGGCTACCTGATGCCGTTCTTCTACCTCGGCTTCGTCACTGCGGCCTTCACCAACTTTAACCTGGTGGCGCTGGGCGTGATCGGCGTGGTGATGGCGGTGCTGTATATCCAGCTCAGTCCGAAATATAACCGTGTGGCGGGTGAGGCTTCCGGCCCGGCGGCTGCAAACGATCTTGATAACGAACTCGATTAAGGAACAGGTGAGCACATGGTTGATATTACGAAAGTCGAAAAGAAACTGACACCGGGCGATGTGCGGGCCGTCTTTATGCGCTCGAACCTGTTTCAGGGATCGTGGAACTTTGAACGTATGCAGGCGCTGGGCTTCTGCTTCTCGATGGTGCCGGTGATCCGCCGTCTCTATCCTGAGAACAACGATGAGCGTAAGCAGGCGATTAAGCGCCACCTGGAGTTCTTTAACACCCATCCTTATGTGGCCGCGCCGGTGCTGGGCGTCACCATGGCGATGGAAGAGCAGCGTGCCAATGGCGCACCCATTGACGACGGTGCGATTAACGGCCTGAAAGTCGGCCTGATGGGTCCGCTGGCGGGCGTTGGTGACCCGATCTTCTGGGGTACGGTGCGTCCGGTGTTTGCCGCGCTGGGGGCGGGGATTGCGATGAGCGGTAGCCTGCTCGGTCCCCTGCTGTTCTTTGTGCTGTTTAACCTGGCGCGCCTGCTGACCCGCTACTACGGGGTGGCCTATGGCTACCGCAAAGGGATCGATATTGTCAGCGATATGGGCGGCGGTTTCCTGCAAAAACTGACGGAGGGCGCCTCGATTCTGGGCCTGTTTGTCATGGGGGCGCTGGTTAACAAGTGGACCCATGTCAACATCCCGCTGGTGGTGTCACGTATTACCGATTCCACCGGCAAAACCACCGTTACCACGGTTCAGTCGATCCTGGATCAGTTGATGCCTGGGGTGGTGCCGCTGCTGCTGACCTTTGCCTGTATGTGGCTGTTACGTCGCAAAGTGAATGCGCTGTGGATCATCGTCGGCTTCTTTGCCATCGGTATCTTTGGCTACTGGATCGGCCTGCTTGGTCTGTAGTTCAGCTGACCGGGAGCGCAGGCTCCCGGTTTTTTAAGCGTGGTGAGCTGAGCCGTGAGTGGCTGATCTCACCCTGTTTGAGGTAGATGTGATGTCCTTAACCGACCTATTGATGGCGTGCTGCATCGCCGCCCTGCTGCTCTTTGCGATCTATGACGAGGTGATACTGCCCCGGCGGCGCGGCCCGACCCGCTTACGGGTGGCCCTGCGCCGACAGCACAAAATCGACAGCCTGATTTTTATCGGGCTGTTGCTGATTCTGCTCTGGAACAACATCAGCCATCAGGGTCCGCAGCTCACCACCTCACTGCTGATGGTGCTGAGCTTTCTGGCGTTCTGGCTCTTCTGGCTGCGTCGGCCAAAGCTGCTGATGAAGAGTGAGGGGCTGTTTTACGCCGGGGTATGGATCGACTACCGGCGGATTCAGGGAATGAATCTCTCTGAGGATGGCATTCTGGTGATCCAGCTTGAACAGCGCCGGCTGCTCATCGCGGTGCAGCAGCTCGACGATCTGGAGCGGATTTACACTACGCTGGTAGAGGCGCGCTAGTCGCGCTGCCAGAGCATCAGGGTAAAGTCAGCATCACAGCTGAACTGCACGCTCTGATGCAGCGTCTGCCAGACATCGTCCCGTGCCCGCCAGGCGAAAGGGGTCATCTGCAATAACGTGGTGGCGTCCGCGCCGGTCAGCGTCATCGGATAGTGCAGCGTGTGCTGCGCCAGCTGGCGGAATCCCGGATAATCTTTCTGTTCCGGCGCATGTAGCTGCACCTCACGGTAGATCAGCGCCTTGAACTGCTGTAAATGGTGCGGGCCAGGGGTAACAGTCAGCACGATACCGCCGGGCTTCAGCACCCGCGCCAGTTCCGCTTCATTACAGGGAGCGTAGATACGTACAATCGCATCCAGTGAGCCATCCGCAAAGGGTAAGCGCTGACTGGAGGCGACGCAGAAACGCACCGCAGGATAGCGCTTTGCGGCCAGCCGGATCGCCATTCTCGCCACATCCAGGCCATAGACCTGACCGGCCTCGCCAGCCGCCTCCGCCAGGGCCGCGGTGTAGTACCCCTCCCCGCAGCCAATATCCAGAATCTGGCTCTGCGGCAGCGTCAGTGATTCCGCCAGCAGACTCACCACGCGATCGCGCAGCGGCTGATAGTAGCCCGCCTCAAGAAACTCCCGTCGCGCCTGCATCATCTCTGCGCTGTCACCCGGCTCACGTGACCGTTTATGCTGAACGGGCAGCAGATTGACGTAGCCCTCTTTGGCCTGGTCAAACTGATGACGGTTTTCACAGCACCAGCTGCGTTCAGTGAAAGAGAGAGGAGAATGACAAAGGGGACAAATCAGCGACATGGGGCACTCCGGCAACAGATAACGCGGCGCAGTGTAACCTTAACGTTTACGCATCGGAAGCATAAACAAAGCCCCGGCTATTCAGCCAGGGCTTTAAGATTCCATGTCAGGGTGCTGAGCACCGGCATCGGAGTTGAATCAGATAGCGGTAACGTTAACTGCCGCTGGGCCTTTCTGGCCGTCCTGAATTTCGAACTCAACGCTTTGGCCTTCGGCCAGGGTTTTGAAACCGTTGCCCTGGATAGCGGAGAAGTGTACGAACACATCTTTGCTACCGTCAGCAGGAGTGATAAAACCAAAACCTTTAGACTCGTTGAACCACTTAACCTGACCTTTAATCTTTGCCATTTTGCAAATTCCTTTAGATGTTTATTTAGCCCGAAGGCTGTCTTACAGAAAAACCAGAGACATTACTGCATGAGGCACTAATTAAGGTTCGGCAAGGAAGCGGTATTCAACGTCAACGTTTTTACTCGAAACTTCTTTACTGAAGATGCCATGCATAAACAGAACTGTACCTCGTTTAACCCACGAATTGTTATCACATATCCTAAAAATAATGGCAAGCCATTTTTAAAGCCTCCGTGAGGCTTTGCGCACAATTGCCAGAACGCTCACATTGCCTGTTGCCGAGGCTTCAGCAGTGATACCCGACTGCGCCGCCAAATAAGGCATGCGGCTATTCCCGCGGCGGCGTTGCGGCGATCTGTGCCCGGCTTTCGCTTTATCCTGCGGCATAACCTGATGGATAACATAAGAATTTAATATTGCATAAATATGGCAATCGCCGAATTAATAAGCGAAGCGGCAGCGACCAATGTGGCATTTAACCCCCGGCAATTCTGTACAGCGAGATTTATTTCGTACAGGTAATCGCTTTTCTGCACCAAAAGCAGGAGCAATACATTAGCCTTGCTCCAAATAAAAGCAGAGATACTCACGCAGCTTATTAAAAAGTTAACTTTCGATATGAACAATTGATGTCAGATTAAAACGGGACAGGTTTATTTTATCCCGGACGCCTTAAGACTATTCCTGGTCGACATTATCCAGCGGGCGGCTCTCCCCTATTCGCCAGGGAGAAAAGCCGCCATCTGGCTCATTTGCCCGGCGCAGCGCATCTGCCAGCTCGGCGGGCGGGGCATCCAGCGACTCGTCAGCCAGCTCAAACACCCCCCAGTGAATCGGCAGCGTCAGCGGTCTGCCTGCCGCCTGCCACAGCGAAACGGCCTGATCCGGGTCCATATGCTGAGCCGCCATGAACCATTTTGGTGCGTAAGCGCCTATCGGTAACGCGGCCAGGTTGAAAGGCCCTAAACGTTCAGGGATCTCCAGCAGCCGCGCTGAATAGCCGCTGTCGCCTGAAAACCAGAAGCGCAGCGAGCCACATCGCACCACCCAGCCACACCAGAGTGAGCGGTTTCTGTCGCGCAGGGTGCGCATACTCCAGTGGCGTGCCGGAACCGCGTCGATGGTGATATCGCCCAGCGAAAGCGACTGCCACCAGTCGGGCTGATGCACCTGTTTCACCCCCTGTCGGCGGCACCAGGCAGCCAGACCCAGCGGCACAATAAAGGTCGCCTGCGGGAAATGCCGGACAATCACTTTTACGCTTGCCCGATCAAGATGGTCGTAGTGGTTATGTGAGACCAGCACCGCATCCAGCCGTGGCAGATCGGCCAGATTGAGTGGCGAAGGCGTCTTACGCCGCGGCCCGGCAAAAGGCAGCGGCGAGGCGCGCGACGAGAGCGCGGGATCGATCAGCAGATATTGCTGTTTGATCCTTAACAACACGGCGGCATGGCCCAGCCACCAGATGCGATCGTCGTCCCCCCTTAAATCGGCGGGCTGCCACCATTGATCGGCAAAAGCGTCATAGCCCTGCTGCGGCGGCCGCGGCAGACCCTGCGCCTTGCGTTCCTCACGCCAGCGTTTCAAATCTCCTGGCTGGCGCGAGTCTCCTTCCGGGTTACAGAATCCGGTTGGGGTATGGTGCGCTTTGCTGCTGTCGTACCACGGATTTCTCCATGCCATGCCGCCTCCCGGCCCTGATTAACGTTCCGGGATCAGCCGGATGAAATCGCGCTTATCCTGATCGTCATCGCTCTTTTTCACCTCTGCGCCGGGCTGAAGTTCAACCAGACGGCGCAGCAGCTGGTTCTGCTTCTTCTGCTCCTCCAGCAGCTGCTCCAGTAAGCGGATATGCTCACCGGCCCGCACGCTGGCCCGGTTAACAAAGAACCAGGCGATAAAGGCCACAATCAAAATAATGACCAGCAGGCCATAGCTGACCAGCGGCCCCGCATTTGCGGCTAACTCATTCATAACTGCCTCATAAACCTGAGTGAAACACCAAAAACATGACAGCCTCACATTCTACCTGTCGCGGCTGCAAAAGATAATGGGCGAAGCAGTAATGCAGATTATGCCGTTTCAGTTATCTCTGATCGATTCCAGCGGTAAAGGGAGGCATGCTGGTAGCCGCATAACCCGTCGCAGCAGGTGGAGCGCTGCGTGATCGATTTCAAGGAGACAATATGAAACTGTTTGTTCGGACGGTAGGATTGCTGGCCGTGATCTGGCTGGCAATGCTGTTTACCGGCTATGGCGTATTAACCGGCAGTACGAAGAACGCGGCCGGGCTGGGGCTGCAATGCAGCTATCTCACGGCGCGCGGCGTGATCAGTGCTCAGTATCTGCATACTGACAGTGGCGTGGTAGGGGTCAGCGACTGTCCGCTGCTGAAGAAGAGCGTCGAGGTTATCGATAATTAAGGCTGCGGGCCAGCAGGCCCGCCGCACTCAGAAGGGATAGTCGTGATAGCCCATTTCGGCTGACACGGTGCGTGCCGCCCGGTGCAGCATCGCCACGTAATCCTGTCGTGCATCCTCTGAAAAGCGAATGGTGGGAAAAGAGATGCTGAGGCCGGCAATCACCACCCCAAAGCGGTCGAACACCGGCACCGCGATGCAGCGTAGTCCCTCTTCCTGCTCTTCGTTATCTTCGCCATAGCCCTGAATTTTGACCTGGTCCAGCGCCTCAAGCAGCGCCCCGGCGCTTAACAGCGTCCTGGCGGTGCTGCGTTTAAACTCCACGTCGCGCAGGATCTCCTCCACTTCACTGCGATCACGCCAGGCGAGCAGCACCTTACCGATGGCGGTGGTGTGCAACGGATTGCGGCGGCCGATGCGCGAATACATCCGCAGGTTATAGAGCGAGTCGATTTTATGGATGTAGACAATGCTGTCCTCTTCCAGCGCACCGAGGTGAATGGTCTCTTTGGTCAGGCGCGACAACTCCCGCATCTGCAAATCCGCACTGCGAATTAAATCGACGTTTTGCAGCGCTTTGGCACCCAGCTCAAACAGTTTCAGCGTCAGCGAGTACTTTTCGCTCTCTCCCTCCTGGGTCACGTAGCCCAGCGACTTCATGGTCTGAAGGAAGCGATAGACGGTGCTCTTGGACATCATCACACGTTGCGCGAGTTCGGTAATACCGTGATCCCGCTCTTCACCCAGCGCCTGGAGGATACCGAACACTTTCAGTACCGAGGAGACCGAATCAGGCTGTTTATCATTTTCAGCAGAGGACATTGCGCACCTTGTTAAACCTGTTTCAAAAAAAATGGAACGAGCTGTCAGTATAGAGTGAGGCAGCAAGTTGCAGCAATGCTTTAACCATTAAGTCATATTTTAAGACATATTATTGTCAGCCCGGACGCTGCATTTCGGCGACAACTTGATTAGCATGATGATATTCACTCTCTTTAGTAACCAGCTTATGACACTCTCCGCGTCTCAGGACGGATTACCTGCACCACAACGCTACCTGGCGATTCTGACCATCGCGCTGGGCATTACCATGGCCGTGCTGGATGGTGCCATCGCCAACATCGCGCTGCCGACTATTTCGCGTGAACTGAATGCCAGTCCGGCGCAGTCCATCTGGATCGTCAACGCCTATCAGATTGCGATTATCGTCTCGCTGCTGTCACTCTCCTTTCTCGGCGACATGCTGGGCTATCGCCGCATCTATCAGGCTGGTCTGGCGCTGTTTGTCGCCACCTCGCTGTTCTGCGCCCTCTCCACCTCGCTCAACATGCTGACGTTCGCCCGCGTGCTACAGGGATTTGGCGGGGCGGCGCTGATGAGCGTCAATACGGCGCTGATACGCATCATCTACCCGCAGCGTCATCTGGGCCGCGGGATGGCGATCAACTCGCTGGTGGTGGCGGTTTCCACCGCGGCGGGTCCGACGGTGGCCGCGGCGATCCTCTCGGTGGCGAGCTGGAAATGGCTGTTTCTGATCAACGTGCCGCTGGGCGTCGTGGCGCTCTGGCTGGCGCTGCGTACCCTGCCCGATAATCCCCAGAAAGCGACCACGCAGAAATTTGATCTGCCCAGCGCCGTGATGAACGCCCTGTTCTTTGGCCTGCTGATCTCAGCCTTAAGCGGCTTTGCGCAGGGACAGAGCCGGCTGCTGGTGCTGTCACAGGTGCTGATCCTGCTGGTGGTCGGCTGGTTCTTTATCCGCCGTCAGCTGAATATGGCGGTGCCGCTGCTGCCGGTCGATCTGCTGCGTATTCCGATTTTCAGCCTGTCGATGGGCACCTCAGTCTGTTCCTTCTGCGCGCAGATGCTGGCGATGGTTTCACTGCCCTTTTTTCTGCAAAACGTCCTGCATCGCGATGAGGTGACAACCGGTTTGCTGTTAACGCCCTGGCCGCTGGCGACCATGGTGTTCGCCCCGATCGCTGGCCGGTTGATTGAGCGGGTGCATGCCGGGCTGCTTGGCGGTATCGGGCTGGCCATGTTCGCCGCTGGCCTCTTCTCGCTGGCCTGGCTGCCAGCCGATCCCACCAATGGCGAAATTATCTGGCGTATGATGTTATGCGGCGCAGGCTTTGGCCTGTTTCAGTCGCCCAACAACCACACCATTGTCAGCGCTGCGCCGCGTCATCGCAGCGGGGGTGCCAGCGGCATGCTGGGCACGGCGCGTCTGCTGGGTCAGAGTATGGGAGCGGCACTGGTGGCGCTGATGTTTAATCTGTTTGATCAGAGCGGCACGCACGCCTCGCTGCTGCTGGCGGGCAGCTTTGCAGCGCTGGCGACCCTTGTCAGTCTCTCCCGCATGACCCAAAGCCGCGCGGGCTGACCGCAGAAAAAACAAAGGCGACCCGCAGGTCGCCTTTGTTGTCTCGCTCAGCTCTATTTCAGATACTCGCCGCTGCGCAGCGCTTCGATACGCTTGTCTAGCGGCGGGTGCGACATAAACAGCTCGCTGAATGACTTGTTTTTACCGTTGATACAGAACGCCATCATGCTGCCTGGCTCCTGCGGCTCATAGCTGGTTTTCAGACGCTGTAACGCCGCGATCATCTTCTCACGACCCACCAGTTTCGCAGAGCCCGCGTCGGCATGGAACTCGCGGTGACGTGAGAACCACATGGTGATAATGCTGGCGAGAATACCAAACACCAGCTCCAGCACCATCGACACCGCAAAATAGACCAGCGGGTTGCCGTTGCTGCTCTCTTCACCATCACGGTTGCCGGACATAAAGCCCGCCGCAATCTGCGCCAGGATACGTGAAACGAAAATCACAAAGGTGTTCACGATACCCTGAATCAGCGTCATGGTGATCATGTCGCCGTTGGCGATATGCGAGATTTCATGGGCCAGCACCGCTTCCGCTTCATCACGGCTCATATTTTGCAGCAACCCGGTTGAAACCGCGACCAGGGAAGCATCGCGCCGTGCGCCGGTGGCAAACGCATTAATATCGGGTGCGTGGTAGATCGCCACCTGCGGCATCGCAATGCCCGCCTGTTGTGCCTGGCGGCCAATGGTCTCCACCAGCCAGCGCTCCGTTTCATTGCGGGGCTGTTCAATCACTTCACCGCCAACCGAACGCAGCGCCATCCACTTCGACATCAACAGTGAAACAAACGCACCGCCGAAGCCAAACAGACCTGCCATGATCATCAGGCCCTGAACACTGCTTGACTGGATCCCTGTCAGGCTGAGAATCAGCCCGAATACCAACATCACAGCCAGGTTGGTCATCAGGAAAAGAGCAATACGCATCATATTTGTTAATCTTCCTCAGTAGTTCACGCGGCTATCCGCGGATACATATCCTATGAGCATTGTGCCGCTTTTCAAGCGACCTTAACGTTTAAGTGTCTAAAAAGACATAACTTTACATTTTGTCACGGCTGGCGGACAGCCCGGCCCTCAGCCGCTATCAGCGCGGTTAATCTTTACTGCGCGGAAACTTTTTCAGCGGCAAAAAAAAGCACCGCGCTGCGGTGCTTTTTCTGACCAGTGCGGTTATTTCGCCGCCGGTGCTTCAGGTCGGGATTTTTCCAGCTGCGCCAGATCGTTGGCAATCTTCACCGTCTCATCAAGATAAGGATCCGGCTCTTTATAATCTTTCGGCAGCTCATCCAGATTTTTCAGCGGCTTTTTACCTTCCGCCTGATAACGCGCGTTGATTCGCTCCAGACGCAACGCATCATCTTCGTGATTCTCTTTCTCACGCTGGGCAAGATTGAGTGACACGATGTTGCGTTTATCTTTCAGGGCATTGAACCGCTCAATGTCCTTCATGATGTACTGGAACTCACGATCCTGCGCGATACGCTCCGCATGCTCTTTGGTCAGCTGCGGCACCAGCGCTTTAACGTCACCGGTTTTAACGTAGGTCGCCGCATTGATGCTGTCCCACGGCAGCGCGTTATCTTCGAATTTCTCGCCGGTTTCCGCCGCTTCAACGCCGGTTGGCATCAGCAGATCGGGCGTGACGCCTTTACGCTGTGTGCTGCCGCCGTTAATGCGATAGAACTTCTGAATGGTATAGGAGACCGAACCCAGCGCCGGCCATTCCGGGCGCAGCATCTGATCGTAGATACGGTTCAGCGAGCGATACTGCTGCACTGTCCCTTTACCAAAAGTCGGTTCGCCAACGATCACCGCCCGGCCATAATCCTGCATCGCCGCAGCGAAAATCTCTGAAGCTGAGGCGCTGAAGCGGTCAACCAGCACCACCAGCGGGCCTTTATAGTAAACCACGCCGTCGTTGTCGCTATCTTCACGAACCCGGCCGTTGTTGTCGCGCACCTGCACCACCGGACCTGAAGGAATAAACAAGCCGGACAATGAGACCGCTTCGGTCAGTGCGCCGCCGCCGTTGGTACGCAGATCGATCACCACGCTGTCGACGTTCTGTTTTTGCAGTTTCTGCAACTGCACTTTGACGTCGTCAGTCAGGCCGACATAGAAGCCAGGAATGTCGAGCACGCCGACTTTCTGCTTGCCGACATTTTTCACGCTCATTTTCACCGCGCGATCTTCCAGACGGATCTTCTCGCGGGTCAGCGTCACGGTCCGGGTTTTGGTTCCCTTCCCGGCGGGCAGAACTTCAAGCCGCACTTTGCTGCCTTTCGGTCCTTTAATTTTTGCCACCACATCATCCAGACGCCAGCCAATCACATCTTCCATTGGCTTGCCTGGCTGACCGACGCCCACGATGCGATCGCCAACGGTAATGGCTTTACTTTTCGCCGCCGGGCCGCCTGCGACCATCGAGTTGATCACGGTGTAGTCGTCATCCATCTGTAATACCGCGCCAATCCCTTCCAGCGAGAGGCTCATCTCGGTGTTGAACTGTTCAGTATTACGCGGTGACAGATAGCTGGTGTGCGGATCGATTTCGTGCGCGAAAGCGTTCATCACCAGCTGGAATACATCTTCGCTGTTGCTCTGAGCCAGACGACGGATGGCGAAGTTGTAACGCTTGGTCAGAACATCGCGGATCTCTTTGTCATCTTTACCAGCCAGTTTCAGGCTCAGCTGGTCATATTTGACCTTGGCATCCCACAGCGCGTTGAGTTCAGATTGATCTTTTGGCCACGGCGCTTTCGCCCGGTCAATGTCAATGGTGTCATTACCGCTGAAGTTCATCGGGCGAGCCAGCACCGTCAGCGCATACTGATAGCGCTCAAAACGGCGTTTCTGCGCCAGATTATAAATATCGTAAAACAGATCCAGCTTGCCACTGCGCAGCTCATCGCCCACGGTGGTTTTTTTGCTGGCAAACTGTGCCACATCGGAGGCCAGCAGCACATTGTGGTTGTAGTCGAGCATGTTCAGGTAGCGATCAAAGATCTTCGCTGAAAAGTCCTGATTCAGGTCGAACTGACGGTAGTGGGAACGGGTAAAGCGCGACGTCACACGTTCGCTTACCGTAGGATCCTGCGCTTCTTCGTGAAGCTGGGGGATCTGATCGGCGCGGGTAATGTTTTCCGCGCCAAAAGCGGGGCCTGCCAGTAGCAGGCCCGCAATGAATCCAACTTTAAAAAGGGTGTTCATGCCGGGGTTAGCCTCCGTTTCAGAACTGCAAATGTTCTGCGCGCACAATCATTGCCATGCCGGAAGCGAGCTGGACCCGAACGCCGTCTTTTGATACTTCAAGAACGGTAGCGTCCATTGCACTTTTGCCTGCTTTAACTTTAATACTCTGGCCGGGTTGCAAAGTTGAGGTATCAGTGATGGGTCGGGCTTCCTGCTCCGGGCGTGGCGCCGGTTTGCGGTGCTGTGAGGCGGTCGCGCGTGGTGCAGTGGACTGCGGACGCGGTTTACGCGCGGCGTCGCCTTCTGCGGGTTTACGCGGCGCAGGCTTGCGGGGACGACGCGGTGCTGCGCCCTCTTCGCTTTCGCCCGCTTCACGCCGTGCGGCACGCTGCTGATCGCGCTGCGCCTGGACGCGCGCTTTGGCTTCTTCCAGCTGCTTACGTGCATGCTCAACGTGCTGCTCATCCAGCACGCCACAGGCGTTGCCGTCGAGATCGACACGGGTAGCACCGGCTTTGATGCCGTAGAGATAACGCCAGCTTGAGGTATAGAGACGCAGCGCAGAACGCAGCTGCGTTTTGCTCAGCCCCATTTCGCCCTGAACACGCTCAACCAGATCCTGAAAGATACCGATTTTGAGCGGACGCGCTTCACCTTCAGCGCTAAAGCAGTGCGGGAAGCGCTCCGCCAGAAAGCTAACAACTTCTTTACTGCTATTCAACTTAGGTTGATTTTCCATGAAATTTCCTGATTACAACGGGTTTGCCGACCAGCGCAGGCATGAACAGGCGTCATTATAATGACAACATCGCTAATTGCCATGCGATCCAGACGATTAGCTGCGTGTCAGCCGCAGATATTTTTCTAAGTCGCTGTTCGCAAGCACGTCACAAAGCCCGTTGGTCAGTGCCACCAGCCCCGATTCGTCATCGCTGTCAAAGCGATTGTATTCCACACTGTCGATGTCCAGCACCCCAACCACCGTGCCATTTACTTTCAGAGGAATCACAATCTCAGCGTTACTGGCCGCGTCGCAGGCGATATGGCCCGGAAACGCATGCACATCATCCACACGTTGCACCTTTTCTTCTGCCAGCGCCGTGCCACACACCCCTTTACCGACCGGAATCCGCACACAGGCGATTTTGCCCTGAAAAGGCCCCAGTACCAGCGTATTCTCTTCCGTCAGCAGGTAGAAACCTGCCCAGTTCACGCCATCGAGACGTTCATACACCAGCGCGCTAAAGTTACCCATGGCGGCGAGGAACGAGGTCTCTCCCGCTAACAAGGCGCGCATATCGCGATTCAAATCGGCGTAAAAGGCAGTTTTATTCATTATTTAACCGTTACCAATGACATCTGAACGGGGTGATGTAGACCGTTCGTTAAAAATAAGTTTTAAATATCCAGAGTGACAAGGTGAATCATAGCGTTAGTTACTATACCCTTAGCATTCTGTGGATCGAAGCGTGATGCCCGAGACAGGCACACAGAGCATGTCTTAAAGACCAATATCAGTTACTTTTGCAGAGCGAATATTGCCTCACCCTATGAAAATTCACGCTATCAGCCAGACATTGCCTCACGCACGTTATCAGCGTTGCCCGCAATGCGATACCCTTTTTTCCTTACCGGATGTGAAATCGGATCAGTCAGCCTATTGCCCGCGCTGCAACGCCCAGGTTCTCAGCGGTCGCGACTGGTCAATGACCCGCCTGATGGCGATGGCCGCCACGATGATCGTGTTAATGCCCTTCGCTTTTTCCCTGCCGCTGGTGGATATACGCCTGCTCGGCATGCGCATCAATGCCAGCGTGCTGGAGGGGGTGATCCAGATGACGCAGCAGGGCGATGTGCTGACCGCATCGATGGTGGCGTTCTGCACCATTGGCGCGCCGGTGACGCTGGTGGCCGGACTCTGCTATCTCGGTATCGGCCACCGCCTCGGAATGAATCTGCGGCCGGTGCTGCTGATGCTGGAGAAGCTCAAAGAGTGGGTGATGCTGGACATCTACCTGATTGGCATCGCTGTGGCGTCGATCAAGGTGCAGGACTATGCATCGCTGGAGGTGGGCTATGGGCTGACGGCTTACATCGCCCTGACGGTGATGAGCGTGCTGACGCTGATCCACCTCAACATAGAGCAGCTGTGGGAGCACTTTTATCCGCAGGAGCCTGCCAATGTGGCGCGTGATGACCTCCAGGTCTGTCTGAATTGCCACCATACCGGCGTGCCGGATCAACGGGGTCGTTGTCCGCGCTGCCACACCCCGCTAGACTTCCGCCGCCGGCACAGTTTGCAAAAATCCTGGGCCGCACTGATCGCCTCTATTGTGCTGCTGATCCCGGCTAACCTGATGCCGATTTCCGTGGTTTACCTCAACGGTTCCCGGCGCGAAGACACGATTTTCTCCGGCATCCTGTCGCTGGGTGAAGGCAATATCCCGGTGGCGGCGATTGTCTTTATCGCCAGTATCCTGGTGCCCTTTACCAAAGTGCTGGTGATGCTGACGCTGCTGCTCAGCATTCACTTTCGCTGTGAACAGGGACTGAGAACCCGTATCCGCCTGCTACGCTTCGTCAGCTGGGTGGGACGCTGGTCGATGCTCGATCTGTTTGTCATTTCATTAACCATGTCGCTGGTCAACCGTGATCAGCTGCTGGCTTTTACCATGGGACCGGCGGCGCTGTTTTTCGGCGCGGCCGTCATCCTGACCATTATGTCTGTTGAGTGGCTGGACAGCCGCCTGCTCTGGGATGCACATGCAACAGGAAACGCCGACTACACCGACTAACGCGACACTGCGCAATAAACGCAAAGTTTCGCCCTTCTGGCTGCTGCCGATTATCGCGATGCTGATCGCCTGCTGGTTGCTCTGGACCAATTATCAGGAGCGCGGCACCACGATTACTATTAACTTCCAGACGGCGGATGGGATTGTGCCGGGCCGCACGCCTGTGCGTTATCAGGGTGTGGAAGTGGGCACGGTGCAGGGCATCAATCTCAGTGACGACTATCGCCGCATTCAGATCAAAGCCAGTATCAAAAGCGACATGCGCGACGCGCTGCGTGAAGATACCCAGTTCTGGCTGGTGACGCCTAAAGCGTCATTAGCGGGCGTCTCGGGGCTGGATGCGCTGGTCGGCGGTAACTATATCGGGATGATGCCAGGCAAAGGCAAACCGAGCGAGACCTTTACCGCACTCGATACCCAGCCCAAATATCGGGTCAACACCGGCGAGCTGCTGATCCATCTGCACGCACCCGATCTCGGTTCACTCAACACCGGTTCGCTGGTCTACTACCGCAAAATTCCGGTCGGGCGGGTCTACGACTACAGCATCAATAGCAGCACCGACGGCGTGGCGATTGATGTGCTGATTGAGCGCCGGTTTACCAATCTGGTGAAGACCAACAGCCGCTTCTGGAACGTGTCGGGCGTCAATGCTGACGTCAGCCTGAGCGGAGCCAAAGTGCAGCTGGAGAGTCTGGCGGCGCTGGTCAATGGCGCGATTGCGTTCGACTCCCCCGAGGGCGCGGAACCGGCCAAAGCGGAGCAGAACTACCGGCTCTACCCGGATCTGGCGCATAGCCAGCGCGGGGTGCAGATTACGCTGGATCTGCCAGACGGCAGGAATCTCAAGGCGGGTAGCACCCCGCTGATCTATCAGGGCCTGGAGGTCGGAACGCTGACCAAACTCAACCTGCTGGATGGCGGCAAAGTCACCGGCGAACTGACCCTCGATCCCTCTGTGGTCGGTCTGATGCGCAGCGGCACCCGTATTGAGATGCACAGTCCGAAACTCAGCCTGACCGATACCAGTCTCAGCGCGCTGCTGACCGGCAATACTCTGGAACTGGTGCCGGGCGAAGGTGAGCCGCAGCAGCACTTTACCGTGCTACCGTCGAATGAAACCCTGCTGCAAAAACCCCATGTGCTGACGGTAAAACTCAGCGCACCAGAGAGTTACGGTATCGATCAGGGCCAGCCGCTGATGCTGCACGGTATGCAGATTGGCCAGGTGATGTCGCGTTCACTGGATGCGAATGGCGTTAACTTTGTGGTGGCGGTTGACCCGGAACATCGCGAGCTGGTGCACGGTGACAGCAAATTTATCGTCAACAGCCGGCTTGATGTGAAGTTTGGCCTCGACGGGATGCAGGTGTTAGGTGCCAGCGCCCGTGAGTGGGTGGATGGCGGCATCCGGCTGGAGCCGGGTAAAAAAGGTGAACCGAAAAACGCCTATCCGCTGTTTGCCGATGCTGAAAAAGCGGATGAAGGTATCACTGGCGACGCCCCTTCAACCACCCTCTCGCTGACCGCCACCAGCCTGCCCGACGTGCAGGCTGGCTCGGTCGTGCTCTACCGGAAATATCAGGTGGGCGAGATTGTGAAAGTGACCCCGCGCGCCGATGCGTTTGATATTGCGGTCCATATCAAACCGGAATACCGCAAGCTGCTGACCCCGGAAAGCGTCTTCTGGGCCGAAGGCGGCGCGCGCGTCAGCCTTAACGGCAGCGGTCTGACCGTGCAGGCGTCACCGCTGAACCGGGCGCTGAAAGGCGCGATCAGTTTTGACAATATGAGCGGAGCGCAATCGGCCAAAGGGGCGAAGCGGGTGCTCTACTCCTCTGAGACCGCCGCCCGCGCGGTGGGCAGCCAGATTACGCTGCACACCTATGACGCCAGCAAGCTCTCGGCCGGGATGCCGATTCGCTATCTGGGGATTAATGTCGGCCAGGTGGAATCGCTGTCGCTGAGTCAGGATAACAACCAGGTAGTGGCGAAAGCGGTGCTCTATCCCGAATATGTGCAGGATTTTGCCCGCATCGGCAGCCGCTTCTCGGTGGTTTCACCGGAAATTTCCGCCGCCGGGGTGAACCATCTGGAGACCCTGTTGCAGCCCTACGTCAACGTCGATCCCGGTAAAGGCCGTGCGGCGCGCTCGTTTGAGTTGCAGGAGAGCACCATTACCGATTCGCGCTATCTGAACGGTCTGAACATCTATGTTGACGCCACCGAAGCGGGTTCGCTGTCGCTGGGGACACCAGTGCTGTTCCGGGGTGTTGAGGTGGGTACAGTGACCGGGACCTCGCTGGGCAACATGGCGGATCGCGTTCAGATCGCCCTGCGCATCAGTAAAAAGTATCAGCATCTGGTGCGTAACAATTCGGTGTTCTGGCTGGCGTCCGGTTACAACCTCGACTTCGGTCTGATCGGTGGCGTGGTGAAAACCGGTACCTTCCAGCAGTTTATTCGCGGAGGTATTCAGTTTGCGACGCCGCCAACGGTGCCGCTGGCACCGCAGGCTAACCCGGATAAACACTTCCTGTTGCAGGATGAAGCGCCTAAAGAGTGGCGCAACTGGGGAACGGCGATCCCCTCTCCGCGCTAATTAGCATAAAACGGACAGCCTCTTTCAGACGGCTCAATACGTAAAGCGATGGGAGCATGTTATTCCCCCCCTCAAACGGGCAGCCTGGCTGCCCGTTTCTTTTCTGCATGTTACACTGCCGCCTTTGCCCTAACTGGAATGTGCCCGTGTCAGATGCCTCTTCGCTTTTCCCCGCCGATTTTCTCGCTTTAATGCGTCAGAGCCTGCCCGATGAGGCCAGCTTCACGCAGTTTCTCGCCTACAGCCAGCAGCCGCTGCGCCGCACTATTCGCGTCAATACCCTGAAGATCAGCGTGGCTGACTTCCTGAGCCAGACCGCTGATTATGGCTGGCAGCTGACGCCGGTGCCGTGGTGCGAAGAGGGATTCTGGATCACTCGCGAAGATGAGAGCCTGCCGCTGGGCAGCGTCGCTGAACACCTGAGCGGCCTGTTCTATATTCAGGAAGCCAGCTCGATGCTGCCGGTCACGGCGCTGTTTGAGGCCCAGCCAGAGGTGAACGCGGTGATGGATATGGCCGCCGCGCCCGGCTCCAAAACCACCCAGATCGCCGCGCGTATGAAGAATCGGGGGATCATTCTGGCTAACGAATTCTCCTCCAGCCGGGTCAAAGTGCTGCATGCCAACATCAGCCGTTGCGGGGTCAGTAACAGCGCCCTCACCCATTTTGACGCCAGGGTCTTTGGTCCGGCTCTGCCGGAGCAGTTCGACGCCATCCTGCTGGATGCGCCCTGTTCCGGCGAAGGGGTGATCCGTAAAGATGCCGATGCGCTGAAGAACTGGTCGCTGGCCAGCACCGACGCCATCGCCGCCACGCAGCGCGATCTGCTCGACAGCGCCTTTCACGCGCTGAAACCCGGCGGCACGCTGGTCTACTCAACCTGTACCCTGAATCAGATTGAGAATCAGCAGGTTATCGCCTGGCTGTTGCAACGTTACCCGGATGCCGTTGAGGTGATGCCGCTCAGCGGGCTGTTTGCGGGTGCCGCACAGGCCGCGACGCCGGAAGGCTATCTGCACGTTTTCCCGCAGATGTTCGACAGCGAAGGCTTTTTTGTCGCCCGACTGCGCAAAACCGCGTCGGTCGCGCCATTACCGCCACCGGGCTATAAAGTCGGGAAGCTGCCCTTTTCCCCCCTCAGCCGCAAGCTGGCAAGTGAAGTCGCCCAGGCCGCCGCCGCGGTCTCGCTTAAATGGGACGCTTCGCTGGAGCTGTGGCAGCGCGACAAAGAGATCTGGCTGTTCCCCGGCGCGGTTGTCCCGCTGCTGGGCAAGGTACGCTTCTCGCGTATTGGCCTGAAGCTGGCGGAAACCTTTGCGAAAGGCTATCGCTGGCAGCATGAAGCGGTGATCGCCCTGGCGCAGCCCGATGCGACGCAGCGCCATGAGCTGAGCGCTGCCGAGGCAGAAGAGTGGTATCGCGGACGGGATATTTACCCGGAAACGGTGCCGGCGTGCAATGAGATGATTGTCACCTATCAGCAGCAGCCGCTTGGGCTGGCGAAAAAAGTGGGCAGCCGCATCAAAAACAGCTATCCGCGTGAGCTGGTTCGGGACGGGCGCCTGTTCCGCTGAGCTACTGCAACCTCACCAGCGTCAGCCTGTTACCAAACACCGCGCCGGTGTCGATGTAATGCAGGTTGGCCAGGGTCAGCGGCTGCTTCAGTGGCGTGTGACCGAAGTAAAAAGCGTCAGCGCCACGGATAGCCGTGCGATCGCCAGACTCAATCGCCGTCAGCCGCTGACGGCTCCAGACCACCTGATGCCAGTCAAGCGGCTTCTGCCAGGCATATTCCGCAGCGGGATAGTCGGCATGGGCGATGACCACCGTCCGTTCGCCGAGTTGCAGATGCAGGATCCACGGCAGCGTGTCACAGCGTCGTAATGCATGGCGTGCCGCGATCAGCTGCGCGCCGCGCAGCCGCCAGAACCACTCTCCACCATTGCGCTGCCACAGCGCCCTGTCGTGACACTGTAACGCCGCCAGCGCCATCTCTTCATGATTTCCGCGCACGCAGCGAAACCAGGGCTGCTCCAGCAGCGCCAGACAGCCCGGACTGTCGGGGCCGCGATCGATAATATCGCCGGTTGACAGCAGTAAATCCTGTTGTGGATTAAACTGCTCACGCAGCAACAGACTATCCAGCTCGCGGCGGCAGCCGTGCAGATCGCCGACCACCCAAATCCGCTGCCAGTTTTCACCTTTCAGAAAGTGGTAATACATCGCGGCATCCTGAAACTCTCAAACGTCATCTGAGTATAGTCAGGAGAGAGAATGGCCTGTTGCCGGGCGGCAGAGCCTCAGTGAACCAAAGGGGGGAAGCAGGAGAATAACAGGGGCAGCCGCGGGAGAGAGTGTCCCTCCCGGCGCTTATCTCCGGCACTCAATTAAGGTGTTAGCTCTGTCAGGGACAGAGGCAATCATAACGGCATCGCCCACCGCAGGCTATTATCCCCCTGGTAATAACCGGTCTCATCTGACACTAACTTCGGTTTTTAGCCGGATATGTCAGCAGCTTTTCTGCCGGGCGAATCGGACGCCTTACCAGCTCACCGCCGCAGTTGGGGCAGGTGTTGCTGAGCTGCTGTTCAGCACACTCCGCGCAGAAGGTGCACTCAAATGAACAGATGCGCGCCGCTTCTGAAGAGGGAGGCAGATCACGGTCACAGCGTTCGCAGTTGGGGCGAAGTTCCAGCATGGTGTTACTCCTGAATGGATGAGATTAGCCAGCATCGCCGTTACCGGCCCGAATGTCGAGCCGGTACAGCGGGGCGTCCTCCTCTACTTCAGGGGCTCCTCAACGGCATTCTGATCCTCGCCGTCGCTCTCCTCCGAGGGCTGGCCGCCCATTGACGCCTGAATCACCTCCTCTTCCAGCGTCGGGATCAGCGCGGCCCCCAGCGGTGAAGTCGCCAGGCTGTCAGGCATCACCACATGCGGCAGCGGCACTTCGGTGGTGGGAAGCGGCCCCGGCGCCCGGACGTAACTCAGTCCGCCAATCACCAGCGCACAGAGGGCGAAGAAGAGATAGAGCATGTTACTGCCAAGCGGCTGCATCAGCGCGCCCACCACCAGCGGCCCGATACTGGCCCCGATGCCAAACGCCATCAGCAGACAGGCGGTTAACGAGACCCGGCGCTCCGCGGCAACCTGATCGTTCGCCAGCGCCACCTGTAACGGATAGAGCGCAAACTGCATCATGCTGGCGGCGAAGGCGATACCGATCATCCAGTGAAAGGTCAGATGTGGCAACATCACCAGCGGTACGCAACTCACCGCAAACAGCATCGCGATATAGAACAACAGCCGCTGACGATCGAAGCGGTCAGAGAGCCAGCTCAGCGGAAACTGCGAGATCAGGCCGGCGAAAATAGTAAGGCTCATAAAGTAGCCGGTCTGACTGGTGGTAAAGCCCTTGCTGCTGCCATAGACCGGCGCCAGACCATAAAAGGCCCCAATCGCCATGCCGGTGACCAGCGTGGTGCCGAGCAGTTTAGGGATGGTGCGGATAAAGTAGCCCAGCTCCATCGGGGCCGGGGTCATCGGCCTGACGTGAGTGCGGGTGGTCAGCGCAATCGGCACCAGACAGAGCGCGAAACAGAGCGCCACAATCAGCAGCGTGCTCACCCCGAATCCGGTTTGCAGACTCAGCACCACCTGCCCGCCGCTCAGGCCGAGATAGGTGGCGACCATATATAAGCCGAAGATCATGCCGCGTTGAGATGACTCCGCCTGATCGTTAAGCCAGCTCTCCAGCACCATATACTGGCACATCATGCAGAGGCCGATTATCAGCCGCAGAAAGACCCAGAGTGGAATAAAGTCGGTCAGTCCGTGACCAATCACCGAAGCGGTGATGATTCCGGCGCAGGCTACGTAGGCGCGGATATGGCCGACGCGGGCGATCAGGTTGTGCCCGACTTTGCCACCAATCACCAGCCCGATGTAGTTAGCCGCGATAATCGCGCCAATCAGCGCACCATTGACCTGCTCGCTGGCCAGCCGTAACGAAACATAGGTGGTGAGCAGACCGGAGCCGAGCAGCATCAGCAGCGTGGTGGTATAGAGCGGCAGAAAGGTACTGAATATTTTTCCCATATGACTCCCTGTCTACGCCCTTCAGCGATCGGGCCAGTTAAGCCCTAAAGATAGTCGATTCTGGCCGGTGCCGGAGAATTGTTGGCGTAAGCGGTAGTGATAAAAAAAAGCCCGTCAGCGATGGCTCACTGACGGGCGGCGACTCAGGCGCTCGGGAAGGTGATGTTGCTGCCCGGCGCTTCGCGGTTGAGATGGATGAAGTTCAGGTGTCGCTCATACTGATCCAGAATGTCGATGATCACCTGCTCTTTGGTGTAATCCATTAAATCGTTGCCCTGACTCCCTTCCAGCAGGAAGGTTTCCAGCCGGTAGTAGGTCGATTTACCGCTGCGGGCGCGATAGGTGAAGCCCGGAACCGAGTACTGCTGCGGCCAGACCTGATAGATAAAGTCCTGCTCCTCGCCCAGATGGACGCGCAGATCCAGATAGCCAATCGGGTTCGCCTCATCCGGTTCAACGCTCTCCAGGGTTACCCGGCCATCGCGCAGCTCCAGCTCTTTTGCCACTTCCTGCATCGCCGGGAAGATGGTGTTTTCCATCATCTGCTGGGTGTAGCGCGAGCCAGGATAGTTCATCAGGCGCGAGAGACGCTTTTTCCAGGTCAGCCGGTCGGTGGCGTGCGCCAGGTACGGCGCGGTGTCGCGGGTGGCGCTGGCGCGGCGGTAATCCTCAACCTTGAGTGATTTGTAGAGTCCGGCCATGACAAAGAAGATCACAAAGCTGAACGGCAGACCCATGATCACCGTGGTGTTCTGCAACGCCGAAATCCCGTTGGTCATCAGCATGCTCAGCGTCAGCACCCCAATCGCCACGGACCAGAAAATACGCAGCCAGTTGGGGGCATCGCTGTTGATGTCTTTCAGCCGCGAGGTGAAGTTACCCAGCACCAGCGAGCCGGAGTCAGCCGAGGTGACGTAAAACAGCATACCGGTGATGGTGGCGACCGATGCGCTGAGTTTAAACGCCGGATACTGCGCCAGCAGGCTGTAGAAACCGCGTTCCGCATGGGCCATCACCTCCTGAGCAAAGCCCGCGTTACCGTGAATAATCTGGTAGAGCGCGGCGTTACCAAACACCGAGAGCCAGAGCAGCGTAAAGGTGAAAGGAATAATCAGGGTGCCGAGCACGAACTCACGGATAGTACGGCCACGGGAGATACGCGCCAGGAACAGGCCGACAAACGGCGACCAGGCGACCCACCAGGCCCAGAAGAAGAGCGTCCAGCTGTTCATCCACTCGGTCGGGCGATCAAAGGCAAAGGTGTTAAGCGTCATCCCCATAAAGCGATTGATGTAATCGCCGACGTTGAGCACCAGCGCGTTGAGCAGGAACTCGGTGTTGCCAAAGAACAGCACAAACAGGATCAGCGCCAGCGCCAGCACCACGTTGAGTTCAGAGAGAATACGGATCCCTTTATCCACCCCGGAGGTGACGGAAATGGTGGCGATCACCACCGACAGGATAATCAGCGCGACCTGGGTGGTGAGTCCCTCAGGAATATCAAACAGCACCTTCAGGCCATAGTTCAGCTGCACCACCCCGATACCGAGCGTGGTCGCAATACCAAAGATGGTGCCGACCACTGCCGCAATATCCACGGTGTGACCAATCGGGCCATAGATGCGTTTACCAAAGATCGGATAGAGCGCCGAACGAATGGTCAGCGGCAGGTTATAGCGATAGCTGAAGTAGCCCAGCGCGATCCCCATCAGGGCGTACATCGACCAGCCGGTCAGCCCGTAGTGGAACAGCGTCCAGACCATCGACTGGCGTGCCGCTTCCAGCGTCTGCCCCGCTCCTTCCGGTGGCTGCATATACTGGGTGACCGGCTCGGCGACCGAGAAGAACATCAGGTCGATACCGATCCCGGCGGCAAACAGCATGGCGGACCAGCTGAGCACGCTGAATTCCGGTTTCGATTGCTCCGGCCCCAGCTTAATAGAGCCAAATCGTGAGCAGGCCATGTAGAGCACAAAGACAATATAGAGCGTGGCGGCCAGCATGTAGTACCAGCCAAAGGTGGCGGAAACCCAGTTGACCACGCTAAGGATCCAGCCGGCGGCCTGGTCGCTGTAGAGAATCGTCACGAGTGAAAACGTCAGAATCAATCCGGCAGAGGTGTAAAACACAACGGGATTGAGTCTGTCTTTTTCATCGGCAGGTGGATTATTCATCAATTACCTCTGGTTAATGTCCTGAAAAAAGACGCAATGGATAATGATCACCGCGGGTGGCGCTCGCCCCGGCGGCCTGGTGTCGTTTAGTTCCTTCTGTTAATCGCTCAGGCAATCCAGTCTATTTTAGCACTCATTGCCGTTTCGCTTACGCTACATTTAAGGAACAGCATCCTAACAACTTTTCTTTTTATATTGAACGTGCAATCAAAAAAAGTTTTAATAGGGGCTCGATTTGAGGGTGGAGCCGGAGCAATGCCAAAGGTAGGGATGCAGCCGATACGACGTCGGCAACTGATAGATGCGACCCTGAGCACGATTAATGACGTAGGGATCAATGACGCCACGATTGCCCAGATCGCCCGCCGGGCGGGGGTCTCAACCGGCATCATCAGTCACTACTTCAAAGATAAAAATGGTCTGCTGGAAGCGACGATGCGTGATGTGACCCGCCAGCTGCGTGAGGCGGTGCTGGCGCGGTTAGCGCCGCTGGCCAGTGCCTCCGCAGAGGCGCGGCTGTGTGCCATCGTCGACGGCAATTTTGATGAAACCCAGGTACACAGCGCGGCGATGAAAGCCTGGCTCGATTTCTGGTCCAGCAGTATGCATCAGCCGCAGCTGAACCGCCTGGAGCGGGTGAGCAGCCGTCGTCTCTACTCGACGCTGGTGGTTGAGTTCCGGCGAGAACTGCCGCTGGAGACCGCCCGCCTGGCCGCCTATGGCCTGGCTGCCCTGATCGATGGTCTGTGGTTGCGAGCCGCGCTGAGCGGTAAGCCCTTTAATCCGGCGGTCGCGCGCACCCTGACCACCCAATTCATCCGTCAGCAACTGGCTGGCGAGCACGAATAACGGAAGGAGAAAACATGTCCCGATTCACCGAGCAGAAACTCTACATCAATGGCGCCTATGTTGCCGCAGCGTCTGGCGAAACGTTCCAGACGATCAACCCGGTCAACGGCGAAGTGCTGGCAGAGGTTCACGCCGCGGGCCAGGAAGATGTCGATCGCGCCGTTGCTGCCGCCAGAAAAGGCCAGAAAGTCTGGGCGGCGATGACCGCGATGGAACGTTCACGCATTCTGCGTCGCGCCGTTGAGATCCTGCGCGAGCGCAATGATGAACTGGCGGAGCTGGAGATGCTCGACACCGGTAAACCCTACAGCGAGACCGCCGCCGTCGACATCGTTACCGGCGCAGACGTACTGGAGTATTACGCCGGGCTGGTGCCGGCGCTGGAGGGACAGCAGATCCCGCTGCGTGAAACCTCGTTTGTCTATACCCGCCGCGAGCCGCTGGGCGTGGTGGCCGGTATCGGTGCCTGGAACTACCCGATTCAGATCGCGCTGTGGAAATCGGCGCCCGCCCTGGCGGCTGGCAACGCGATGATCTTCAAACCCAGCGAAGTGACGCCCCTCACCGCCCTGAAGCTGGCGGAAATTTACAGCGAAGCGGGCCTGCCGGATGGTGTATTCAACGTACTGCCAGGCATCGGTTCCGTTACCGGCCAGCTGCTGACCGAACATCCGGGCATCGACAAAGTCTCCTTTACCGGTGGTGTGGTCAGCGGCAAGAAGGTGATGGCGAACGCCGCGGGCTCAACGCTGAAAGAGGTCACAATGGAGCTGGGCGGTAAGTCACCGCTGATCATCTTTGATGATGCCGATCTCGATCTGGCCGCCGACATCGCCATGATGGCGAACTTCTACAGCTCGGGCCAGGTCTGCACCAACGGCACCCGCGTCTTTATCCCGGCCTCTCTTCAGGCTGCCTTTGAGGCGAAGATCAGCGAGCGCGTTGCCCGTATCAAGGCTGGCGACCTGCGCGATCCGGCCACCAATTTTGGCCCGCTGGTCAGCTTCAGCCATCGCGACAACGTGATGCGCTATATCGAATCTGGCATTGCCGAAGGTGCGCGCGTGCTGTGCGGCGCTAAGCGCCTGACCGGCGGCGATTTCGACCAGGGAGCCTGGGTCGCCCCTACCGTGTTCACCGACTGCCGTGATGAGATGAAGATTGTGCGCGAAGAGATCTTCGGGCCGGTGATGTCGATCCTGAGCTATGAAAGTGAAGAAGAGGTGATCCGCCGCGCCAACGACACCGAGTTTGGTCTGGCTGCCGGGCTGGTGACTCAGGATCTCAACCGGGCGCACCGCGTGATTCACCAGATTGAAGCGGGTATCTGCTGGATCAACACCTGGGGCGAATCAGCCGCAGAGATGCCGGTCGGTGGCTACAAGCACTCCGGTATTGGCCGGGAAAATGGCCTGATGACGCTGCAAAGCTACACCCAGGTGAAGTCAGTTCAGGTTGAGCTGACCCGTTTTCAGTCCGTATTTTAATTATTTAACCTGAGGAACGATGAATGGAATTTGATTACATTATCATTGGAGCCGGCTCCGCAGGGAACGTGTTAGCGACCCGTCTGACCGAAGATAGCGACGTCAGCGTCCTGCTGCTGGAAGCGGGCGGTCCCGATTACCGTTTTGATTTTCGCACCCAGATGCCAGCGGCGCTGGCTTACCCACTCCAGGGAAAACGCTATAACTGGGCCTATGAAACGGAACCCGAGCCTTACATGAACAATCGCCGCATGGAGTGTGGACGCGGCAAAGGTCTGGGCGGTTCATCATTAATCAACGGCATGTGCTACATCCGCGGTAACGCGATGGATCTCGACAACTGGGCCACTGCGCCAGGGCTGGAGAACTGGAGCTATCTCGACTGCCTGCCCTACTATCGCAAAGCGGAAACCCGCGACATTGGCCCGAACGATTTCCACGGCGGCGACGGTCCGGTCTGCGTGGCCACCCCGAAAGCGGGCAATAACGTGCTGTTTGAAGCGATGATTGAGGCGGGCGTGCAGGCGGGCTATCCGCGCACCGATGACCTCAACGGCTATCAGCAGGAAGGTTTCGGTCCGATGGATCGCACCGTGACGCCACAGGGTCGCCGCTCCAGTACCGCGCGCGGCTATCTGGATCAGGCCAAAGGCCGTTCAAACCTGAAGATCATTACCCATGCCACCACTGACCGTATCGTTTTTGAGGGCAAGCGCGCGGTAGGCGTGGAGTATTTGCAGGGTGACAGCAATACCCTTCATAAAGCCACCGCACGCCGTGAAGTGCTGCTCTCGGCCGGTGCTATCGCCTCGCCGCAGATCCTGCAACGCTCCGGGGTCGGTTCGGCTGAACTGTTAAAGCAGTTTGATATTCCGCTGGTGCATGAGCTGCCGGGCGTGGGTGAGAATCTTCAGGATCACCTTGAGATGTATCTGCAATATGAGTGTAAAGAGCCGGTCTCGCTCTATCCGGCGCTGAAGTGGTGGAATCAGCCGAAAATCGGTGCGGAATGGATGTTTAACGGCACCGGTATCGGCGCCAGCAACCAGTTTGAGGCAGGTGGCTTTATCCGCAGCCGTGAAGAGTTCAGCTGGCCGAACATTCAGTATCACTTCCTGCCGGTGGCGATTAACTACAACGGCTCTAACGCCGTGGACGCGCACGGCTTCCAGTGTCACGTCGGCTCAATGCGCTCGCCCAGCCGTGGCCATGTCCGGCTGAAATCCCGCGATCCGCGTCGTCATCCGGCCATCCTGTTTAACTACATGTCAGATGAGCAGGACTGGCACGAGTTCCGCGATGCGATCCGCATTACCCGCGAGATCATCAATCAGCCCGCGCTGGACAAATATCGTGGCCGTGAAATCAGTCCGGGCCTCGATTGCCAGACCGATGAACAGCTGGATGAGTTTGTGCGTAACCACGGTGAGACCGCCTATCACCCGTGCGGCACCTGTAAGATGGGCAACGACCCGATGGCCGTGGTAGATGGCGAAGGCCGGGTGCATGGCCTTGAAGGATTACGTGTGGTGGATGCGTCGATCATGCCGCTGATTATCACCGGCAATCTCAACGCCACCACCATTATGATTGGCGAAAAAATTGCCGATAAGATCCGTGGCCGCGCCCCGCTGCCGCGCAGCACTGCCAGTTACTACGTGGCGGGCGATGCGCCGGTTCGTACCGCGCCGCAGCGCGCCGGATAACGGACATCCGTAGTTGATCAGAGCCGGGCAGCGCACTGCCCGGCTTTTTTTCGTCTTAATTAACATATCCTCTGGTATATTGTTAACAAGGCGTACAGAACTACCTCAACCAACCCTGAACGAAGAGGATTGTGCTGTTGATTCGGCAGCAGGCGGAATGGTATAAATCATCTGTCTATATTACCGGAGGCACTATCGGTCCACTGATGAGAAGCAACAATGTGGATGCGTCGTCAATTTTATGAGCAGAATGTTCATGGTTTTCTCAACCCCCTCTTTCCTCTCTGTCTGGAATCTCACCGATCAGCACTGGCGTAACGCCCTGTAGAGCCCTTTCCGCTTCGACCCTGTTCTGAGTCTGCCCGCCTGTGGCAGTCGGCTTTTAATCGTTGCTGGAGAGTCCTTATGCACGCCTGGATATTACTGTCGCTCGCTATTGTTACTGAAATTATCGGTACCCTTTTTATGAAATGGTCAAGCCTGAACGGCAGCCATTCCGGGTATCTGATGATGCTGGGCATGATTGCCTGTTCTTATATTCTGCTGAGTTTCGCCATTAAACGCATCGCCTTAGGGGTGGCTTACGCCCTGTGGGAAGGCATCGGCATTATGCTGATCACGCTGTTCAGCGTGCAGCTGTTTGGTGAAGCGCTGTCACCGCTGAAAATCGCCGGTCTGATCACCCTGATTGTCGGCATTGTGCTGATCAAAACCGGCACTCAATCATCAGCGGAGGTGAATCATGCACCTCACTGATTTTGTTCATGCGGCCTGGCTGGCGCTGGCGATCGTGCTGGAGATCGCCGCCAACATATTCCTTAAATATTCTGATGGGTTTAAGAAGCCACTTCATGGCGTGCTCTCACTGAGCTGTGTGCTGCTGGCGTTCAGCGCACTGGCTCAGGCGGTTAAGGGAATCGATCTGTCGATTGCCTATGCGGTATGGGGTGGCTTTGGCATTATCGCCACCGTCGCCGCTGGCTGGGTGCTGTTCGGGCAGCGTCTCAACCGCAAAGGCTGGGCCGGCTTGTCCCTGCTGCTGGCGGGTATGATCCTGTTAAAACTCGCCTGATCCCCTCCTGAATCAGTCAGAACAATGAAGGGTGTGCCGCTGCACGCCCTTCACTTTCTGTGCGTTTCCGCTCTTCCCCGCTTGATTTTCCCGGTTTATTCCTGCTCGGAATCCTCTTACTTTTGTAAAGGCCCGTTTACATATCTCGTGCCTTAGGGCTTAGTGAGCGCCAAAAGTTGGATAACACGAGGAGTTGTTATGTCTGCAACACGAGGATGGTCTACCGAGCTGGAGGGGTTACGCGGCATCGCCTCTCTCTGGGTACTGGTCGGCCACATCAGTCTGCTGATTCACTGCCACATCACCCTGATTTCATCGCCCGGTATCGGCGTCGACCTGTTTATTCTGCTCTCGGGCTATCTGATGGCGAAAAACTATGTCGAGCGGCAGCAGAAAGAGCCGTGGCAAAGCGCTGAGACTATCAAAAAGTTCTGGATCCGCCGCTTCTTCCGTATCGCACCGCTCTACTACCTGCTGCTCATCATCGCCCTCTGTTATGGCCCGTGGTTTGGCGAGATGCGTGACACCATCGCCCATTTCTATTCCGGCACCGCCACGGAGTCGTCGCGCTACACTGACCAGTCGCTGACAAACATTCTGACCCATTTCAGCTTCCTGTTCGGCCTGCTGCCCGAATATGGTTTTAATACCGTGCTGCCGGACTGGAGCATCGGCCTGGAGATGCAGTTCTATCTGCTGTTCCCGTTCATCATGCTGGTGACGTTGCGCTTTGGCTACGCCGCCTCCCTGATTGGCATCATGGCGCTCTGCTGCGCCGGACGTTATCTGCTGGCCGATTATTATGAGGCGTTTGAAATGCCTTCAATGATCCTGATAAAGCTGAATATGTTTCTGTCGGGTATGCTGCTGGCCGAAGCGATTCGGCGTAAGTCGCTGCTCTACGTCGCTTATGCGCTGCTGGGTCCGGTCGCCAGCGTAATGATGGGCCTGGGGGTGATTAAGCTCCAGGTGATCATGGAAGCCCTGATGATCATCGGGATGACGGCGATTCTGTGGCAATACGCCGAGGGCAGCCGGATGGCTCAGCTGATCGCCCTGCCGCGTAAGCTGCTGAATAACCGCCTCAGCACCTGGCTCGGTGATGTCTCGTTCTCGGTCTACCTGCTGCATCTGCTGATTGTGCTGCCGCTGATCGCCCTGCTGCTCAATCACACCGACATCGAATTTAAAAGCGATATGACGCGCTTCCTGATCGTCTCGGTTTCCGCTCTGCCAATCACCTATGCGCTCGCCTCGCTGCTCTATAAATATGTGGAGAAGCCCGGCATTCAGATCGGTAAGCGGGTGCTGAAACCGAAGCTCGTCAATCAGACCCGCTGAGTTTTCCGCTGTGTTTAACGGCTACTGAGAAAGCCCCTGCGGGGGCTTTTTTGTCTCTCCGCACCGGTATTCCTTGCCCTGACCAGACAGCGTAACGCGCTTTACGGCTTTGCCAGCGCCTCCGCTGAGGTGCGCTACACTTTCCCGGTGAGTCATCTGACCCGGAGGAGAAAATATGAGCATTCAGCACCTGCTGCTTTCCAGCGATGGCGGCGCTGTGATTATTGAAGCAGAACAACTTGAGAGTGAACTGGTGATCCCGCCGCATCTGCAAACGGTAACCGGCGGGGAGGCGGACAGCGCGACCGGTCATCGGGTGGCGGTGACGAAGCACTATTGCCAGGGACGCTACTACGCGGTAGCGCTGGATCGTCATGCGGCCAGCAACGAAATTGATGATGTCATCGATCTGCTGCATCCTGCCCCGCTTGATTAGCGCCTGCTGGCCCGCATGACGGCGACCCGCCAATTTCAGCGGCGGTTAAACCCACACCTTGACTATTCACTGAACCTGACACACCCGAACCGAGGATAAGCATCATGCAAAAAAAGAAATGGTTTGTTTCCTACGTGCTGAAGCCAAAAGGCGAAGACCATGTCACCACCCACGCTTTCATTGAGGGTGATGATGTCGAGGAGGCGCTGGAGGCGTTTATGTTCGAAACCAAAAAAAGCCTGGCGCTGGAGAGTGAAGAGCTGACGCTGCTCTCGGTGAGTCTGGTTTAAATCCGAATCAGCCTCGCGGTGGCGAGGTTGTTCATCTCCGTGCATGCGATCTGCCGGGCACGCTGCGGCTGTAATGTGGCATCAGCGATGTCGCCGCGGGGATCTCTGATCTGATAAATGAGTGGTCATGCTGGTTGTGTACTGCCATTTCCGCCGGTCGCGGAAAAAATCGAAGCGGTTATCTATTTATAATTTTGATAAAAAATTGGCTTTCCCTGGTGCGGCTTTCAGTTACTTGGCTGGATAAGGCCAGGCATGATCCATGCCCATCGATGAGAGAAGCCCGGTGATGCCGAGATAGGCCAGCACCAGTACGAACAGCACAATAGCTGTAATTTCAATGGATTTGAGCAGATGATGTTTTGCCATAAATAGCCCTCCTTCAGGTGTGTGTAATCAAACATCACCTCATAAACTAGAATGTTACCGGTAAAGTGCAAGCCTGAAACACATCATGAAACATAAAGCCGTGCTTATTAATCTTTTGGCTGGCTGGCAGGGAAAGGCGTGGACGTTACGGCAATAAAAAAGCCCGCACGTGGCGGGCCTGGCACCTGTGCGGGCATTTATTTGCCGGGCTGAGCGGTAAAGTCGATAACCATCCTGCCGCGGATTTTTCCCTGAATCATCTCATCGAAGATGGCATTCACTTCACCAATCTTTCTTTTGGTGACTTTCGGCACCACTTTTCCTTCCGCCGCAAACTGGAAAGCTTCCGCCAGATCGCTGCGCGTCCCGACCAGTGAGCCCACGACCTGAATACCGTCCAGCACCAGACGCGGAATATTCAGATTCATATCTTCCGACGGCAATCCGACCGCCACCACCCGGCCACCGGCTCTGACCGCATAGACGGCAGAGTTAAAAGCGGCTCTGGCCACCGCGGTCACTACCGCCGCGTGCGCGCCACCGGTTTTCTGCTGAATAATAGCTGCGGCATCTTCACTGGCAGAGTTCACCACCAGATCCGCCCCCATCTCTTTCGCCAGTTGCAGCTGACCATCACTGACATCCACGGCGATGACTTTGGCGTTGAAGACATTTTTTGCATATTGCAGTGCGAGATTACCCAGGCCGCCAAGGCCATAAATCGCAATCCACTGGCCCGGCCGGATCCCGGAGACTTTAACCGCTTTATAGGTAGTGACACCGGCGCAGGTGACGCTGCTGGCGGCGAAGGGATCGAGCCCATCCGGCACTTTCACCGAATAGTCCGCAACCACAATACACTCTTCCGCCATACCGCCATCGACGGTATAACCGGCATTGACCACCTCTCTGCACAACGTTTCGTTGCCGGAGTTACAATATTCACAGTGTCCGCAGCCTTTGAAGAACCAGGCGACACTGGCCCGATCGCCCGGCTTAAGCGAGGTGACATCCGGGGCGACCTCCTCAACGATGCCGATCCCTTCGTGCCCCAGCGTCACGCCGGTCTTATCGCCAAAGTCACCGTTCTTCACATGCAGATCCGTATGGCAGACGCCACAGCATTCCATCCTGAGCCGTGCTTCGCCGGTTCTGAGCGGGCGTAACTTTTTCTCAACAACCTCAACCTGGTGTTCACTATTAGCAATGGCAGCTTTCATAAACGTTCCTCCTTTTGATTGAGCATCCAGAATAAGCCAAACGCGAATGAGAACAAGCGGATAAATGGCGTTATGCGCTGTGGTTGTCTGGCAGACGCTGTTTTTGTGATTAAGGCGGGATATATGTCTGTTGAGCAGGTTAACAGCCTGCGGCGGATTGCGGACGGAAAAGCTAAAGAGAGGTTACGCCGATGGATAACGAAAAGGCCCGCCGAAGCGAGCCCTGATATTACCAGCGATGGATTCCGCTATCGGCAGCCGGTCCCATGTGCTGTGCGGCACTGCCCGGCGCGGGCGGTGGACCCAGATGCTGCGCGGCATTGTTCGTTGACGCAGCCGGTCCGGCATGATGGTTCCAGTCCGCTGAGGGACCCGTATGGTGCCGACTCGCGGATGCGTCATGATGGCGATGCCAGTCTGATGAAGGCCCAAAATTGTGATGACCGCCATCGGCCATTACACAGCCGGACATGGCCGCACTGCCTAACGCAATCATCAGGCAGGGAATCACTTTCTTTAAAAACATAATTGATCCTGGTTGAATATCACCGGGTCAGGTTACGTCTGGTTGTTTATACCGTGGCTAAACGCTCCCGAGGGCTAAACCAGCCAATCAGGTTCTGTTGATTAAGATCAATTTCGCGCAGCTACAACCCCTGCTGGCGAGCTTCGGGCTGCGCATCAGCTACATACCGGGCCGCTTTTACCAAATATTTTTTGTGATCTAAGTCACATAACAGCAACGCAATCCCTTAAGAACTTTAGTATTTAGTTTAATTTACTTTAACTTTCACATCTGCGATGTAACGACTTCCCGAGGCACCCCCTGATGGCCAGTTAGTCAGCAATCTGCCGTTTTATGTCTGTTTACGGCGAAATTTGCAACGCCCTGCTTGTTTCTGTCAGATTTAGAACACCGCCGTTATTAATAACGGTTGTTAATAAATTGATAGCTGAATTTTTACGGGTCACTTTTATTCAGGTTACGGAATACCTTGATGTCACGATTTCACTTCAAAAAACCGGTTATGCAGCGCATAACCTTTATCCTGTTATTTTCGCTCTATATCTCAGTTTTCCTGAATATCGCTTATTACCAACAGGTTCTGGCGCTGATCCCGTTAAGTGGTCTGCGTAATATTCTCTTTTTCCTCTCAATGCCTGTAGTGGCCTTCTGCATCATTAATATTGTCGTCACGCTGGCTTCGCTTCTCTGGCTTGAGAGAATAGTAATTGCGCTATTTATTCTTCTCTCCGCCACCGCGCAATATTTTATTCAGCACTATGGCATTGTGCTTGATCGCTCGATGATCACCAATATTATCGATACCACCCCGGCAGAAAGCATGGCGCTGCTGACCCCCGGCATGCTGTTTACCCTGTTTCTCTCCGGCGTGGTGATGGCTGCGCTGGCTTTCTGGCCGCGCTTTAAACATGTGCTCCCGGTGTGGAAGAGTCTGGTTTACCGTGGCGTCAATATGGTGATTTCGCTGGTGCTGATCGCGCTGGTCGCCCTGCTGTTCTACAAAGATTACGCTTCGCTGTATCGCAACAATCATGAACTGATTAAAGCCCTGAGCCCGGCTAATTTTATCGCCGCCTCGCTCTCTTACTACGGTCATCGCGAACAGGCGGCCCTGCCGCTGGTAAGAATCGGTGAAGATGCCCATCAGCGTCCACAAATGCTGAACGGTCCGAAGAAAAACCTGACGATTCTGGTGGTGGGTGAAACCTCACGCGCCGCTAATTTTTCACTGGGCGGTTATGCGCGACCCACCAATCCCTTGCTGGCTGAGGATGACGTGGTCTATTTTCCTGATACCTCCTCCTGTGGCACCTCAACCGCAGTCTCGGTTCCCTGCATGTTTTCCAACATGCCGCGCGCCCACTACGATGACGCGCTGGCCAGCCATCAGGAAGGTCTGCTGGACATTATTCAGCGGGCGGGCCTGAATGTGCTGTGGCATGAGAACGACTCAGGCTGTAAGGGAGCCTGCGAGCGCGTTCCGAATCAGGATATGACCGCGCTGAATCTTCCCGGCATGTGCATTAAAGGGGAATGTTACGACGAGGTGCTTTTTCATGGGCTGGAAGAGTATATCGACCGGCTGCAAGGCAATGGCGTGATTGTCCTGCACACCATCGGAAGCCACGGACCGACCTACAACCATCGCTATCCGCCTGCGTTCCGCAAATTTACCCCCACCTGCGAAACCAAACAGATTCAGGAGTGTTCGCGGGAGCAACTGGTTAATACCTACGATAATACGATCTTATATGCTGACTATATTGTGGACAAAGCGATTGAGTTGCTGAAACAACATCAGGACAGATTTACCACCAGCCTGGTCTATTTATCTGACCACGGTGAGTCGCTGGGTGAAAAAGGAGTCTATCTGCATGGTCTGCCCTATGCCATCGCCCCTGAAGCACAGACCCATATTCCGATGCTAATCTGGCTCTCTTCTGACTATCAGCAGCGTTACGCCGTGGATCAGCACTGCCTGCGCCAGCGTGCAGCGAACAATCAATATTCACAGGATAATCTTTTTTCCACTCTGCTCGGTATGACCGGGGTGCAGACCCGGGAATATGTCGCCGCAGACGATATTCTGGCTGAGTGCAGAAAGGATGAGGGTCAGGGTGAGTGAGTGGCTCTCGGATGATCATTGCGATTCGCCATAAACGGCGGGATACGGCACATTAACGCAATGGTCAGCCCTTATCTCCGACGCCGCTTCCGGACTGGTTTACAAATCCCGGGATAACGCCCGGTTCCGTCAACCCGGCGATCCGATTCCACGGACATTTGAGCAGGAGGAACACCCATAATGTGTCTGGCAGGAAATAAAAACCGTTCGGCGCTTTTTATTTCCTGATTGGACAGGGAGTCCGGGGATTGGCTGGTGAGCTATGCAGAATTGAGGATTAAACGGCTGGATCATCAATCTCACTCACCAGGTCCTCCCCCTGATTATGGATATTACCCACCTTACTGCTTACAGGATGCCAGGTGAAATCCTTCTCGGGCACCGCGGCATCGTTGGCGATTTCCACTGCACGCTCCGGTGTAGTCTCTTCGCTCAGCCATTCACGCACCGCGTCTGCGGTAAGCACTAATGGGCGACGATCATGAATATCGACCATTCCTTTATTACTTGATGATGTGACAATAACAAAGCCCTCTTTATCGTGAGCTTTGTCATAGGGTGCCTTACCGATGGCGGCAAAAAACAGCGGATGCTTTTTCTGGTGGCAGATGAAGTAAGGCTGTTTCTTATCGTGGCCCTTCTTCCATTCATACCAGCCGTCTGCCGGCACGATCGCGCGACCGTGATTCCACAGTGGCTTAAACATGCGTCCTGTGGCAGCGGTTTCTCCGCGAGCATTGATTAAGGGCGGCTTATCCCACCACTCAGGGCCATAGCCCCAGTAGACCGGGTCGAGATGCATCTCTTCTTCACGCTCGTTGAGCAGAAGCACTCTGGTCCCTGGCGCAACGTTAAAGCGCCCTATCGGTTCCGGGTCATACTGAATTTCATCAGCCTTCAGGCCGAGTGATTTAAAATATTTGTCTCTGCTGCTGTACTGCGCAAATCGTCCACACATAGGCACCTCCTGGGTTAAGGATAGCGCGATACTATTTGTTCGGGAGGAAATTGCTCTGTTACAGGGCTGAGCGGAATGTCACAGAGAAGAATGTGAAAGGATTAAAGTGGATTTCGTAGTGTCGGGATGGGCATCAAAAAGACGTTTTAACCAGCAGGGATTGCCGGGAGGCGTTCGGGTAGATCGGATGCGACGAGAGTATTGCCAGGCGGAATGAATCCGATCGCCGGAGCGTGTTAAGAAGTGTAGTGAACAAGTTCAGGCTCGGCCTTATCCAGGTCAGATAGCTTCGTTTACTCGCACATGGTTGCGACGGCGCTTTCCGCCCTTAAGGAGAATGTTGATGATCTGCTGGTCTGAAGAACGTTTCTTTATAGGATGGCCTCGCGTTACTGATGAAGTCATTGCTCAAAATCAGGGTGAATCAATTAAAGGGAAGCGGGTTACACATTCTCTATGAGATTAGATAAGCTAAAAACGGGTGCTAATCGCATATCGATAATTAGCACCACTTTAATCATTTAAAGGTGCAATTTCGACCTGATGGTGCCCCAATGATACGGGACATCCTTTCGCAAACAATGACTACCTTCATACCTTTTTTCAAGGAAATTGCAGTAGCTTTCTGAGAGTCTTTCATATCTAATCGCGCGGGCATAAATTCATTATCAGTCTTCAGGCTAATGATAATTGAATCTGTAAAATCCTTGTCAATAGACTGAACAATACCGCTTACCGCTACAATTTTACCCTTAAGCTGCTCATCAACCGCAACTTCATTTTCGTCGTAATCATTGAATAATTTACGAGCTGTTGTCTGATAGACGGGCTTTGGCGGTGGATTTGATTTAACAGGCGCGGCTTCTGCTACTGACGTTGACTGGCGGGTTTGCACAGAATCTGATTGACTGGCTTGCTCAGAACTTGATGGCTTACTGCCATCTTCATTATTTCCCACCAGGTACCCAATTACAAACAAACCTATAACAACATAAAAAAACCGCTTCAAAACTTGTTTCATCACTACATCCTTATATATCAATATTATTTTTCAAACAGTTGTACTACTCTTCTGAGAGGAGTCACTTCATCAACATTGCATTCAATACCTGATAATCTCACCGCAATGTCAATCACACCCCTGAAAAGCTGGCAACATCACAGGCACCAAAGATCCTTCAATATCAATAAGTTAACTTAAATTTCTATTTTATTAATTAAATCAACTCATCAGGTGTTCGATACCGACTCAATAAACGCCGGGTTGAAATCACTAACAAAAAAATAATCATCGAAATAATAACGTGGATTTACTGTTAGTTTGCCGGAAATCTATCTGTATTTAACATTTTTTCTAAACCGGGGAACTCTGGCGGGTAGTCAGTATCCAGTCAGGCGGTCTTATTTACCCGCGCCCCGCCACACAAGATAAAACCGGCATCAGGCGAGCAGCTCACTATAACTTTATTTAACGTACTAAGGTGCTGACAGTACCAGCCCAAATTCTCAACAGTTTGCCGGGTGACTTTTACATAGTAACGCCGTCTGTATCAAGAATAGGCAGCAGCACTGGCTTACCGCTATTTTCCATAACCTCTGCATAAAGCGCAACTACATACACTATCTTTCTTCATCCAGCCGCCGATGTCGCTGGGCTGGATATACCGCACAGCAGTAAGTCTTTTCAGGTATTGACGCTATATGAAGAGATCAGACTCGCGAGAATCTCAGACCAGCTGACATCTCATTAATCATCAACAGGGGAGGAATAACTATTTTCCCAATCGCTTTTACGATGTTAAAGCATACTCACACTACCTGTAACACCACAGAACAAAACGATTACGAGGAGATACTGCTTTATGCATGCTGGAAATGCAAACAGTCAGAACATATTTGACTTAGTGCAATCAGAGGATTTTGCTGCGAGCCATTCCTTAAGCGGTTTTCGGCGATTTTAATAAAGACCGCTTTCCTGCACATTCATCTTGAAAAGGTCATTCGCTATCGCTGAGGGCGAGTGAAAATAACGTTGCAGGCTAATCAGAGGAAAGGAGAGCTGAAAGAAACGGCGTTGCTTTTAACACACTGATTTTAAAATAATTAATCACCAAAAGCACCAACCAAAAAAAGACCGAATACGATTCCTATATTCGGTCCAGGGAAATGGCTCTCAAGGAGCCGTGCGCTAAAAGTTGGCATTTATGAAGGCGGTTTCGCCTTGCCATTTAAGATTAGAACAGTGCCGGGGATTTGCCAGTTAGCGCGAGGCGCAGGGCCGGAAACGGGATCAGTTTGTGATCGCCACTACAAAAAAAGATCCAGCGGGTGCATACCGGTGCTGCACCCGCCGGGTTTATTTACCGCACAGCACCTGGGTGCGCTCAACAATTGGTTGCAGACTCATCATCTGGCCCGGATGGGCTTTATCTTCGCTCTGAATCACGCTGATCGGCTGCGCTTTCACCTGCTTCGCTTTGAACAGCGCATCCGCTTTGTCGTTGAGCGGGTACTGCATCAGCGTGCTTGGGTTAATGGCAAACATCGCACCGTCTTTCTCGCAGGTCAGCATCACCTCTTCACGGTTAAACGGCCACTTATCTTTACCGATCTCAAAGCGGCTGACGGTAATGATTTGTGCTGCCAGCGCCTGGCCGCATACGGATAACAACAGAATGGCGGGAATGACTCTCTTCAGCAACATAACGACCCTTTTTCTCTTTTAAAACTCTTCAGGCTGGTGACAGCGTGGCAAAAACGCTGACCAGCCCAACCACGCCACATGCCAGCAGCAGTTCAAGCTGTGTCATGCGGATAAATATTCGCTGCGCCCCGCTGCCCGCCAGGCGGAATCGTGGCACCAGCCAGTAGCGATTGATCAGCGCCACCAGCACCATTAACGCTACCAGCAGCACTTTCCACAGCAACAGCACAATATAGTCTGATTCATGCCAGTCCAGCGGCCAGCCCGCGATCAGCAGGCTGTTTACTATCCCACTCAGCAGCGTTAAGGCCACCGCCAGATGACCATAGCGGGAAAAGCGCATCATGGTGCGGATAGCATCCGTCCGGCGGTCGATCTGGCGTGCCTCGCGCATCAACAGCAGCAGCGGCAGTAATCCCCCGGCCCAGAAAGTGGCAGCGATAAGATGCAGCGTCTGGTTAACCTGCTGCAACAGGCCCAGTAAGCCATCACGCATCGCGGCATGTCCGATTAACGCCATACAGGCCAGCTGCACCACGCCTGCCAGCAGCAAGGTCTGCTGACGCCGTCGCCCCTTCAGCCACAGTGCGGCAACGCCGACCGCTGCGGACAGCAGTTCCCACTGCCACACCGCGCCAAAATGCGTTCCCAGTACGGCCTGCCAGATGGCGGCATCGGTCAGGTTGGCGCTGTCGCCACTCATCAGCACATTCTGGCAGGCCAGCATCGCCAGCGCGCTCAGCAGCGCCAGCCAGGCACTCCATGCAGCCAGCGGCGATAAGCGTTGTGACAGCAGCGGACGATAACGCTTCGGTGCCAGCAGCGCGCCATAATATGCACTGCCGGTCAGCAGCATCACCGCCGCAAAATGCAGCGCCCGCAGGCTTATCCAGACGGTGGTTGCCACGGTTACTTCACGCTAAAGCGATAGCTTCCTGAGGTTTTGTGGCCATCCACCGACAATACATGCCAGTTGACCTGATAGCTGCCCGCTTTCAGTGGCTGCGACAGGCCAACGATCAGCCGGTTTTTCTGGCTGGCTTCCACCCTGGCTTTGGCGGTGGCGATGGGCTTTTTCGCCGCATCCAGCAGAGTGACGCCGCTGAAGGCCGCCTCAATATCTTCACTGAAGTTGAGCGTCAGCGCATCGGTGGCGGCGGCCACCTGCGCCTGGGCTGCCGGGCTGGATGACTGAAGATGAGCATGCGCCGCCGCAAACTGACTGACGACCATTAACCCCGCCGCAGCCAGCGTAATAACCCTGCGGAAAGCCTGTTTTTTCTGCATTAAATCATCCTATTAACCGCCGTTCAGGCGTCAGACCAGCCCAAAGGATACGCTGCTCTTTTTACCCTGTCGAGGTGAGCGGTGCGATCCTTTATCCTTGATTCAGGCCGATGAAAACATTATTTTTGCCGGCTATCCTCAGGAGAATATTATGAGTCATAACCTTGCCCTGCTGTCCCAGGAAGAAAAAGACAAAGTGAATGTCGATATGGCGGCAGCAGGTGTGGCGTTTAAAGAGCGTTATAACATGCCGGTTGTCGCTGAAATGGTGGCACAGGAGCAGCCCGAAGCGTTGCGCGACTGGTTCCGTCAGCGTCTGATGCACTATCGCCAGGCGTCTCTGAGCCTGTCGCGCCTTCCTTATGAACCGAAGATGAAATCATGATGCTGCGTGTCATTGATACCGAAACCTGCGGCTTGCAGGGCGGCGTGGTCGAAGTGGCGTCTGTGGATGTGGTCAACGGTCAGATTGTCAATCCGATGAGCGATCTCATTCTGCCCGACCGCCCCATCAGTCGTCAGGCGATGGCGGTGCATCGCATCACCGAAGCGATGGTGGCGGGCAAACCCACCATTGAAGAGGCGATCCCGCGCTATCATGGCAGTGCGTTTTACGTGGCGCACAACGCCAGCTTTGACCGCCGGATGCTGCCGGAGATGTATGGCGAATGGATCTGTACCATGCAGCTGGCACGTCAGCTCTGGCCAGGCATTAAATATGGCAACCAGGCGTTGCGTCATTCGCTGAAGCTGGATGTGACGCCCCCCGCTGACCTGCATGCGCACCGCGCGCTCTACGACTGCTACGTCACCGCGGCACTGCTGATCCGCATTATGGAGACCTCCGGCTGGAGCACTTCCGAGATGATTGTGCGTTCTCAGCCCGCCGCCCAGCGCGACGATGTTCTGCCGTTCGGCAAATATCGTGGTCAGGCGATTGCGGTGGTTGCGCGGAAAGATCCGGGCTACCTGAAGTGGATGCTGGATAATGTCGCCGATCTGCGCCCGCCGTTGCGGCAGGCGCTGCGAAAATACCTGACTGAGCCTCAGTAATCCTGGTCTGGCGGCAACGTCCCCTGCGCCAGCCCAATCAGAAAGGTATACTCCATCGCAATCCCCTCATAGGCTTTATAGCGCCCTGACTTCCCGCCGTGACCGGCATCCATATCGGTGCAGAGCAGCAGCAGATTGTGATCGGTTTTCATCGATCTCAGTTTCGCCACCCATTTGGCCGGCTCCCAGTATTGCACCTGAGAGTCATGCAGGCCGGTGGTGACCAGCAGATGGGGATACGCCTTAGCCTCAATGTTGTCATAAGGGCTGTACTGGCGGATGTAACGGTAATACTCAGCATCGCCGGGATTCCCCCACTCGTCATATTCCCCGGTGGTCAGCGGGATCGACTCATCCAGCATGGTGGTGACCACATCGACAAAGGGCACCTGAGCCACCACGCCGTGAAACCGCTGCGGTGCCATGTTAATTACCGCGCCCATCAGTAATCCGCCCGCGCTGCCGCCCATCGCATAGAGCCGTTCCGGGTGGCCGATGCCGCGCGCCACCAGCCCCTCAGTGACATCGATAAAGTCGGTAAAGCTGTTCATTTTATTCAGCAGGCGTCCGCCGTCATACCACTGCTGCCCCAGCTCACCGCCGCCGCGCACCTGGATCAGTGCATAGACAAAGCCACGATCCAGCAGGCTCAGGCGGCTGACGCTGAAATCAGCATCCATGCTGCTGCCGTAAGCGCCGTAGCCATAGACCAGCATCGGGTTCTGACCGGGCTGATAATGCTGGCGATGATAGACCAGCGACACCGGCACTTCCGTGCCATCGCTGACCTTAATCCAGTGATGCTCGCTTTTGTAATCTTCGGCGTTGAAGCCTTTCACCGCGCTCTGTTTCAGGATACGGCGCTCGCCGGTATCCATATCCAGCTCAAACAGCGTGGTCGGCGTGGTCATGGAGGAGTAGCCGTAGCGCAGCTTGCTGGTGCGCGGCGTCGGATTGTAGGCCAGCCAGGTGACGTAGGTCGGATCGTCAAAGGCGATACCGCTGGTTTCGCCCGTGGCCCAGTTGACCTGCCGCAGACTGGTTAAGCCGCGCTGACGCTCCTCGACCACCAGCCAGTCGCGGAACAGCTGGAAGTCCTCCATCACTACCTGCTCCCGCGCCGGGATCAGCGTTTCCCAGCGCGACTCATCCAGATAGCGACTGCGGTACAGCCCGAAGTTCTCGCCTTCGCGGTTAGAACGGATAAAAAACTGATGGTCGTAGTGATCGATGCTGTACTCATGATCGCGGCGGCGCGGCAGAAAGATATGCGGCTGGGCATCGGGGAAGTTGGCATCGATCAGCTGAATTTCGCTGGTATTGGTGCTGTAGAGCGCAATCAGGATGAACTGTTTTGAGGTGGTTTTATGCACGCTGAGATGGTAAGTATCATCCCGCTCTTCATAGACCAGCTGGTCATCTGACTGCGGCGTGCCCAGCTCGTGTCGCCAGACCTGAAAAGAGAGCAGCGTCTGCGGATGCTTCTGCACATAGTAGAGGGTGCGCGAGTCGTTGCCCCAGGCGAAACTGGATGAGGCGTTGCTCAGTACTTCGGGATACCAGCTGCCGCTTTGCAGGTTACGGAAGCGGATGCCATATTGCCGCCGCGACAGAAAATCTTCCGCCAGCGCCATCACCCGATTATCCGGGCTGATGTGCAGCGCGCCCATGGTGTAGAACTCACTGTGCGACGCGCGCTGGTTGGCGTCGAGCAGCAGGCTCCACTCCTCTGTCTCCTCACTCTCCGCAGGCTGACGGTAATAGACCGGGTATTCGTTGCCGCTCTGATAGCGGCTCTGATAGCGGTAGCCATTTTTCACATAGGGCACGGAGTGATCTTCAGGCGGCAACCGACCGATAATCTCTTTTAATATTCGATCCTGAAGCGGCTGCTGCGAAGACATGATCTTTTTGCCGTAATTATTTTCAGCGCGCAGGTAATCAAGCACGTCGCTGTTTTCACGTTTGTCGTCACGCAGCCAGTAGTAGTTGTCAACGCGCGTCTCGCCGTGCAGCGTCATCTCGTGGGGTATTTTTTTTGCGATGGGCGCTTTCATCAATCCGTCTCCATGAACGTAATCATCTGTAAGCGTGGCACTAAAAAGGGTGTAAGCCAAGTGTCTGGAACGAAGCCGCCCCCGGCCGCGCGCAGCCGGGGACGAGGGAGACGATTAACCGGCGGGGAGACGCGCCTTCTCTGCCAACAGATCCTGCTGAATGCCATCGCGGACATCCTGCGGGATTTTCAGCGCGTCACCCAGGGCTGCAAGGTAGCTGCGCTCCATAAAGTGGTCCACGTCAATGGCGGCACAGCTGAGGAAGTAAAGCTCCAGCGCTTCCTCCTCATTTTTCACATCCGCAGCCAGCCACTGCGGGTCCAGTGGGCGGTTCATCGCCTGCTGAATCAGCTGTTCCGCATCCTGACCATAGCCGGACTGATGAATATTATGCTCAATTGCCGCACGCTCCTGATCGTCAATATGGCCGTCGCTTTTGGCGGCGAACACCAGCGCCGTCACCAGCCGCTCAGCCCGCTTGTCGACTGGCGTCTGCGCCACGCCAAAGTCCGGTTCATTCTGGTGCGCTTCACTGACCCGCTGCTTATATTTGTTCCACAGCACCGCGCCTGCGGCCGCACCACCGCCGATAATTAATGCCTTGCCGCCATATTTAGTCAGCAGTTTGCGCGACGATTTGCTGGCGATCAGCATCCCGGCCAGACCACCCAGCGCGCCCGGTGCCAGCATATCGCTTAAGCTCCCGCCCGATTTGCTCTCTCCGCCCTTTTTCGCCAGTACCGACTGAATCTGTTGCAACCAGTTATTCATCCTGCCACTCCTGTTGATGGTGTTAGCTGGCTATCCTGGCGAAAACGGTGTCAGGAAACGTCAGAGCGGGAAAAGTAAGGCAAACGGCAGCGTAACAGGGACGAAAGATGAGAACGCAAACGTTTTCGTTTATACTGCGCGCGCATTCTGACTGCTTAGAGGAATTTATGACGACTCTCGGAACGGCGCTGCGCCCGGCGGCTACGCGCGTGATGTTATTAGGTTCAGGTGAACTGGGTAAAGAGGTGGCGCTGGAGTGTCAGCGTCTCGGTGTGGAAGTGATCGCGGTTGATCGTTATGCCGATGCGCCAGCGATGCAGGTGGCGCATCGCAGCCATGTAATCAATATGCTGGATGGTGCCGCGCTGGCTGCGCTGATCGCTGCGGAACAGCCCGATTTCGTGGTGCCGGAAATCGAAGCCATCGCCACTGACACGCTGGTTGAGCTGGAAGCACAGGGCCAGCGCGTGGTGCCAACGGCCCGTGCCGCGCGGCTGACCATGAACCGCGAAGGTATTCGTCGTCTGGCTGCCGAAGAACTCTCCCTGCCGACCTCGCGCTACCGTTTTGCTGACAGCAAAGCGCGCTTTGATGAGGCCGCCGCAGAGATCGGTTTCCCCTGCATTGTTAAACCGGTGATGAGTTCTTCCGGTAAAGGCCAGAGCTTTATCCGCGACGCCAGCCAGCTGGAGCACGCCTGGGACTATGCGCAACAGGGTGGCCGCGCCGGTGCCGGTCGGGTCATCGTGGAAGGCGTGGTCGACTTCGATTTTGAAATCACCCTGCTGACCATCAGCGCGGTCGATGGCATCCATTTCTGCGCGCCGATTGGCCACCGTCAGGAAGATGGCGATTACCGTGAATCCTGGCAGCCGCAGCAGATGAGTGAACTGGCGCTGCAACGGGCGCAGGATCTGGCCGCGCGCGTGGTTAAAGCGCTGGGTGGTTATGGGCTGTTTGGCGTTGAGCTGTTTGTCTGTGGTGATGAGGTGGTGTTCAGCGAGGTGTCACCGCGTCCACACGACACCGGCATGGTCACGCTGATTTCGCAGGATTTGTCAGAGTTTGCGCTGCACGTGCGGGCCTTTCTCGGCCTGCCGATTGGCGGCATTCGTCAGTATGGCCCGTCCGCTTCCGCGGTGATCCTGCCACAGCTGACCAGCCAGAACGTGCAGTTTGTAAATGTCGAAGCGGCGCTGGGTGCCGGTCTGCAACTGCGGCTGTTCGGCAAGCCGGAGATCAGCGGTCAGCGGCGTTTAGGCGTGGCGCTGGCCAGCGGTGAGACGACCGATCAGGCGATTGCGCGTGCGGTGGCCAGTGCAGCCGCCGTCACGGTCCAGGGCTGACACAGGGTGCGGTGAGCGGAGGCTCACCGCCATCCTTTACTTCGCGCCTTCGACCGCTTCGCGCGCCAGACGGGTGATGCGATCCCAGTCGCCCGCTTCCAGCGCGTCGTTAGGCACCAGCCAGGAGCCACCGATGCAGAGCACGCTTTTCAGCGCCAGATAGTCACGGTAGTTAGCCGGAGAGATGCCGCCGGTCGGGCAGAAGCGCACCTGTGGGAAAGGACCGCCAATCGCCTGCAACGCTTTAACGCCGCCATTGGCTTCCGCCGGGAAAAATTTAAACTCACGCAGACCGTAATCCATACCGGTCATCAGTTCAGAAACGGTGCTGATACCCGGAATCAGCGGAACCGGACCTTCAACCGCCGCCTTCAGCAGGGACTCGGTGACGCCGGGGCTGATGATAAACTGCGCACCGGCATCGGTGACTTGCTGTAACTGCTGTGGATTGATCACCGTTCCCGCGCCCACAATCGCCTCAGGCACCTCTTTAATCATCGCACGTAACGCATCCATCGCCACTGGCGTGCGCAGCGTCACTTCCAGCACTCTGACGCCCCCCGCCACCAGCGCTTTCGCCATCGGCACCGCATGTTCCAGCTTGTTTACTACGATGACCGGTACCACAGGTCCGGTGGTCAGAATCTGTTCGGCACTCGTTTTCCAGTTTTTCATCACGTCCCCTTGCTTGATAACACCGGGTTAGCGGCCCGGTCATGGAGCATCGGCTCCTGCCTTTAAATGCGCCACTACCATACATGATCCTCTTCCTGAGCGTCTATCCTCTCTGCCAGGTTTTTGAAACAGCAGTTCATTTTTTTAGTTATCGGCTGGCCCGATCGCAGGGCGAAAAAAAAGCCCGCGAGGCGGGCTTTATCACTTCAGTTATTCAAACTCATTCCATGAGCGCCCATCGCGGGTGATCATCGCCACCGACGCTACCGGCCCCCAGGTACCCGCCTGATACGGTTTGGAGGAGTCCCCATCCGCTGCCCAGGCCTCGATAATGGAGTCAACATAGGTCCATGCCGCTTCCACTTCATCGCGGCGCACAAACAGCGCCTGAATACCGCGCATGCTCTCCAGCAGCAGACGCTCATAGGCGTCGGCCAGGTGCGACTGGTTGAAGGTCTCGGAGTAGCTCAGATCGAGTTTAGTGGTCTGTAACTTATGCTTGTGATCGAGGCCTGGCACTTTGTTCAGGATCTCAATATCGACCCCTTCATCCGGTTGCAGACGAATGGTCAGCTTGTTCTGCGGCAGTTCTGAATAAGAATCCTTGAACAGGTTCATCTCAGGATTTTTAAAGTAGACCACCACTTCAGAGCACTTGGTCGGCAGACGCTTGCCGGTGCGCAGGTAGAAAGGAACACCCGCCCAGCGCCAGTTATCAATATCAACGCGGATCGCCACAAAGGTTTCGGTGGCGCTTGATTTGTTAGCGCCCTCTTCTTCCAGATAGCCCGGCACTTTTTTGCCCTGCACAAAGCCCGCGGTGTACTGACCACGAACGGTTTTTTCCCGCACGTTGGTCTGATCGATGCGGCGCAGCGAGCGCAGGACTTTCACTTTCTCATCGCGGATGCTGTCGGCGCTGAGATCGGAAGGCGGCGACATGGCGATCATGGTCAGGATCTGCAACAGGTGGTTCTGGATCATGTCACGCATCTGGCCCGCTTTATCGAAGTAACCCCAGCGGCCTTCGATGCCCACCTCTTCCGCCACGGTGATCTGCACATGGTCGATGGTGCGGTTATCCCAGTTATTGACGAAAATGGAGTTGGCAAAGCGCAGCGCCAGCAGGTTGAGCACCGTCTCTTTACCCAGATAGTGGTCAATACGGAAAACCTGACTTTCGTCGAAATATTCGCCGACGCTATCGTTAATTTCGCGCGAGGTCTCCAGCGAGGTGCCCAGCGGCTTCTCCATCACCACGCGCGCCGGTTTGGCATTCAGCTTCGCGGTGCCCAGTCCCTTACAGATCGCGCCAAAGGTGCTTGGCGGCATGGCGAAGTAGTTGATGGTGGTCCGGTTTTTCTGATCCAGCATCTTGCCCAGTTTCGGGAAGTGGGTGGTGTCATTCACATCGAGGTTGCAGAAGTCGAGACGTCCGCTGAGTTTGTCCCACAGCGCTTCGTCAATCTTCTCCTTCATAAAGGTTTCCAGCGCTTCACGCACCACTTTGGTGTATTCCGCTTTGTCCCACTCAGCGCGGCCGACACCAATAATGCGGGTCTCAGCATGGATCTGACCCGCTTTTTCCAGCTGGTACAGTGAAGGCAGCAGTTTACGGCGTGCAAGATCGCCTTTGGCACCGAAAATCACCAGATCGCATGCCTGGGCTGTTTGTGTTACCGCCATTTTCCTCTCCTCGTTGCAGGATAATCCGGTGGCGACAGATCCTCTGCCACCGGCTCCAGGTTATTATTTTCATTCAGCACAATGTACTTTTTTCCCCGCGCCAGGTAAACCGACTCGCCGGGTCAACCGCATTAACTCTGTACCCGATAAGGTCAGCGCGTGTGATGACACGTGCGCATGGCCCCTTTTTTTCTGTGTCTGATGGTGTCAGGAAAATCTGTTCCCGGTCAAAGTATTCCAAAAAAAAGCGTAGCGGGCTTGTCCGCTCTTGCGCCGGCCGGGTGCTGACGCGATATAGTCTCTGTTAACCGGCTCAGACGACAGTGATAATTGAAATTGATAAAAGTGATGATGGTCATCGGCTTATGAATATGCTGGAAAAAATTGAGGCGCAGCTGGCTGCGTTGAGTAAAGCGGAACAGAAAGTCGCCCGACAGATTCTGGCTGCGCCGCAGGAGGCGATGCACTCCAGCATCGCGACCCTGGCGCGCGAAGCCAGCGTCAGCGAGCCGACGGTTAACCGCTTCTGTCACCGGCTGGGCGCCCGCGGTTTTCCTGACTTTAAACTGCGGCTGGCGCAAAGCCTGGTCACCGGCAGCAACTGGGTAAGCCGTGGCGTGGAGGAAGATGACAGCGTGGAGAACTACAGCCACAAGATCTTCGATTCGGCGCTGGCGGGGCTGCAACAGGTCCGGGATCAGCTGAACACCGCGCATCTGTCGCAGGCCGTCACCCTGCTTACCCATGCGGATAAACTCGCCTTTTTCGGTCTGGGTGCTTCGGCGGTGGTGGCGCATGACGCTTTTACGAAATTCCTGCGCTTTAATCTGCCCGTCATCTGGTCGGACGATATTGTGATCCAGCGCATGAGTTGCATAAATAGTCGAGCCGGTGACGTTTTTGTTCTCATTTCACATACTGGCCGCACAAAAAATATGGTAGAACTGGCTCGCCTGGCCCGTGTAAACGGTTCCACCGTGATTGCCATCACCTCTCCCGATTCACCCCTGGCGCGTGAAGCTGCGCTGGCTTTAGTGCTTGATGTAACGGAAGATACTGATGTCTATCTGCCGATGGTGTCGCGCCTGGCGCAGTTGACCGTGATCGATGTGTTAGCGACCGGTTTTACCCTGACGCGCGGAGCCCCCTTCAGGGAAAATCTCAGACGTGTGAAAGAGGCGCTGAAAGCGTCGCGTTACGAAAAGCAGGCCAGTCGGGAAGATGAAGATTAGCAAGAAAATTAACATCACATTTACAATGTGAGTCGTATCACCCCGCATCGATCATATAGAATAAATACCCATGCTGTGTCCAGAGACCAGGACACGCTTAAATGTTTACGGAGTCCTTCATGTCAAGACGTCTCAGAAGAACCAAGATCGTAACAACCCTCGGCCCGGCCACCGATCGTGATAATAACCTCGAAAAAATCATCGCAGCCGGCGCAAACGTCGTACGACTCAACTTCTCTCACGGCACGCCAGAAGATCACCAGCTTCGTGCCGACAAAGTGCGTGAGATTGCAGCAAAACTGGGACGCCACGTGGCGATCCTTGGCGACCTCCAGGGGCCAAAAATTCGCGTTTCCACCTTCAAAGAAGGCAAAGTTTTTCTCAATATCGGTGACCGTTTCCTGCTGGATGCCAGCCTGGGTAAAGGCGAAGGCGATAAAGAGCGCGTCGGTATCGACTACAAAGGTCTGCCGGAAGATGTGGTGCCAGGCGACATCCTGCTGCTGGATGATGGCCGCGTGCAGCTGAAGGTGCTGGAAGTGCAGGAGATGAAAGTCTTCACCGAAGTCACGGTGGGTGGCCCGCTGTCGAACAACAAAGGGATCAACAAGCTGGGCGGCGGTCTCTCGGCGGAAGCGCTGACCGAAAAAGATAAAGCTGACATCATCACCGCCGCGAAAATCAAGGTCGACTACCTGGCGGTCTCTTTCCCGCGCTGTGGCGAAGATATGAACCTGGCGCGCCGTCTGGCACGCGAGGCGGGTTGCGAGGCGAAACTGGTAGCCAAAGTGGAGCGCGCTGAAGCGGTTGCCAGCCAGGAAGCGATGGATGACATCATTCTCGCCTCCGACGTGGTCATGGTGGCGCGCGGTGACCTGGGCGTAGAGATTGGCGACCCGGAACTGGTCGGCATTCAGAAAGCGTTAATCCGCCGTGCCCGTCAGCTCAACCGCACCATCATTACCGCCACCCAGATGATGGAGTCGATGATCACCAATCCGATGCCGACCCGCGCGGAAGTGATGGACGTCGCCAACGCCGTGCTGGATGGTACCGATGCGGTGATGCTGTCAGCGGAAACCGCGGCCGGTCAGTATCCGGCTGAAACCGTTTCCGCGATGGCGAAAGTCTGCCTGGGTGCGGAGAAGATCCCCAGCGTCAACGTCTCAAAACATCGTCTCGACGTGCAGTTTGACAACGTCGAAGAGGCGATCGCCATGTCATCCATGTACGCGGCTAACCACTTACAGGGCGTCACCGCGATTATCACCATGACCGAGTCGGGCCGCACGCCGCTGATGACCTCACGCATCACCTCGGGTCTGCCGATTTTCGCGATGTCACGTCACGAACGCACCCTGAACCTCACCGCGCTCTATCGCGGCGTGACGCCGGTCTACTTCGACAGCAACAATGATGGGGTGGCTGCGGCACATGACGCGGTTAACCTGCTGCGCGATAAAGGCTTCCTGGTCTCCGGCGATCTGGTGATCGTCACCCAGGGGGATGTGATGGGCGCCACTGGCACCACCAACACCACCCGGGTGCTGCGGGTAGATTAATTCACATCAGGTTAACCTTGCCGATGTAGAATAAAGACGCGACTGCCTGGCAGTCGCGTTTTCTTTTCTGACAAGGAGGCCAGATGGCCCGTTTCCAACCCATCAGCCAGCTTACTGGCCGGATGTTGCTCTTTCCTCTGGCGTTAGTGCTGTTTGAATTTGCCACCTATATTGCGCACGACATGATCCAGCCTGGCATGCTGATCGTGACCCGCGAATTCGCCGTTGGTCCCGAATGGGTCTCCACCTCCCTCACCGCCTACCTGATTGGCGGGATGGTGCTGCAATGGCTGCTGGGGCCGCTCTCCGATAAACTTGGCCGCCGACCGGTGATGCTCTCCGGCATCCTGTTTTTTGCCATCGCCTGTCTGCTGATGTACCGGGTCAGCTCGATTGAGGCGTTTGTCGGCCTGCGGTTTATCCAGGGCATCAGCCTCTGCTTTATCGGCGCGGTCGGCTATGCCGCCATCCAGGAAGCCTTTGATGAGGCGCTGGCGGTGCGGATGATGGCGCTGATGGCCAATGTCGCGCTGCTGGCACCGCTGGCCGGTCCGCTGGCGGGTGCCGCCTGGCTGACGCTTGGCAGCTGGCGCAGCATGTTCTGGCTGTTCGCCGGCTGTAGCCTGGTCGCCTTTGTGGTGCTGTGGCGCGTCATGCCGGAAACCGCGGGCGATCGCAGTCACTCTGTCGCCCTGCCCAGTCTGGCGCGCAACTATGGCCGGCTGATGAAAGATCGGCTGGTGATGTCAGGCTCCTTCGCTATCGGACTGGTGTTTATTCCGATCCTGACCTGGGTTGCCCTGTCACCGGTGATCCTGATGCAGGATGAAGGGCTGTCCCGTATGCAGTATGCCCTGCTGCAACTGCCGGTGTTTCTGGCGATGATCGCCGGTAATCTGACCCTGAGTAAGCTGGCGGGACGGGTACCGATTGAACAGCCGGTGAAATTCGCCGCCTGGCCGATTCTGATCGGGCTGAGCCTGGCGCTGCTGGCGAGTCTGCTCAACAGCCACAGCTATCTGCTGATTACCGCGGGTCTGAGCCTGTATGCCTTTGGTGCGGGTATGGTCAACGCCGGGCTTTATCGCCTGACGCTCTACGCCAGCCAGGAGGGTAAAGGCAGCGTGGCGGCGATGCTGGGGATGATCAGTATTCTGACGCTGGCGGTGGGGATTGAACTGGCCAAAAGCGGCTACTTCAGCGGCGGCACGCTCTGGTTCTGCCTGATTAACTTTATCAGCGGCGTGCTGTGGTTTGGTCTGGTGATTATCTTTATGCGTGAGCGTAAACGACGCAGTAAGCTGGAAGCGTTATAAATAATGCGGCGGGTTGTGGTTTAAATCTGACACCGCTGAATAAACTTTAGGAACAGGATCAGAAGAGGAAAGCGCCCCGCGTCAGGGATTGGCTTAACTGCCTTTCCGATCTGACCCTGACTCCTCAGCATGCTCTGTTTCGCCGTTAACTGGCGCGAACTTCAGGATCAAAAAAGGCCGCTTGCGCGGCCTTTCTGCTATTTGCGCGGATAGAGCTCTTTGCGCGAATAGGGTTCAATGTCCCCTTCTTTGCGCGTTTTCAGCAGCTTGAGGATCCAGGTGTATTGCTCAGGATGGGGACGCACGAACACCTCCACCTCCTCATTCATCCGGCGCGCCAGCTGATGATCGTCCGCCTCCAGCAGATCGTCCATCGGTGGCCGCACATAAATATCCAGCTTGTGGCTGTCGCCGTTATAGACCGGGAACAGCGGCACCACCCTGGCGCGGCACACCTTCATCAGCCGGCCCACCGCCGGCAATGTCGCTTTGTAGGTGGCAAAGAAATCGACGAACTCACTGTGCTCTGCCCCGTGATCCTGATCGGGCAGATAGTAGCCCCAGTAGCCCTGTCTGACCGAACTGATAAAGGGCTTAATACCGTCATTGCGGGCATGCATCCGGCCACCAAAGCGGCGACGCGCGGTGTTCCAGGCGTAATCCAGCAGCGGATCGCTTTGATTGTGAAACATCGCCGCCATCTTTTGTCCTTCCGAGGCGAGCAGCATCGCCGGAATATCCACCGCCCAGCCGTGGGGCACCAGGAAAATAACATTCTGCTGTTCCGCTTTCATCTGGTCGATAATTTCACGACCATGCCACTCTACCCGCTGGCGGATAAGCGCGGGATCGCGCAGCACTAACTCGGTCATCATCGCCATCGCCTGCGGTGCCGTGGCAAACATCTCATCAACCAGCGTGGCACGCTGCTCTTCGCTGAGTTCAGGCAAACAGTAATAGAGATTAATCAGCGCACGGCGGCGTGCGCCTTTGGCCAGTTTACCGGCAAAGCGGCCCAGGCGGCCCAGCAGCGGATCGCGGACTTTCGGTGGCAGGTAAGCCATTCCCGCCAGCGCACCAATAGCCAGCCAGCTGCCCCAGTATTTAGGTTTGAGAAATGAACGTTCAAAAACGGGAATAAATTCAATGTTATTTTTTTTACGGGTTTCCATGCACTCGCCTCAAGCAATGACCGGCTAATGATAGTGACGACCTGAAAATTTGCAATCATCCTGATCCAGATAGCAAAAAACCGACGGGATCACCGTCGGTTTTGCTGCAAAGTGACGAGATTCGCCTATTTGAGACCGAGCTGCGGCAGCCAGGATTTAACCTGTGCCAGATACTGACTCCGCTCTTTGCCCGCGAGACCTTCCATCCGCGGCAGTTTCGCCGTTAAGGGGTTAACCGCCTGGTTGTTGATCCAGATCTCAAAATGCAGATGCGGACCGGTTGAGCGTCCGGTGTTGCCTGACAGACCGATGCGGTCGCCACGTTTCACCTTCTGTCCCGGTTTCACCAGCACCTTCTTCATGTGCATGTAGCGCGTCATATACTGACGGCCATGACGGATCGCGACGTAGTTACCGGCCGCGCCGCCGTTCTTCGCCACCACAATCTCGCCGTCACCGACCGCCAGCACCGGCGTACCAATCGGCAGCGCAAAGTCGACGCCTTTGTGCGGCGCAATGCGGCCGGTGACCGGATTCAGTCGACGCGGGTTGAAGTTGGAGGAGACGCGATACTGCTTCACGGTCGGGAAGCGCATAAAGCCGCGCGCCAGGCCGGAACCGCTGCGATCGTAGAATTTGCCATCATCGGCGCGGAAGGCGTAATAATCTTTGCCCCCGCTGCGCAGGCGCACGCCGAGCAGCTGACTCTGGGCGCTTTTGCCGTCGAGCATCTCGCGCGACATTAACACGCTGAACTGATCGCCCGCGCGCAGCTTACGGAAATCCATCTGCCATTGCAGCGCCTTGATCACGCTACTGGCTTCCGCCCCGCTTAATCCGGCCCGCTGAGCGCTGGCGGCAAAGCTGCCGCGCACTTCACCCTGCAACACGCTGTTGCGCCACTCCCCCTTCTGCATCTCCGCACTCATCTTAAAGCCCCCATTCGGGGTACGTTCATAGGTGCGGGTTTCACGCCGGGAGATTTCCCAGCTCAGGGTTTTCAGGCCGCCATCCTCATCCAGCGTCCAGCTCAGCTGTTGGCCGACCTGGAGATTACGCAGATCGCGATCGCTCATCACCAGCGCGTTGATGTCGCCGATGTCGATACCATATTGGTTGAGGGCACTGCTCAGGGTGTCACCGGATGAAACGGTATAGTCGTGGACGCCAGACGTGTCCGGCACGTCGCTGTCGACGTCGTCCGCAGGCAGCTCTTCGTCCGGTTCCGGTGTGCTCTGATCGATCGGCTCACTGGCTTCCGGCAGCAGGGTGCGGAACTCATTTTTATCCAGCTCGATGGTTTTGACGATAGGCGCCACATCATCGGTAGGGTGATAAACATAAGGCCGCCAGACAGCGACGGCCAGAGTGACAACGGTTAAAGACCCCAGCATTACGCGGTGGGGGCGCGGCAAATTATTAAATGCGAGGGCGACAGAGCGGGCTATCTGCTGCACTTTTACCTATTCCTCATGCTCCTTTCAGGCAGCTTTCATACTGGCTCGACAGCTGTGAGAGGAATTTCACGTAGCTGTCTTTGGCTAAGCTGATGTCAGTTCCCAGCGGATCGAGTGTGCCTTTACGCACCTGGGTTCCGCGAGCCACTGCATCGATGACTGCTGGTCTGAATTGTGGCTCAGCAAAGACGCAGACCGCCTTTTGCTCAACCAACTGTGTTCGTATCTGATGTAAACGCTGAGCGCCCGGCTGAATCTCAGGGTTGACGGTAAAATGCCCGGTGGGCGAGAGACCGTAGTGTTTTTCAAAGTACGTGTAAGCGTCGTGAAAAACGAAATATCCTTTGTTTCTGACCGGAGCGAGTTGTGCGCTAACGTGTTTGTCTGTATCCGCCAAAGCTACCTCAAACTGCTGGAGGTTGGCGTCAAGTTTGGCTTTATCTTGCGGCATAAGTTCCAATAATTTTCCATGGATTGCAACCGCGGTCTTGCGTGCGATCTCTGGCGACAACCAGAGGTGCATATTAAACTCGCCGTGATGATGGTGATGCGCATCGGCATCCGCTTCTTCAGACTTTTCCCCTGCGTGTTCATCTTCATCTTCAGCGCCGCTAATCAATAACGGTTTTACCCCGTCGATGTCAGCCATCGCGAGATTTTTTTTGGCCGGAAGTTCCGCCACAGACTTCGCCATAAAGGCTTCCATTTCAGGCCCGACCCAGACGACTAAGTCCGCGTTTTTAATACGTTTTGCATCAGATGGTCGCAGGGCGTAATCGTGTTCAGAGGCCCCGTCCGGCAGCAGGACATCCACCGGGGTAACGCCATCGGCGATGGCGGCGGCGATAAAACCGACCGGCTTCATGGAAGCGACCACATCCGCCTGGGCCGGAAGGGTTAACGAAGCTGTAACGGAGAAAGCGGTTAAGGCGAATAATGCGCCCTTTTTATTATGTAACATATTGCGTCATTCCATCGTGACCATGAGGTGGAATGTGATATTATAACATTCGAAATTCTGTGCAACCTGTAAATACTATGACCTCACTTGTCACACTCGAAAACGTTTCGATAAAATTTAACCAGCGCAATGTGTTATCGGGCGTCAGCCTGGCACTTCAGCCTGGACGCATCCTGACCCTGCTGGGGCCGAACGGTGCCGGAAAATCAACCCTGGTGCGTGTGGTGCTGGGTCTGCTGGCCCCCACCAGCGGCAGCGTGCAGCGTGATCCCCAATTGCGTATTGGCTATGTGCCGCAGAAGCTGCATATCGACCCGACCCTGCCGGTGACGGTAGAACGCTTTATGCGGCTGACGCGCGGCAGCAAAACGGCGGAGATCCTGCCAGCGCTGAAGCGTGTCCAGGCGGGCCACCTGCTCAACGCGCCGCTGCAAAAACTCTCCGGCGGTGAAACCCAGCGTGTGCTGCTGGCGCGCGCGTTGCTGAATCAGCCGCAGCTGCTGGTGCTGGATGAGCCGACACAGGGTGTCGATGTGAATGGTCAGGTCGCGCTGTATGACCTTATCAATCAGCTGCGGCTGGAGCTGAACTGCGCGGTGCTGATGGTTTCCCACGATCTGCATCTGGTGATGGCGAAAACTGATGAAGTGCTCTGCCTTAACCACCACATCTGCTGTTCCGGCTCGCCGGAAGCGGTCTCGCAGCACCCGGAGTTTATCGCGATGTTCGGCCCGCGCGGAGCCGAGGAGCTGGCGATTTACCGTCACCACCATAATCATCGTCACGACCTTCAGGGACGTATCGTTTTACGCAAAGGACAGGGTCCATCATGATTGAACTGTTATTACCGGGCTGGATAGGCGGGGTGATGTTAGCGCTGGCTGCCGGTCCGCTGGGCTCGTTTGTGGTCTGGCGCAAGATGTCCTATTTCGGCGATACCCTGGCGCATGCCTCCCTGCTCGGCGTCGCCTTTGGCCTGCTGTTTAACGTCAACCCTTACTACGCGGTGATCCTGGTGACGGTCTGCCTGGCGCTGGGGCTGGTCTGGCTGGAGCGTCGTCCGCATCTGGCGATCGATACTCTGCTGGGGATTATGGCGCACAGTGCGCTGTCGCTGGGGCTGGTGGTGGTGAGCCTGATGAAGAATGTGCGCGTCGACCTGATGGCCTATCTGTTTGGCGACCTGCTGGCGATCACCCCAGACGATCTCTGGATGATGGGCGGCGGCGTGGTGATTGTATTGCTGGTGATGGCCTGGCAGTGGCGGCCGCTGCTGTCGATGACCATCAGCCCGGAGCTGGCACAGGTCGATGGCGTTAATATTCAGCGTACCCGGCTGATCCTGATGCTGGTCACGGCGCTGACTATCGGCGTAGCGATGAAGTTTGTCGGCGCGCTGATCATCACCTCACTGCTGATTATTCCTGCCGCCACCGCCCGCCGTTTTGTGCGTTCACCGGAAGCGATGGCGGGCGTGGCGATGGTAATCGGCATTATCGCCGTGACCGGCGGACTGACCTTCTCCGCCTTCTACGACACTCCGGCCGGCCCGTCCGTGGTGCTGTGCGCCGCCATCCTGTTTATCTTCAGCATGGTGCGCAAACCGGCGGTCTGATTACTCTTCCCGCGTCATACCGAAATGACGATAAGCATGCTGCGTGGCCATCCGGCCACGCGGTGTGCGCTGGATAAAACCCTGCTGGATCAGGAAGGGTTCAATCACATCCTCGATGGTTTCGCGCTCTTCACCAATCGCCGCCGCCAGGTTATCCAGACCCACCGGTCCGCCCATAAACTTGTCGATGATCGCCAGCAGCAGTTTGCGGTCCATGTAGTCGAACCCTTCACTGTCGACATTCAGCATATCCAGCGCGCTACAGGAGACGTCGCCGCTCAGCTCGCCGTTAGCGCGAACTTCCGCGAAGTCGCGCACCCGGCGCAACAGGCGGTTGGCGATACGCGGCGTACCGCGTGAACGGCGGGCAATCTCCAGCGCGCCTTCATCACTCAGCGCCAGCCCCAGACAGGCCGCGCTGCGTCCGACAATGTGTTGCAGATCTTTCACCTGATAGAACTCAAGCCGCTGCACAATCCCGAAACGGTCACGTAACGGGGAGGTCAGCGAGCCGGCGCGGGTGGTGGCCCCGATCAGGGTAAAAGGCGGCAGATCGAGCTTAATTGAACGGGCCGCCGGGCCTTCGCCGATCATAATATCCAGCTGATAATCTTCCATCGCCGGATAGAGCACCTCTTCCACCACCGGCGAGAGGCGATGGATTTCATCAATAAACAGGACGTCATGCGGTTCGAGGTTGGTCAGCATCGCCGCCAGATCGCCCGCTTTTTCCAGCACCGGACCGGAGGTGGTGCGCAGATTGACCCCCATTTCATTCGCCACGATGTTTGCCAGCGTGGTTTTCCCCAGCCCCGGCGGACCGAAGATCAGCAGGTGGTCAAGCGCATCGCCGCGCAGCTGCGCTGCCTTGATGAAAATCTCCATCTGCTCACGCACCTGCGGCTGACCGACATACTCGGTCAGCATTTTCGGGCGAATGGCGCGGTCGAGACTCTCTTCTTCGTTAACGCTGGCAGCAGAGACCAGGCGATCGGCTTCTATCATGAATTACCTCAAATGGCAGCGCGGAGCGCTTCGCGGATCAGGGTTTCGCAATCCGCATCCGGCCGACCGACTTTACTGATCATACGGCTGGCTTCCTGCGGTTTATAACCCAGTGATACCAGGGCTGCAACCGCTTCGGCTTCCGCGTCGTTGGTTTCCGGCTCCGCGCTCGGCGTGGTCAGCGTAAAGGCCGAATCGCCGCCAAACAGGTCGCCATGCATCCCTTTGAAGCGATCCTTCATCTCGACTACCAGACGTTCGGCGGTCTTCTTGCCCACGCCCGGCAGTTTCACCAGCGAGGCGATCTCCTCTTTCTCCACCGCCGTAACAAACTGCTGTGCCGACATGCCGGAGAGGATCGCCAGCGCCAGTTTTGGTCCCACGCCATTCACCTTAATCAGTTCACGAAACAGCGCCCGCTCCTGCTTGCTGTTAAAACCAAACAGCAGCTGCGCATCTTCGCGCACCACAAAGTGGGTGAAAATCACCGCTTCGTGCTGCAATTCAGGCAACTCATAAAAACAGGTCATGGGCATGTGAATTTCATAGCCTACGCCGTGCGCCTCAAGCAGCACCAGCGGCGGCTGCTTTTCCAGAATATTGCCCCGTAAACGACCTATCACCTGAATGCTTCCTTAACCAACGAATGTGGCGGATTTTATAACATAAAAAAGGCTGGATGAATATCCAGCCTGAGAGTGAGGCAGTGAGCACCGCATTAACCCGACCGCAATCGTCCGCGCGTCAGCACCAGCTTACTGTCGCTCATGCGCGCCGCGTTCTGCGCCACGTGGCAGTGGGTAATCGCGATCGCCAGCGCATCGGCCGCATCGGCCTGCGGGTTAGCCGGTAGCTTCAGCAGGGTGCGCACCATGTGCTGCACCTGGCTTTTCTCGGCGCTGCCGATCCCGACCACCGTCTGCTTAACCTGGCGAGCGGCGTATTCAAACACCGGCAGATCGTGATTCACCGCGGCGACAATCGCCGCCCCGCGCGCCTGACCCAGCTTCAGCGCCGAGTCGGCGTTCTTCGCCATAAACACCTGTTCAATGGCGAAGTAGTCGGGTGCAAACTGGGTGATGATTTCACAGACACCCGCGTAAATCAGCTTAAGGCGGGCCGGTAACTCAGTGGTATTGGTGCGGATACAGCCGCTGCCCAGATAGGTGAGCTGGCGGCCAGTCTGACGAATCACGCCATAACCGGTGATGCGCGAGCCGGGATCGATACCCAGGATAATCGACATCACGCCTCCCCGGTTGATGCGCTGGCGGTCAGCGCCATTACAGCGTTTCCGCCACCTCGTCGGAGATCTCACCGTTATGATAGACCTCCTGCACATCGTCACAATCTTCCAGCATGTCGATCAGACGCAGCAGTTTTGGCGCGGTTTCCGCATCCATTTCCGCTTTGGTTGATGGGATCATCGACACTTCAGCGGTATCCGCTTTCAGGCCGCGCGCTTCCAGCGCATCACGCACCGTGCCCATCTCTTCCCAGGCGGTGAAAACATCAATCGCGCCGTCGTCATAGCTGACCACATCTTCTGCGCCCGCTTCCAGCGCCGCTTCCATCACCGCGTCTTCATCCTGGCCTGGTGCATAGGAGATGACGCCCTTCTTGCTGAACAGGTAGGCGACGGAGCCGTCAGTGCCCAGATTGCCACCGGTTTTGGTAAAGGCGTGACGCACTTCACCCACGGTACGGTTACGGTTGTCGCTCAGACATTCGATCATAATGGCAGAGCCGCCCGGACCGTAACCTTCATAGATGATGGTTTCCATATTGGCATTGTCTTCACCGCCGACACCGCGCGCGATCGCACGATCCATGGTGTCGCGGGTCATGTTGTTCGCCAGCGCTTTGTCCATTGCCGCACGCAGACGTGGGTTTGAACCAGGATCGCCGCCGCCCAGCTTGGCCGCCGTCACCAGTTCACGAATGATCTTGGTGAAGATTTTGCCGCGTTTAGCGTCCTGCGCCGCCTTACGGTGTTTGGTATTTGCCCACTTACTGTGTCCTGCCATTTTACATTTTCTCCGATCTTTTACAGGGTGCAGGCTATCTGGCCTGCGATCTTCTCCCCCGGCAGCGCCCGCACAGGTTGCTGACAACCTGAACGCCCGAAAAGGGCGGCCCGCAAGGGGCGAGCCTGGCGAGTCATCCGCCCGTACCGGAGTACGGTGGGATTGCTGCGCGCTGGCGGTGAACAACTCGCGGCGTCGATAACGCCTGACTGGTCAATACGCTGGTGTAGTCCTGTTAAAACTCACCCGATAAATAAAATTTAATCCATGCGCCGCTGAAATAACGCGCGGCGGCGAACATTCAGGCAAATTCTTCAATCGCCTGGCGATTACTCCATGATCGGGTTAACGCTGCGGCTTCGGCCGGTGCCAGCCAGCGAAACGCCAGATGTTCACTCAGGGTGACATCCCGCTCCGCGGGCAGTTGCAGGCGAAACCAGTGCTCGTGATTATGGGTGACCTCGGGTGCATAGCGATGGCGAAAATGCGGAAAGATTTCAAAATCAATCTGACGCTGACAATCCTCCATCTCCAGCTCTTCAGCCAGCACATCGATGCCCACCTCCTCGCCTACCTCACGACACGCCGTTGCCAGCGGTGACTCACCCGGCTCCAGGCTGCCGGTGACCGACTGCCAGAAAGTGGGATCGTCACGGCGTTGCAGCATCAACACCCGGCCCGTGTCGCGCGCCATAATAAGCACCAGCACCGAAACCGGATGTTTATAGCCCATTATTTATTCTCAGGCTTTTCTTTTTTCACTACCTGAATACCCAGCTCCAGCAGCGAGGCGGGATTCGCTTCGCTTGGCGCTTCGGTCATCAGGCAGGCGGCCGCCGTGGTTTTCGGGAACGCAATCACGTCACGAATGTTATCGGTGCCGGTCAGCAGCATGGTCAGACGATCCAGACCAAAGGCCAGGCCCGCGTGGGGTGGTGTACCAAATTTCAGCGCATCCAGCAGGAAGCCAAACTTCTCACGCTGTTCCTGCTCTGTAATTCCCAGGATGCTGAACACCGTCTGCTGCATTTTGCCGTTGTGGATACGCACGGAACCGCCACCCACTTCATAACCGTTGATCACCATGTCGTAGGCATTCGCCACGGCACGGGTTGGATCGGCTGCCAGCTCTTCCGCGCTCATCTCTTTCGGCGCGGTGAACGGATGGTGCATTGCGGCCAGACCGCCCTCTTCGTCCTCTTCGAACATCGGGAAGTCGATTACCCAGAGCGGTGCCCAGGCTTTCTCATCGGTGATGTTCAGCTCGCGGCCCGCTTTCAGACGCAGCGCGCCCAGGGCATCAGCCACCACTTTGGCGCGATCGGCACCAAAGAAGATAATGTCGCCATCCTGTGCGCCGGTGCGGCTCAGAATGCCTTCCACAATTTCCGCATTCAGGAACTTGGCAACCGGACTCTGCACCCCTTCCAGGCCATTCGCGCGCACGTTGACCTTCATCCACGCCAGGCCTTTCGCGCCATAGATCTCAACGAACTTGCCATACTCATCAATCTGCTTGCGGCTCAGCTGTGCGCCACCCGGCACGCGCAGCGCGGCGACGCGGCCTTTGGCATCGTTAGCCGGGCCAGAGAAGACCTGGAACTCAACGTTTTTCAGCAGGTCGCCGACATCCACCAGCTCCATCGGGTTACGCAGGTCCGGCTTATCCGAACCGTAACGATGCATCGCTTCGGCAAAGGTCATCTGCGGGAACTCGCCGAGATCGACGCCCTGCACGGCCTGCCACAGATTGCGGATTAAACGCTCCATGATTTCACGCACCTGCGGCGCGGTCATAAAGGAAGTTTCCACATCGATCTGGGTAAATTCAGGCTGACGGTCAGCACGCAAATCTTCATCACGGAAGCATTTGACGATCTGATAGTAGCGGTCAAAGCCCGACATCATCAGCAACTGCTTGAACAGCTGAGGTGACTGCGGCAGCGCATAGAACTTGCCTTTGTGCACCCGGCTTGGCACCAGGTAGTCACGCGCGCCTTCTGGCGTCGCTTTGGTCAGCATCGGGGTTTCAATATCCAGGAAACCTTCGTCATCCATAAAACGACGCACAAAGCTGGTGATTTTCGCACGGGTTTTCAGACGGGTGACCATCTCAGGACGGCGCAGATCGAGATAGCGATATTTCAGGCGCGCTTCTTCGCTGTTGTTCTGATTCGCGTCGAGCGGCAGAGGCTCGGAGCGGTTGATGATGGTCAGCGCCTCGGCAAACACTTCCACTTCACCGGTCGCCATCTCGCTGTTTTTGTTTTTTTCGTCACGCGCGCGCACGGTACCGCTGATCTGGATACAGAATTCGTTACGCAGCTCAGAAGCCAGCTTAAAAGCCTCCTGGCGATCGGGATCAAAAAACACCTGCACGATGCCTTCACGGTCGCGCATGTCGATAAAAATCAGGCTGCCCAGATCGCGACGGCGATTGACCCAGCCGCTAAGCGTGACTTGCTGACCCACATGAGACAGATTGAGCTGTCCGCAATATTCTGTACGCATAACACTATCCTTTTAACTTCACCGCTGCGGCTGACAGCATCCGGCCGCGTTACCTTATGCGATGCTGTCGCAAAATTGGCGGCCATTATAATGGAAAAAGCCAGACAGGATAAGCAGATCCACGCCAAAGCGCCGATTTCCTGCGCGGGTTTGCACGGTTGCCGGACCTTAGCGGATAATTGTCTCTCTTAACCTGGAGTCAGGAGAACGTGTGACACTTCGTATTGGCCTGCCGCAGTGGCAGCATTCGCACTGGAAACGCTGGGGCATCGAAAGCCTGGCGGACTACGCCCGTTACTTCCACTGTGTGGAGGGCAACACCACGCTCTATGCGCTGCCCTCCACCGAGACCGTGCTGCGCTGGCGCGATATGACGCATGCTGATTTTCGCTTCTGCTTTAAGTTTCCCAGCACCATCAGCCATCAGGCGGCGCTACAGCACAGTGATGACCTGCTCACTGATTTTCTGCGCCTGATGGAGCCGCTGGCCGATCGTATCGGTCAGTACTGGCTGCAACTGCCCGCCACCTTTTCGCCAGCCCAGCTCGACGCCCTGTGGCATTTTCTGGATAGCCTGCCGCGCCGCTTTGACTATGGGGTGGAGGTGCGTCATCCGGCGTTCTTTGCCAAAGGCGACGCCGAGCGGGCGCTGAATCGCGGTCTGCTGGCGCGCGGAATTAACCGCGTCATCCTCGACAGCCGCCCGGTTCACGCCTCCACCTCGCAAAGCCCGGCCGCGCTGGCGGCGCGGGCGCAAAAACCCCGGGTGCCGCCCCATGCGCTGCGAACCGGCTCACAGCCGATGGTGCGTTTTATCGGCAGCGACAGCGTGGAGGAGAGCGTGCCGCTGTTTCAGGTCTGGCCCGCCCGACTGGCGGAGTGGCTGCAACAGGGCGACGCCATGCTGTTCCTGCACACGCCCGACATGGGCCAGGTTTTTCCGCTGGTGCAGGCGCTCTGGCCGCAGCTGCAACAGATCGATCCTGCTGTCGGCAGCGGACCGGACTGGCCGCAGCAGGCGTCACTGTTTTGATCGCAGTAGAGGACAAGGTAACAGCCGCCCGTTAGAATAGGCGCCTGACTGATGGGGGCTGGAGTTGTAATGGTTAGCGCGTTATACGTGGTGCTGGGTGCATTACTGATCATAAAGTTCACGCTGAACGTGGTGCGTTACCGCCGTTTCTATCGGGTCGCCTATGGCGATGGCGGCTATCACGACCTGAAAATGGCGATACGCATTCACGGCAACGCCATCGAAACCATTCCGCTGGCGTTGCTGCTGCTGGTGATGATGGAGATGAACGGTGCCGACATCTGGATGGTGCATCTCACCGCCCTGCTGTTCTTCACTGGCCGGCTGCTGCACGCCTGGGGCTTACGCAGCAGCACAATGGCCGGGCGTAAATATGGCATGATGCTGACGCTGTTTTCCCTGTGCGGCATGGTGATCTTCAACCTCATCTATCTGCCGTGGGAACTGGTGCTGACGTTACACTAAGGTTGCCGGGTTAAGGGGTGCAGCCCGCCTCACTTTCTGCCAGAATAGCGCCCTTTCCGTCGTCTCTTCGGATTTTCGATATGTCTGACCGCGATCAACTCTTCTCAGCGCCCATTGCAAAACTGGGCGACTGGACCTTTGACGAGCGCGTAGCTGAAGTCTTTCCCGACATGATTCAGCGCTCGGTGCCGGGCTACTCCAACATCATTTCGATGATTGGCATGCTGGCAGAACGTTTTGTCACCCCTGACAGTCAGGTTTATGACCTCGGCTGCTCACTGGGCGCGGCCACCCTGTCGGTGCGCCGTAATATTCATGTGCCGGGCTGCCGGATCGTTGCGGTGGATAATTCCCCGGCGATGGTGGAGCGCTGCCGTCGTCACCTGGATGCGTTTCGCGCCGAGACGCCGGTCACGGTACTGGAAGCGGATATTCGTGACGTTGATATTGAGAACGCCTCGCTGGTGGTGCTCAACTTTACCCTGCAATTCCTGGAACCGCCCGCGCGCCTGGCGCTGCTGGAGAAGATCTGGCAGGGACTCAATCCCGGCGGTGCGCTGGTGCTGTCGGAAAAATTCAGCTTTGAAGATGCCGACGTCGGTGAACTGCTGTTTAACATGCACCACGACTTTAAGCGCGCCAACGGCTACAGCGAACTGGAGATCAGCCAGAAGCGCAGCATGCTGGAAAATGTGATGCTGACCGACAGCGTGGAAGCGCACAAGGCCCGTCTGAAACGGGCTGGTTTCTCGCACGCCGAACTCTGGTTCCAGTGCTTTAACTTTGGATCTCTGGTGGCGTTGAAATGATCGATTTTGGCCGTTTTTATCAGCAAATCGCGGTGGGTCCGCTGGCGAAGTGGCTGGAAGTGCTGCCTGCGCAAATCAGCGAGTGGCAGCGGGAGAACCTGCACGGGCACTTTCGTGACTGGTATAAGTCACTGGAGTACCTGCCGCTGCTGGAACCTCAAAAACTTGACCTGCTCCATAGCGTCACCGCTGACCGGGATGACATCAGCGATCGTCACCGGCAGGGTATTGAGAAATTGCTGCGCAACCTGATGCCGTGGCGCAAAGGCCCCTACTCGCTCTACGGCACGGCGATCAACACCGAATGGCGTTCCGACTGGAAGTGGGAGCGGGTATTGCCGCACATCTCCCCGCTGGCGGGTCGTACGGTGCTGGATGTCGGCTGTGGCAGCGGTTATCACATGTGGCGCATGATTGGAGCCGGTGCCCATCTGGTGGTCGGCATCGATCCGATGCAGCTCTTCCTGGTGCAGTTTGAAGCGGTGCGTAAACTGCTGAATGACGATCGGCGGGCGCACCTGTTACCGCTCGGCATTGAGCAGCTGCCGGCGTTGCAGGCGTTCGATACGGTGTTTTCAATGGGCGTGCTTTATCATCGCCGTTCGCCGCTGGATCACCTGTTGCAGCTGAAAAATCAGCTGGTCAGCGGCGGTGAACTGGTGCTGGAGACGCTGGTGATTGAGGGCGATGTCAACCAGGTGCTGGTGCCGGGTGAGCGCTACGCGCAGATGCGCAACGTCTTCTTTATTCCTTCCGCCGAGGCGCTGAAAAGCTGGCTGGAAAAAAGCGGTTTTGTCGATGTCCGTATTGTCGACTTCGCCCGCACCACCACCGAAGAGCAACGCCGGACTGACTGGATGACCAGCGAGTCACTGGCTGAATTCCTCGACCCCAATGACCCCAGCAAAACGGTGGAGGGCTACCCGGCTCCGCTGCGCGCGGTGCTGGTCGCCACCAAACCTTAGCCTCCTTCAGCGGCGAGACCTGCGCGGTTTCGCCGCTCTCCTGCCTGACTATCCAGCCACTTTTGCCCCGCTGTTCCAGGTTAACTTCCGCACGCCTGCGGCGATAAAACGCACAGGATAGCCCTCCGCCCGGCCCGCATTGTGCCAGGCTGGATCAGACTGGTTAATGCCTGACAAGGAGCTTGGAGTATGCGTAAATTTATTTTCTCTTCACCCCGTAAATATGTGCAGGGCGCTGGCGTGCTGGATGAGCTGGGGTCCTATGTGGCAGAGCTGGGCGACAACGCTTTTCTGGTGGCGGATGAGGTGGTGTGGCAACTCACTGGTGAACGCGCGCAGCAGGCGCTGCAACGCGCTGGCGTGCGGTTCAGCCGTCAGTCGTTTAACGGTGAAGCCTCCGGCAATGAGATTACCCGTCTGAGTAAGCTGGCGAAAGATCAGGGTTGTAATGTGGTGGTCGGGCTGGGCGGCGGCAAAACGCTGGATACCGTCAAGGCGGTCGCCGACGAGCTGAAGCAGCCGGTCGCCATTGTCCCGACCATCGCCTCGACCGATGCGCCCTGTAGCGCCCTGTCGGTGATCTACTCGGACAGCGGCGTCTTTGAGAGCTACCGCTTCTACAGCAAAAACCCTGACCTGGTGCTGGTAGATACCGCAGTCTGCGCGGCCGCCCCGGCCCGGCTGTTCGCCTCAGGCATTGCCGATGGTCTGGCGACCTGGGTTGAGGCGCAGGCGGTGGCGCGTAGCCATGCGAAATCGATGGTTGATGGCGCGCCAACGCTGGCAGGTCTGGCGATTGCCCGCGCCTGCGAAGAGACGCTGCTGACCTGGGGCTACAGCGCCTATGTGGCCGTCACCGCCAACCGGGTGACACCGGCGGTTGAAGCGGTGGTCGAGGCGAATACGCTGCTCTCCGGGCTGGGCTTTGAGAATGGCGGTCTGGCGGCGGCGCACGCTATCCATAACGGTTTTACCGCCATTGATGGCGATATTCATCACCTGACGCATGGTGAAAAAGTGGCCTACGGCACCCTGACCCAGCTGGTGCTGGAGCGGCGTCCCGATGAGGAGATTGCGCGCTACATCCGTTTCTACCGCTCGATCAACATGCCGACCACGCTCCGGGAACTGCATCTGGAGAATGAGAGCTGGGAAAATCTGGTGAAGGTGGGGGCGCTGGCCAACAGTGAAGGCGATACGCTGAAGAACCTTAACCCGACGCTCTCCGCGGAAGATGTCGCTAACGCCCTGCTGGCGCTGGATGCGTTCAGCCAGACCCTGGAGTAAGCCGCGGAGGAGTAGCAGGCGATCGCTGATCGCCTGCTACTCCTCCGCGGCTGGCTGATCCCAGTATTCATATTTATAGGCGGCGCTGAGATGACGTTCGAGGGTGCCGCGCGTGAAGATCTCAGTTTCATGCAGGTAACTCAGGGTACAGTTACCGACCTTATCCCAGGACTGACACTCATCCACTGAGCGGATAGTGCTCAGCGGCGTAGTGGCGGTGCCGTTGAGCCGCAGTTCACGCCACTGAGGATCGTAGGTATAGCTGTCAGTGCTATTTGATGAAGTGGTGCGGGTCACCAGCCCTCTGGCGTTCCAGTGGTAATGATTTTCACCGTTGGTCAGGGGATCGCTGCCGCGCGCCACGCTTTTCGCCAGCCGAAACTGCCGATCATAGCGATAGGTGGTGTCGGTAAACCCAGGATTACCCATGCTGGTAAACTTTTCGGAAGCGCTAGTGATGTTGCCATGCTGTCCTCTCTGCCAGTTAATCGTCCCCTGTCGGTTATCGACCACCACCTCTTTACCCTCTTTCAGCACTTTGACCAGATAAGCATATTCCGCCACCCAGCCGCCCTGTACCCGGACAATGTGTTGCTCCATACGCAGCATGACGTTGCGCTCATTTTTATCGTAGGTGATGTCGGCAATGGTCAGATCGCCACAGGCGTCAAACTGCCCCAGCACCCGTTTCTGGGAATCAACATCTTTGCCGAATTCACCCGCAACCACCTGTTTAACCCCGCCTCTGGCACTGCCACCCAGCAAAATCCAGTTGTTGCTGCTGGTGACAGCCGCACTAAGCGGGCCGCAGCTACGGGCCGCCGCACTGCCCTGCGCAGTCAGCAACAGACTCAGGATAAGGATCAGTTCACGTTTCATAAGCTCAGTTCCGGGCGACGTTGCGTTAAGTGTAAGCGCTGTAAGGGTGCACAGCGGCGACTGAGAAAAATTTCATCGTCTGCAAAGGGCTGGCTGTCAGGCGCGGGCGATGACCGCCCTCACCTCCCCCAGCCGGGAGTGGCTCAACACCCTCTGGTCTCAGAGCACTTTGGCAAAACAGAGCGCCTCGTCCCGACCGGCATAGGGTCCGTAATTGCTGATGGTCCGGTAGCCATTGTTGAGATAGAACGCGACCGCCCGCGGGTTAACACGCCGGGTTTCAAGCCGCAATTCGCGATACCCCATCCGTTTTGCAGCCTGTTCCAGAAAGGTGAGCAGGGCGCGCCCTGTGCCCGGCACACTTCGATCAGAAAACATGCGTTTGATTTCAGCGGTCTGGTCCGTTAACGGACGCAGCGCGCCACATCCCACCGCCTCACCTTTCGCGTTTCTTGCTAACACCCACAGCGAGCCCCTCTCCGCGAAAGAGTCCGTGGCGGCACGGCTTGCGCCACTGCTGCCGGTGATCGCAGCCAGCTCAGCGGAGAGTTGTTCCCTGAGCAACCGGGATTCCGCACTATAGGGGTCAGATTTTTCTAGGCGGATCATGGCGATAACCTCGGCTGACAACTGAAAATAAAATAGAGGATAACCATGATAAAGGCATCATCTTTCAGTGCCAGATGGACTGAAGCCTGACTGAGGCCGGTGCGTGATGTGCTATACAAAAAGTATCGGGCGGAGAGGATGTGAATAGTGGCACCGCAGAGGCACAGATGCGACATTGTGAAACAGTTAACAAACCGGGACTGTGGTTTGAGGCATGTATACATCTTTTTGGAAGATTCGCCTCATTAATGAATCAAATTTTTAGCTGTTTATAAAAACAGTAACTAATCTTTGCTCAAGGCGATATGATAAAAATCCAAATGGAACTTGGACAAAGATGATGACAGATGAAAAAAATCCAGATATGGATAATGTTAATATAGGTTTACCTGCTGAAGCGTTAAATCAGTTTGCTTCAACTAATCTTTCAGAGCGTGAGGTTGATTTTCGCTGGAAAATGTCAAAAATCACTACTTCAGTAGTGAGTGATTTTATGCATAGCAAGAATTTTGATCTGTGCTGCCGGGGATGCGGTGCAAGGAGTATTATCATTCCGCAGGTTCAGATTTATTTAAAACATGAAGGTACCCCTGTTCTAAGTCAACATGCATATTATTCATCTTTTATGGAGGGCGATGACTGCAAAACTACGCCTAATTGTTATGAATACAGCATTATCTGTAAAAACTGTGGTCTTACCTCAAAAATAAATGCAGCTGTTATTCTTGAGTGGTTTAATGACAAGGAAGGTCATTGTGGAAGAAGCGACTAAAACTAAAAGTTCGGTTATCTCATTTCCTGAGTTACCTCGTCCAACTCACAGCAACGGAGGTGGTGGAGATATGGAATCACGCATTGCTAAACTCGAATCAGATGTTAATCATATTCAGAACGACATCAAAGACATAAAAAGTGATGTTCGTGAGATAAAAAAAGATGCTAAAACTGATTTCCGTATCCTTTTCGGCGCGCTGATAACTGTAGCGCTGGGCCTTGCCGGGTTAATGGCTAAAGGTTTTCACTGGTTTTAAATGATCGTCTAAAAAACCTATGTATTTTATGAGATGAGTATGCCGCATAAGCGACATACTCAAAATATGTCTGGAGAACCATTGTGGTGATGAAAATCAGGCACAACTAGCTTTTTATAAACGTCTTTCACTAAAAAAGACATAAAGGGGATGATGCTGAATTCTCAACATCTAATACATTAACAATAATGGCTTTCTTGCCCGACACTTCAGTTAAAGTGTGCACCACAATGAAAATAACGACAGGCAGACAATTTCGGTTTTTCGAAGGCACTCACCTGCTGTGTCAGTTTAACTGTCAGGTGCGGACTACAGAGCATGCAGTAGTACTATATGGGCTATGAAGTTTGCTTTAATCAGATAGAGTTTTATTAGACCTGCGTTACTCTTTCCAGCTACGTTAATGTTGTAATATGATGTTTATCAAAAACTTATAATGGTTTTTAATAGTTAACCAACACAGCATAATCTCAATCGGCATAACTATGGATGAACTTGACGACTTTGAGGAAGATCTTGATTCAGACAATCCCGGTAAACTCATTTGGCATGTATCCTGCGATGAGTCAGGTACTGGCGGTGCCAGGTTCTATGGGTACGGCAGCGTCTGGATGCGGTATCAACGGCGTGGTGAATTTGCCAAACTAATGCAAGATCTGCGAGAAAAGCACAACTGCTTTGACGAACTAAAATGGCAGAAAGCACACTCCCCGCGAAATCAGGCCTTTTATGACGATGTAATTGCGCTGTTCTTTAAGCATCCCTGGCTGGCATTTCACTGCATCATCGTACAGAAGTCGCATGTTGATAAGAAGTATCATGATGGTAATTATGACCTTGCGATGCGTAAACATTTTACAAAACTGCTCACTTCTAAAATTTCACAGGTCATACGAACTCACCCTCACAGGGAGTGCGAATTTCGTATTGATGTCGATCCTATTCCGTCAAGTTATAAAAAGGCTGATGAAGCTCTTCTTAAAATAGCCAATAATGTCGTATTTAGCTCCACAGGGAAAAAAGAAGCTATTAAATATGTGAAAACAAAAGACTCGAAGCAATCACAACAGATTCAAATTGCGACTTTTTGCTCGGTGCTGTTATGAGTGCTTTTCAAAGCAAAGCCTCAAACCCACGAAAATTAGAAGTAGCGAGAAAATTGCTTCTTACATAGGATGGGACGGATTTTTTTATGACACAATGAATTATGAAAGGAAGTTTAATATCTGGTACTTTTATGACCCGACCAAAGGCCCTCGTGAGCTTGAAACAAAACCGGTAAAACTCCGCTATCCACTGCCAAAACGCAAGCATAAACGATCCTCAAGCGGTTAAGGTTTAGATTAACACTCAAGCAAACATGATACTAACTGGGCGGAATTATTAAGATTGTAATGTCATTTTGCCGGTAATCGCTTTAGCAATCTGGCGGCTGTGATTATAATCAATCACTTTCGGTCACTCGTAGCTAAATATGGTCACTGCTTATTTCCGTTGCTTGATGAGTATTTCAAAATTATTTAACCGACTTCAGGTTCCAGACAGCCCTACTTTTTAGTTAAGCTACTTTTTACACAAAAAGAACCCCAACAAGCGTGCTGGGGTTTGGTACTTGCAAACATCACGTCAATAATCGGCGTGCTGCGCGGCAAAATCTGGGGTGATTCAGGCGACCCGAACGGCACTCATCTGCATCACGCTTTTCATCGCTTCAACCACATCGCCATCCACACAGTGACGGCTGAACTCGTCGGTTTCGGCTTCAGAACACATGGAAACACCCGCTTTGCGGTAGCGCATCGGCGACACCATCAGGCGGCTGGCCGAGCTGTGGACTTCGCGAATGCCCATGTCGAGAAACTTTTGCAGGTTGCTGAGGCGTACGCCGGCACCTGCCATAATAATAGGACCGGTACTCAGTTCATTAAGTTCCCTGAGTAATGCAATTCCGTTTTCAGCACTCTGCTGCTGTCCGGAAGTCAGAATGCGTGCCACCCCCAGATCGGTCAGCTCTTCCAGCGCCCGCGTCGGGCTGTGGCAGAGATCGAAGGCGCGATGGAAGGTCACGTCCATGCCGTCACACAGCGCCATGATTTGCCGCATCTGCCCCCGATGAATGTGAGCGTCCTCATCCAGCATACCGATGACCAGACCGGGAAAACCGAGTTCACGGATCAGCGCAACATCCGATTTCATCGCGTCAAACTCACGACCGGTATAACAAAAATCGCCGCCGCGCGGCCGGACGATAGGATGAACCGGAATCGCGACATCGCGGCGCGCCGCATGCAGCATCCCCGGTGATGGGGTCAGGCCGCCCTCACGCGGTGCGGCACAAAGTTCAACCCGATCGGCACCAGCCTGTTGCGCAGTCACGGCGCAATCCACGCCGTAGCAGCAAATTTCCAGTGTGGTCATTCTCTTCTCCTTTACATGACTCTGGTTCAAGGCAGATTCATCAGTTAGTCTGGCTGCTGGAATGAGTTTACCGGGAAAGTTAACTATGGCATTCAATTTCGACCAACGGATAGACCGTCGTCACAGCGATAGCCTTAAATGGAACAAATATGCGGACCAGGACATTCTGCCGTTGTGGGTGGCAGACAGTGATTTTCGATCGCCGGATTGCGTCATCGAGGCGATTAAAAGGCGCGCCGACCATGGGATTTTTGGCTATGGCGATAAGCCGGTAGAATTTCTTGATAGCGCGGTGGCGTGGCTCGCCTCGCGCTATCAGTGGCACGTTAACCCGGAGTGGATCGTGGTATTGCCCGGCGTGGTGAGCGGGCTGAATCTGGCGGTGCGCGCCTTTACCGCATCCGATGAGTTGACGGTGGCCCCGACGCCGATCTATCCACCGTTTCGTGGTGCGGCAAAGCTGGCCGATCGCGCCCAGCTCAACCTGCCGCTGAAGCTGCAACAGGGACGCTGGCTGCTGGACCTGGCGGCGGCGCAGGGGCAGATGAGCGGTAAAGAGCGGCTGCTGATGCTCTGCAACCCGCAAAACCCGGGCGGGACCGTCTACCGCCGCGAGGAGTTGCAGGCGCAGCTGGAATTTGCCCAACAGCATGATCTGATCGTCTGTTCAGACGAGATCCACAGCGACCTGGTGCTGGAACCCGGCGTTCAGCATCTGCCCTTCGCCACCCTGAGCGAAGATGCCGCCCGGCGCAGCATCACCCTGATGTCGCCCTCCAAAACCTTCAACATCGCCGGTCTGGGTGCCTCCATCGCGATCATTCCTGATGAAAAACTGCGCGCCCGCTTTAACCAGTTCCGCCGCGGCATCGTGCCGGATGTGGATATTCTGGCGCTGACCGCGGCCGCGGCCGCCTGGCGTGAAGGGGAAGCCTGGCTGAAGGCGCAGAATGATTATCTGCGCAGCAATCGTGACTGGCTGGTCTCTCAGGTCAACACCATGGCGGGACTCTCAGTGGTTGCCCCGGAAGCGACCTATCTGGCCTGGATCGATGCCAGCGCGCTGGGTGTGGCCAGCCCGGCGCTCTATTTTGAAAAGCATGGGCTGGGGTTAACCGCTGGTCGTGACTTTGGCAATGACCAGTTTGTGCGGCTCAATTTTGGCTGTACCCGGGCGCTGCTGGACGAAGCGGTGGCGCGCCTGAGGCGCGCGGTGGCCGCCCGCCCTTAGCCCTGCTCGCTGGCGACAATCTCCTCCAGTCGCCACGGGTGAAACTTAATGGTGGTCTGCCCATCCGTCACCGCCAGGGTCGGATTGGGCAGCCGCTCATTCTCGCCCTGCGGGGAGCTGGTTTTAAATGAGATGCCTGGCTGAGTCAGCGCCTCATCGGACAGCAACGCCATAGCCCGCCTCCCCAGCGTCTCAGGATCGCCGCGTAACACCACTTCCACATGCTCCCAGCCCTCGTGACGGTAACGCTTTTCACCCGGCCACGGCAGTTCAATCACATCGAGATCCCAGCCCGCCAGCGATAAGGGCTGATGCAGTTTAAACAGGCAAATCGGTCGTCCATTGATCATCGCCTCGGAAAAACAGGTGCCGATCTGCCCCAGCCCCTGCTGCCAGCGCGCAGCGGTGGTCTCCTGGTGGCAGCGCACGGCAATATGGTCCACCTCCAGGTCGTTAAGACGCAAACCGAGTCGCTGTGCAAAATCCTGTAACGATTGTTCAAACCGCGTTAAATCTCTCTTCAAATCATCCAGTTCTGCTGGAAAAGCTCTGCTCACAACCGTCAATCTCCCGATTTAGTTTAAATTTCTGAAAACGCAACGCCGCAGCCGGTGCTGAGCGGCGCCATGAAATGATCAGATTCATCTTATTTAGCCAATAATTTAACGTAAAACCTTATAAGAACCGCTTTCAATTCGGATTAATCCCCTGTTTAGGGCCATGAGTTCCTTGACAAAAACACATTAACATCATGATTTAAATGACGTTCTTTAATACAATGAGATAACTCTCATTTGCCCGCCAAACAATTGCAGCCCTTCCCGGCTTCCTATAAATTTGACCTAACACAACCAAAAGGAATGGCTCTATGTCTATGCTCATCGTTGTCGCTGTCCTGATCGCACTGATGGGATTTGCAATTTCCCGCCATTGGAAGGTGCGTGAAGATAAAAGCGTCAAGAATCCTCGCCGTCACCTGCGACGTCGTTAACGCGGCAGGGAAACATCTTCGGCTCTGTTTCCCCGCTTCATCCAACTGCTGACGCCCACTGACATTTCACGTATACTTTTCCCCTCATTTTTTTCCGTTTTGTCTGCCTCATCCGTTTCTGCCCATCCGTTGCGCGATGCTGCCAGGCAAGATGATGACAGCCCAGACCAGCAGGTTCGGGCGTTGCTCAGCACATGAAGGTAACTCGGTGAATATTCAGGCTCTTCTTTCCGCAAAAGTCAGTCAGGCAATGGTTTTAGCCGGCGCGCCCGCCGATTGCGAACCCCAGGTTCGTCAGTCCGCCAGGGTTCAGTTTGGTGACTATCAGGCCAACGGTATTATGGCCGTGGCGAAAAAGCTGGGGCAAGCCCCGCGACAATTAGCGGAAGCGGTGATCCAGCATCTCGACCTGAACGGCATCGCCAGCAAAGTAGAAATCGCCGGACCGGGCTTTATCAACATCTTTCTTGATCATCAGTGGCTGGCCACCCATGCCCGCGAAGCGCTGAGTCTGCCGCGTCTCGGCGTGCAGCTGGCCGAGCCACAGACTATCGTGGTCGACTACTCTGCGCCAAACGTGGCCAAAGAGATGCACGTGGGCCACGTCCGCTCCACCATCATTGGTGATGCCGCCGTACGTACGCTGGAGTTTCTCGGCCATAAGGTGATCCGTGCGAACCACGTCGGTGACTGGGGTACGCAGTTCGGGATGCTGATCGCCTTTCTGGAAAAGCAGCAGAATGAAGATCACGCCGAGATGGCGCTGGCCGATCTCGAAGGTTTCTACCGTGAAGCCAAGCGCACCTATGATGAAGATCCTGAGTTTGCCGAGCGCGCGCGCGGCTACGTGGTGAAGCTCCAGGGTGGCGACGACTATTGCCGCCAGATGTGGAAAAAGCTGGTCGACATCACCATGAGTCAGAACCAGAAAATCTATGACCGCATGAACGTGACCCTGACGCGCGATGATGTGATGGGCGAAAGCCTCTACAACGACATGCTGCCCGGCATCGTGGCCGATCTGAAACAGAAAGGGCTGGCAGTTGAAAGCGAAGGCGCGACCGTGGTGTTCCTGGATGAGTTCCAGAACAAAGAAGGTGAGCCGATGGGCGTGATCATCCAGAAAAAGGATGGCGGCTACCTCTACACCACTACCGATATTGCCTGCGCCAAATATCGTTATGAAACCCTGAAAGCCGATCGTGTGCTCTATTACATCGACTCCCGTCAGCATCAGCATCTGGTGCAGGCCTGGACCATTGTCCGCAAAGCGGGTTATGTGCCGGAATCGGTGCCGCTGGAACACCACGCTTTCGGCATGATGCTTGGCAAAGATGGTCGTCCGTTTAAAACCCGCAGCGGTGGCACCATTAAACTCGCCGATCTGCTGGATGAAGCCTATCAGCGCGCCTATACCCTGGTGCGTGAGAAGAACCCGGAGATGAGCGAAGCGGAAGTGAAAACGCTGGCGGAAGTGGTTGGCATCAGCGCGGTGAAATATGCCGATCTGTCGAAAAGCCGCACCACCGACTACATCTTCGACTGGGACAACATGCTGGCGTTTGAAGGTAACACCGCGCCCTACATGCAGTACGCCTATACCCGCGTGCTGTCGGTGTTCCGCAAGGCGCGCATCGAGGCCGACGCGCTGGATGCGGAGATCGTTATCACTGAAGAGCGTGAAGCGCAGCTGGCGACCCGTCTGTTGCAGTTTGAAGAGGTGATTACCCAGGTCGCACGCGACGGAACACCGCATGTGATGTGCGCCTACCTCTACGATCTGGCTGGCCTGTTCTCCGGTTTCTACGAGCACTGCCCGATCCTCAGCGCGGAATCGGAAGTGACGCGCCTGAGCCGTCTGCAACTGGCGGCGCTGACCGCGAAAACGCTGAAACAGGGTCTGGATACGCTGGGCATCGCCACCGTCGAGCGCATGTAAGCTGACCGCACGCCCTGCCGGGGTAACGGAGAGGAGTCTTTCCTCTCCGTTACCCACCCTCCCGATCTGGTCCTCCTCTGATCCACGCAACGCTGAAGCGGCCCTATGAGCACAACAGCAGATTTAATCAGTCACCACCTTCCCTCTGTCAGGCAGCTGCAATGCTTTCTGGCGGTGGCGCACGAGCTTAATTTCCGTCGCGCGGCGGATCGCCTCAGCATGACCCAGCCGCCGCTGACCCGCCAGATCCAGAGCCTGGAAGAGCTGCTCGGACAGCCTCTGTTTGTCCGCAGCACCCATGCGGTGACGCTCACCGATTCAGGTCAGGCGCTGGTGGCCAAAGCGGAAAGCATTCTCAGTGCACTCAGCGCGCTAAAGCAGGAGGCTCAGCCGAGTGAGACCCGGCTGCGCATCGGGCTGACCCGCACCCTCAATTTCGAATTGATCGCACCGCTCTGCCAGCAGCTGACCCGGCTAAAGGCCCGGGATGAGATTGAGATGCCGAGCCTGACCTCGGCTCAGCTGCTCCAGAGCCTGGCTAAACAGAGCCTCGATCTGATCCTGACCGGTGAAAAAGGCGCCGAACCGCAGAATGGCTTCCGTTACCAGCGGGTCTGCCGTGAACCCTTGCTGGTAGCGCTGCCCTCGCACCATCCCGCCGCCCGGCAGCGGCAGGTATCGCTGGAAGCGCTGGCTGACCTGCCGCTGTTCTGGTTTGCCCGCAGTGCCAATCCACTGTTTTATGACAAGTGTGAGCGCTACTTCACCAGGCTCAGCGTCGCGCTGAAGCGGGTGAAAGAGCCGGAGGATTCCCTGCTGATGCTGTCGCACATCGCCAGAGGCAAAGGATTCGCCCTGATGCCGCGCTCTAAATGTACCTTTACTCAGCCGGACCTCTGCTACCGGCCACTGACCCCGCAGGCCGCACAGCAGCTGCATATTGATGTCTACGCGGTGATCCGCGGCGATGAGCAGCGCCAGAGGGTGCTGGCGGCGCAGCGGCTGCTGTGTCAGCAGACCAGCGACGAACCCGCTTCGGAGTAGTCGGGTCTGCTGCTGATACCTTTTTGGCATAACGAAAACGGCAATTCATTGCGGCCTGCCGGAGTGAAACAATCGCTTCTCACCCATCAGGAGCGGAATCAATGCAAAAGCGAACGTTAAGTCAGGATCTTGAGGTCAGCGCACTGGGCTACGGCGCCATGGGACTCAGCGAGTTTTATGGTCAGACCGATGACAAGCAATCACTGCAACTGCTGCATAAGCTGATCGATGCCGGGATCACCTTTATCGACACCGCCGACCTCTATGGGCGCGGGCACAATGAGCAGCTGATCGGGCGGTTTCTGGCCAGCCTGGCCCCGTCAACCCGGGCAACATTTACCGTCGCCACCAAGTGCGGCATTGAGCGTCCGGCGGAAGAAGCCTACGCCCGCACCATCAACAACCAGCCTGATTACATCACCCGCTGCTGCGAAGCCTCACTGAAACGGCTGGGCGTTGAGCGCATCGATCTCTTTTATCTGCATCGCATCAGCCCGGCCACGCCGGTTGAGGAGAGCATGAGCACTCTCAGTCGTCTGGTGCAGCAGGGCAAGATTGCGCACATCGGGCTGTGCGAAGCTTCGGCCACCACGCTTCAGCGGGCGCAGGCGATACATCCACTGGCCGCTCTGCAAACAGAGTATTCGCTCTGGACCCGCGATATTGAGGATGAGATTCTGCCCGCGGTGAAAGCGCTCGGCATCGGTCTGGTGCCCTATTCGCCGCTGGGCAGAGGCTTTCTGACCGGCAAGTACCGCCACAACAGTGAGTTTGCCGGGGATGATTTTCGTAAACATAACGAACGTTTTCAGCAGGCCAATCTCGATCACAATCTGCAACTGCTCAATGCGATCGCTCCGCTGGCCGAAAAGTATCACGCCACCACCGGCCAGATTGCGCTGGCCTGGCTGCTGACGCAGTATGAAAAAATCGTGCCGATTCCCGGGACAAAACAGATCGCCTATCTCACTGAGAATGCGCAGGCCGCTGAGATTGTGCTGGACGCTGCGGATATTACCCTGCTGAACGGCGTGCATCAGCAGATCGGCGTGCAGGGCGGGCGCTACTCTGAAGAGGGTATGAAAGGGGTGAACGCCTGATCCCTGCCCTTTCTGCGGCTTCTCCTCTGCCCTGAGCTGTTGCGACAGCCGCTGAACCTGCGGCTGCCGGACAGCTTACCCCAGAAAAACGCCCTTGCGCACTGTGCAGCGGTGCAATAAACTACATTCAGTGTGACACAGGAATGTAGTGACCTCTATCTGGATGTCCACAGTGACAGAGCGCAGAAGTAAAGCGTGAAAAGCACACCTCCCAGAGCAGCGCCGGAACGGTGACGAATGAAATTGAGTCTGTCAGACAGTAAGAGAACAACACTATGACCCAGGCGACCCGTAAGCCGACCCCTGTCGGCGATATATTGCTTTACGAATATCTGGAGCCTACCGGGCTGAAGATCATCGACTTAGCGGAAATGCTGAAGGTACACCGCAACACCGTCAGCGCACTGGTTAACAATAACCGTAAGCTGACGCCCGATATGGCGTTCAGGCTGGCCGCTGTATTTGAAACCAGCGTAGAGTTCTGGCTGAATCTGCAAAACAGCGTCGACATCTGGGAGGTGATGCATGATACCCGGGCACAGCAGGAGATCAGCCGCGTCACGCCGCTGAACGATTTTCTGGCGCAGAGAGCGGGTCAGGTAGTGTAAGCGCTGACGCTGACCGGCTCCCCTGAGGAACGGTCAGCCGATGCGGTTAACAGGTTCAGCGAGCCAGTGGCTACTGATAATTCACCATCACTTCACTGCTCACCACCCGTAACCCAGGCGGCAGCGCCCCGCTGCCGGCAAAACCAAACACCATGTGCAGCGGTTCTGCGGCGTTCAGGTGCGCCAGCCCGCGCGTGGTGCCGCTGGCCCCTTCCAGTGAAGTGCAGCGCTGCACGCCACACAGCCGCACCTCCAGCCCCGCCGGAGCGGGTCTGCTCAGCTGATAACGCCAACTGACCACATTGACTTCACCGCTGACGTCGGCGGGTGGCGTCAGCGGCTGTGCGCGCTGCCAGCTGCCCCGGTTCGCCAGCAGCGGTCCGTTGGCACTGGCGCTCCACGCGCCCCCCGCCGCCTGTGCCAGCAACGGCAGCGTCCAGACTACAGCCCAGAGCCAGCGCATTACTTGCCTCCGATGGTGGCGGTCATCCGAATCTGGCGATTGTCGCTCAGTTCCAGATTGGAGAGCACCACCAGCTGCGGCAGGTTGCGGCGCAGGAATCGCGCCAGCAGCGCACGCAACGGATGATTGACCAGCAGCACCGGCGGCGCACCCAGCATCTCCTGACGCTGCAACGCATCCTGCGCCTGGCTCAACAACCGGTCGGCCAGACCCGGCTCCAGTCCACCACCGCCCTGCAACGCCTGAAGCAGCAACCGCTCCAGCGTGGAATCCAGGCCAATCACCTGCACTTCGTCGTTGCCGGGGAACCACTGCTGGGTAATCGCGCGACCCAGCGCCACCCGCACCACGCTGGTCAGCTCCTGCGGATCGCTCTGCACCGGCGCATGTTCCGCCAGCGTTTCAATAATGGTGCGCATATCGCGAATCGAGACCCGCTCCACCAGCAGGTTTTGCAGCACTTTGTGCAGGGTGGTCAGGGTGATGACGCCGGGCACCAGATCTTCGGTCAGCTTCGGCATCTCCTGGGTGACGCGATCCAGCAGCTGCTGCGCCTCCTGACGACCAAACAGCTCGCTGGCGTACTGGCCGATCAGGTGATTAAGGTGGGTCGCCACCACGGTACTGGCCTCCACCACGGTAAAGCCCTGAATCTGCGCCTGCTCTTTCAGCGCGCTGTCGATCCAGACCGCCGCCAGCCCAAAGGCGGGATCGACCGTCGCTTCTCCCGGCAGGCTGCCGGCGGCGGTGCCTGGGTTGATCGCCATCCAGCGCCCCGGATAGGCGTCGCCGCTGCCAATCTCGACCCCTTTCATCAGAATGCGATAGCGCGCCGGGGGCAGTTCCATGTTGTCGCGGATATGCACCACCGGCGGCAGGAAGCCGACATCCTGCGCCACTTTCTTACGGATACTGCGGATACGGCCCAGCAGCTCGCCATTTTGCTGATGATCGACCATCGGAATCAGGCGATAGCCCACTTCCATGCCCAGCGTATCTTCCAGCTGCACATCGGTCCACGACGCTTCGGTGGTGGCTGGCGTCTCGGGCGTTTTGCTGATGCTGCCCGCGGCTTCCACCTTTTTCTTTGGCTGCATCTCGCGGCCGCGCAGCCACCAGGCCAGGCCGAGTAAGGCGGCGGTGAACAGCAGGAACACGAAGTTCGGCATGCCTGGCACCATCCCCAGCAGGCCAATCACCCCGGCGCTGAGCATCAGCACGCGCGGATCTTTAAACAGCTGGGTGACCATCTGCTCACCCACATCCTGATCGGTGGCGACGCGCGTCACGATGACACCGGCCGCGGTGGAGATCACCAGCGCCGGGATCTGCGCCACCAGACCATCACCGATGGTCAGCAGGGTGTACGTTTCCGCCGCCTGACCCGCGCCCATACCGTGCTGCACCACACCCACCAGCAGGCCGCCGATGACGTTGATCACCATAATCATGATACCGGCGATGGCGTCACCACGAACGAACTTACTGGCACCGTCCATTGAACCGTAGAAGTCCGCTTCCTGGGTCACTTCGGCGCGACGGCGTTTCGCTTCATCCTCACCGATTAAACCGGCGTTGAGGTCGGCATCGATCGCCATCTGCTTGCCGGGCATCCCGTCCAGCACAAAGCGCGCGCCCACTTCGGCGATACGGCCAGCACCCTTGGTGATGACCATAAAGTTGATGATCACCAGGATGATAAACACCACGATACCGATGGCGAAGTTACCGCCCACCAGGAAGTGGCCGAAGGCTTCAACCACCTGCCCCGCCGCGGCCGCACCGGTATGGCCTTCCATCAGGATGATACGGGTTGAGGCGACGTTCAGCGCCAGACGCAGCAGCGTCGAGAACAGCAGAATGGTCGGGAATGCCGCAAACTCCAGGGTGCGCTGGGTGAACATCGCCACCAGCAGCACCATGATCGACAGCGCAATATTGAAGGTAAACAGCAGATCGAGGATGAACGGCGGCAACGGCAGCACCATCATCGACAGGATCAGCAGGATCAGGACCGGACCGGCCAGCACCTGCCACTGCATATCTTTAAAGTTGCCCGGTAAACGTAGTTTTGCGGCCAGGTTGTTAGCCATCGTTTTTGCTCTCTCCTGCAAAGTCCATCTCTGCCGGGACCGGCAGGTTTTTCGGTTTGGCTGGGATCAGGCCGCCTTCGCGCTTCCAGCGACGCGACTGCCAGACCCACGCCAGCACTTCGGCCACGGCGGCATAGAGCGCGCCGGGAATGTGCTGACCAATTTCCGTGTGTCGGTATAACGCACGCGCCAGCGGCGGTGCCTCCAGAACCGGAATACGATGCTCCGCCCCCAGTTCACGAATTCTCAGGGCGATTTCACCCGCCCCTTTCGCCACCACCTTCGGTGCGCTCATCTTCTTCTCGTTATATTGCAGCGCCACCGAGTAGTGAGTCGGGTTGGTGACGATCACATCCGCTTTCGGCACATCGGCCATCATCCGGCGGCGGGCCGCGGCACGCATCTGCTGACGGATGCGCCCTTTCACGTGCGGGTCGCCCTCCTGCTGCTTATGCTCGTCGCGGATCTCCTGCATCGACATCTTCAGCTTTTTGAAGTGGCTGTAGAGCTGCCAGAAGACGTCATAGCCGACCATCGGGATCAGCCCGAGCATCACCAGCGAACAGCAGATGGCGATCATCTCCATGCCGTGGATCAGCGCGGTGACCGGCGCCTCGCTGATCAGCCGCAGCATCTCGGGCCAGTGGCTCCAGATGTACCACCAGCCGACCGCGCCCACCAGAATGGTCTTGAGAATGCCTTTGAACAGCTCCGTCCAGGCCTGGGCGGCGAACATCCGCTTGAACCCGGCCATCGGACTCAGCTTTTTTAGGTCGAATTTGATCGATTTACCGCTGAAGACGATCCCGCCGAGCAGCATGGGCGCGGCAATGGCGACCAGCACCAGCCCGCCCATCAGCGGTAACAGCGCCATCAGCGCCTGGGTGATCAGACTGCCGATATGGCCGACGATCATCTTGTCGTCGTTCACCATGCCGTGATCAAAGCGCAAGCCGGTGGCGACCATCGCGGCCAGCCGGTGCGCCATAATGTTGCCGCCTATCCAGAGGATCATAATGCCCGCCAGCAGCATCAGCACCGAGGTCAGCTCGCGTGATCGGGGGATCTGCCCCTCTTCACGCGCTTTTTCAAGTCGGTGCGCCGTGGGCGATTCTGTTTTGTCCTCGTCGCTCTCTTCAGCCACGACAAACCTCGGTTGGCAGGAATTCTGAGCATAGGATGCCAAATCTGGCGAGGGTTAAAGGGCAGATAAGATGGGAAAAACAGGCGTTCTTTCGCGGATGAGTTTGAGAATGCAGAACGGGACCACCGGCTGGTGGTCCCATTTTTAAGCCTCTGCTGCCATTTCATCAGCCAGGCGGCTGACGAAACCGGGTTAAAACCCTAAGCTGTCCAGCAGGTCATCAACCTGATCCTGGTTGGCGACCACGCCCGGTGCATCGGCGTGGATCTGCGGACCATTCAGCAGGCTGGCGCCCTCCTGACGCTTCTCGGCGCTGACTTCTGGCATGTTCTCCAGCAGCACCATCAGCAGCTGGCGTTCAATCTCCTGAATCACATCCATCATGCGCTTGATGACCTGACCGGTGAGGTCCTGGAAATCCTGCGCCATCATGATTTCAAGCAGCTGCTTGTTGGTAAAGGAGGTATGTTCAGGCACGGCACTGAGGAATTCGCGCGTATCCGTCACCAACTCCCGCGCATCGCCCAGTTCAATGGGATTCTCAAACCACTGATCCCAACGCCCTTTCAGCTGGGTTGCCCCGGCTTCCATTTTATCCTGATGCGGTTGTGCCGCTTCAACACAGTTCAACGCACGGTCGGCCGCCTGGGCCGTCATCTGCACCACATAATCCAGACGATCGCGGGCATCGGGGATGGCTTCGGCCGCATCGGCAATGGCTTTGTCCAGCCCCAGCTCGCGCAGACTGTCACGCAGCATGCGCGTCAGAGAGCCAATGCGAGCAATGATGTCGTGTGCCGAGGCATCCATAGTTGGTTTCGGAAAGTCGCTCATCACATCTCCTTACATGCCCAGTTTTTCGAAAATTTTGCCCAGCTTCTCTTCCAGCGTCGCCGCGGTAAATGGCTTGACCACATACCCGCTGGCACCGGCCTGAGCAGCGGCGATAATGTTCTCTTTCTTCGCTTCCGCCGTAACCATCAATACCGGCAGGCTGTTCATCGCAGCATCAGCCCGGATGGTCTGCAACAGTTGCAGGCCATCCATGTTTGGCATGTTCCAGTCGGAAATGACGAAGTCGAAACCACCGGCTTTCAGCTTAGCGAGCGCGTCAACCCCATCTTCTGCTTCTTCTACGTTATTGAAGCCCAGCTCTTTCAGCAGGTTACGCACAATACGACGCATTGTATTGAAGTCGTCTACCACCAAAAAGCGCATGTTTTTATCAGCCATATCTACTCCTGAGTTGTCTCGCCCGGCAGGACGGGCCTGTTAAATACGCAATGCCTGTCCGGCGCTAATTTTCGCCAGCATGTGCTGGCTGATGTTGCTTAAATCCACGACTTCGCTCACGCCGCCGGTGGCAATCGCCTCACGCGGCATCCCAAATACCACACAGCTGGCTTCGTTCTGGGCGATAGTCCAGGCACCCGCCCGGTGCATTTCCAGCATCCCGGCCGCGCCATCGTTGCCCATTCCGGTGAGGATCACCCCCACCGCATTTCGTCCCGCATTGACGGCCACCGACCTGAACAGCACATCCACCGAGGGTTTGTGCCGGTTAACCGGTGGTCCTTCATTCAGTTTCACCACATAGTTAGCGCCGCTGCGTCCCAGCTCCATGTGCATCGCGCCCGGCGCGATATAGGCGTGCCCCGGCAGAATGCGCTCACCATCTTCCGCCTCTTTCACCGTGATCTGACACAGCTTGTTGAGACGCTCGGCAAAGGAGCGGGTAAAACCGGGCGGCATATGCTGAGTAATCAGCAGCGCCGGGCTGGTGGCCGGGAGCGGTTGCAGCACATGGCGAATCGCCTCGGTGCCGCCGGTGGAGGAGCCAATCGCAATCAGCTTCTCACTACTCAGCAGCGGACCCGCCTTCAGCGCCACCGGGGCCGGCATCGCCGCACGGTTGTGCAGGCGGGCGCGGGCGGCGGCGCGGATTTTGTCGCCAATCATCTGGCTGTAAGCCAGCATCCCTTCACGAATACCGAGCTGAGGTTTGGTGACGAAGTCCACCGCGCCCAGCTCCAGCGCCCGCAGGGTAATTTCTGAGCCTTTTCCGGTCAGCGAGGAGACCATCACCACCGGCATCGGCCGTAAACGCATCAGTTTTTCCAGGAAATCGAGGCCATCCATGCGCGGCATTTCCACATCCAGCGTCAGCACCTGTGGATTGAACTGTTTGATCAGGTCACGGGCGACCAGCGGATCGGGCGCGGTGGCGACCATCTCCATATCAGGATGGCTGTTGATGATTTCCGTCATCAGTTGCCGCATCAGCGCAGAATCATCCACGCACATCACGGTAATTTTGCTCATCATCTTTCCTTCGTCAGTCCATAGACGGTTTGCCCGCGCAGCCAGAACTCTTTGCTGATCTGGCTGAAGTTTTCCGAGTGACCGGCGAACAGAATGCCGCCCGGCTTCAGCAGCGGAACAAACCGACGCAGAATCTTCTCCTGCGTCTCTTTATCGAAATAGATCATCACATTGCGGCAGAAAATGGCGTCAAACTGCCCCGGCAGCGCCCAGTCGTTGGCCAGCAGGTTGAGCTGCGCGTAACTGACCATACTGGCCAGCTCGGGACGCACCCTCACCATACCGGCGTGCGGGCCGGTGCCGCGCAGGAAGAAGCGTTGCAGTTGCGCCGGTGACAGCGTGCGCAGCTCCTCCTGGCGATAAACCCCCGCTACCGCCTTTTCCAGTACCTGGGTATCAATATCGCTGGCGTGGACATGGAATTTCCCCGGTCCGGTGCCCAGCGTTTCAGCCAGCGTCATCGCGATGGAGTAAGGTTCTTCACCGGTTGAGGCGGCGGTGCTCCAGACGCTGAAGTTGCCCTGCCGCTTGCGCGCATGTTCCGCCAGAATCGGAAAGTGATGTGCCTCGCGAAAAAACGCCGTCAGGTTGGTGGTCAGGGCGTTGATAAACGCCTGCCACTCCGCACTGTTCGGGTCCTGTTCCAGCAGCGCCAGGTAACGACCAAAATCATCGATATTCAGCGTGCGCAGACGACGCACCAGACGGTTGTAAACCATCTCGCGCTTGTGGTCGGCCAGAACGATACCGGCACGCTGATAGATCAGCTGGCTGATACGACGGAAATGCGTATCGGAGAGCGGTAAACGCTGCACCATTTGTGACAACAACGTCGTTGTCTCACTTTGATCTAATATCGTCGATTTCTTCATCATTGCACCTGGTCCGAACTGAATACATTAACGAGCTGCTGCGATGCCCGACGGCGTCATGCCGGTCGGGCTTTCCAGGCGATTAAAAGGTTTCCCAGTTGTCGTCGCTGCGTGCGGCAGCCTGACGACCCACGGCTAGTGTCGCATCCAGCGGGAGAGTTTTTGTCGCCGTTGTCTTGTTAACGGCCTGGGCGACAAATTCTTTACCAATATTGAACACTGAGACCGCCTGTTTTAACTGACTGGCCTGATCTTCCAGCGCCGCAGCCGCTGCCGCCGACTCCTCCACCAGTGAGGCGTTCTGCTGCGTTACCCGATCCATCTCGGTGACGGCCAGGCCCACCTGGTCGATGCCACGGCTCTGTTCGTCTGACGCCGAGGCGATCTCACCCATGATGTCGGTGACGCGGGTGACCGCGCTGACGATGTTGCTCATGGTGTCGCCCGCGCTCTCAACCAGCACCGAGCCGGTATTCACCCGGCTAACCGAATCTTCAATCAGACCTTTGATCTCTTTGGCGGCCTGCGCGCTGCGCTGTGCCAGACTGCGCACTTCGCCCGCTACCACCGCAAAACCGCGACCCTGCTCACCGGCCCGCGCCGCTTCCACCGCGGCGTTGAGCGCCAGGATATTGGTCTGGAAGGCGATGCCGTCGATGACGCTGGTGATGTCGGCAATCTTCTTCGAGCTGCCGGCGATCTCTTTCATGGTGGTGACCACGCCATCCACCACTTTGCCGCCCTGCTGTGCGGTTTCAGAGGCGGTCAGCGCCAGCTTCGACGCCTGACGGGCGTTCTCGGCGTTCTGCTTCACCGTCGCGGTCAGTTGCTCCATGCTGGCGGCGGTCTGCTCCAGCGAGGCCGCCTGCTGCTCGGTACGGGATGAGAGGTCGTTATTCCCGATGGAGATCTCACTGGCGCCGGTGTAGATAGCGTCTGAACCGTCGCGCACGGTACGCACGGTGCGCACCAGCTCCTGCTGCATGTGTTGCAGTGAGGTGAGCAACTCACCAATTTCATTGCGCACCGACACGTCGATAGGCTGTGTCAGATCGCCGCGTGCAATGTGCTGAATATGCTCAATGCTCTGACGCAGCGGCCGGATCAACACCGAACGCATCAGGTTCCACACCAGGATAATCATCAGCAGCGTCACCGCGAGAGTCGCGATCACGATGGTCAGGGAGCGGGTGTAAGCCTGCTGATTGGCATCCACGCCCTGCTGCGCCAGCCGCTGGTTGGCTTCCAGCCAGGCGTCATAATCCTGCTGGAACTTATCCTGATAACTCTGGGTCGGCTGATCGACAAATCCTTTGAAGTTGCCGGTGGAGAAGAAAACCATCAGCTCCGCCAGTGCATCGTGATAGGCCTTATAGTTCGCCTGTAACGCCAGCACGTTCTCTGCGGTTTTGCCCTGCTCCGACAGGTTGGCGTTGAACTTCTCATAGTTCACTTCCGCCTGCTTCAGCTCCTCGCCCGCCAGCGCCACCAGATCTTTCACACTGGCGCCCGATCCCGCCATCTGAGCATCCTGCAAATAGCGAATACCGGCGCGGTTAAGGGTGTTACGCGCCTGAACCAGCGAAACCCATGAGGTGCCCATCGCCTGTTGCAAGGTATTCAGCCGCTGGTTGTAAGCAAAATTCTCTTTATCTGAACTGACGGTGTTAAAAAACATTCCCCCGGAAAACAGCTGTAGTAAGGCAAACAGCACCAGCACGCACAGCAAGCCGGAAACAACTCGTACTCGACTAAACATAAAGACCTCATTGGTTGGCGATTCGCTTCTGTTTATCGGCGCTGAGAGGGGGAACTTTATGCATGGCGGTGGCTTTCGGCCGCCGCCATGGGAAGAAGGGAAAAATCAGGCGCGGGAAATTTTGAAAACGGCAACGGCCTGGGTCAGCGTGCTGGCCTGCTGCTCCAGCGCGGCGGCTGCGGCGGCGGACTCCTCCACCAGCGAGGCGTTCTGCTGGGTGACGCGGTCCATCTCGGTCACCGCCTGACCCACCTGCTCAATCCCGCGGCTCTGTTCATCAGAAGCCGAGGCGATCTCGCCCATAATATCGGTTACGCGGGTGACTGCGCCGACGATCTCGTTCATGGTGCTGCCGGCGCTCTCGACCTGCAAGGAGCCGCTGTTGACGCGGGAGACGGAGTCCTCAATCAGACCTTTGATCTCTTTCGCCGCCTGGGCGCTGCGCTGGGCCAGATTGCGCACTTCTCCGGCCACCACCGCGAAACCGCGACCCTGCTCACCGGCACGCGCCGCTTCCACCGCGGCGTTGAGCGCCAGGATATTGGTCTGGAAAGCAATGCCGTCGATCACGCTGATGATGTCGGCAATCTTCTTCGAACTACCAGCGATCTCTTTCATGGTGCTGACCACGCCATCCACCACTTTACCGCCCTGCTGTGCGGTTTCGGAGGCGGTCAGCGCCAGCTGTGACGCCTGACGCGCATTGTCGGCATTCTGCTTCACCGTCGCGGTCAGCTGCTCCATGCTGGCGGCGGTCTGCTCCAGCGACGCGGCCTGCTCTTCAGTCCGGGCGGAGAGATCGTTATTACCGGCGGCGATTTCGCTCGCACCGGTGAAGATGGCGTCTGAACCGTCACGCACGTTGCCCACGGTCATCACCAGCGACTGCTGCATCTCCTGAATGCCTGCCGCCAGCTGGCTCATCTCGTTACGCCCTTCAACCTCAATCGGCTGGGTTAAGTCACCCGAGGCGATAGCGCGGATCTGCATCAGCAGCTGCTGCAACGGCCGGATCAGTACCTGACGCAGCCCGAACCAGCAAATAAGGATCACCGCGAAGACGGTCGCGGCGACGATACCCAGCAGCCACATCATCTGGGTAAAGGCTTTCTGATTCTGCTCCATGCCCTGATCGGAAAGCGCGGTCTGGCGGGTGCGCCACGTGTCATAGCTGCCCTGCATCGCTACCTGTTTCTGTTCAATGTTCTGCTTAAACATCCCTTCAAGGTCGCGCGCCTGGAGGCTTTTAACCATCGCCTTCAGGCCGTTCTCGTAGTGGCCGTAATCCTCTTCCAGCCGATCGCTCAGCGCCTCTTCCAGACCCGGCGTGGTCGGCAGATGGTAATAGATCTTAAAGTGACGGTCCGCTTCGGCTAACTGGGTCTCCGCTTTTTTCATCAGATCATCAAGCTGGCCGCCATTCATCTGTGAGGCCATGCTGGTCTGAAGTCGCAGCATGGCGCGGTTCAGGGTGGTGCGGCTGTTATTCAGGGCGATATAGGCGTCGGTCATCTCGGTTACGTTGCGATTAGAGATTTGCGACAGCGCAAAGGCGGTTTTATCTTTATTCAGCGCCGACCAGAACAGGCTGCCTGACAGCAACTGGAGCGCGCCAAAAATAACCAGTACCGCGATTAAACTGGTCACCACTTTTATTTTTTTTAACATCATGTTCCCTGCAGGTTGATTAAGGTGCAGCGGCTATATCGGCGGCGTTGCCAGATTAGTTAACGCTTTTCGGCGCTTTCTGTCGTTAGCGGGCTTTTGTAACTATTTATATTCAGCCAGAGCGTGGCGTCTGACCTAAGGCAGGATAATGCGGGAGGCAGAAAGCGCTGCGCATCCCGCAGGATGCGCAGCGTGGATCAGAAGGTTTCCCAGTGCGTATCGCTGACCGGGGCGGTCAGCGCTTTGCGCGCCGGCTGTGGCGTGGCCGGGGCGGCGATTGGCAGGTGTCGGGTCAGCGCCTGTGTCTCTGCGGTGCGGGCGATCTTAAACACCGACACCGCCTGGCTTAACCGGCTGGCCTGATCCTCCAGCGAGGCGGCCGCGGCGGCGGACTCTTCCACCAGCGAGGCGTTCTGCTGGGTGACGCGGTCCATCTCGGTCACGGCCAGACCCACCTGGTCAATACCGCGACTCTGCTCATCAGAGGCAGAGGCGATCTCGCCCATAATATCGGTGACGCGCGTTACCGCGCTGACGATGTCGCCCATGGTTTCACCCGCGGTGCCGACCAGTTCCGTACCGGTATTGACCCGGCTGACGGAGTCGTCAATCAGCCCTTTGATCTCTTTCGCCGCCTGGGCGCTGCGCTGCGCCAGATTGCGCACTTCTCCGGCTACCACCGCAAAACCGCGACCCTGTTCGCCAGCCCGCGCCGCCTCCACCGCGGCGTTCAGCGCCAGGATATTGGTCTGGAAGGCGATGCCGTCGATCACGCTGGTAATGTCGGCAATTTTCTTCGAACTGGTGGCAATATCGCTCATGGTTTTCACCACACCATCGACCACGTTACCGCCCTTCTGCGCGGTTTCTGAGGCGCTCAGGGCCAGCTTCGAAGCCTGACGCGCGTTTTCGGCGTTCTGTTTCACCGTGGCGGTCAGTTGCTCCATGCTGGCGGCGGTCTGCTCCAGCGACGCCGCCTGCTCTTCGGTACGGGCCGAGAGATCGTTGTTTCCGGCCGCGATCTCACTGGCGCCGGTAAAGATCGCATCGGACCCTTCCCGCACGTTGGTCACGGTACGCACCAGAGAGTGCTGCATATCGCGCAGGCTGGCAGCCAGCTGGCTCATCTCGCTGCGCCCTTCGACTTCAATCGTCTGGGTCAAATCCCCCTCGGCGATATACTGAATCTGACGAATGTTGCTGTTCAGCGGCGTGATCAGGATTTTGCGCAGACCAAACCAGCAGAGCACCATCAGGGTGACTGCCACCAGCATGATCACGCCCAGAATCCACATCATCCGGTGGTAGGCGGTGTTGTTCTCTTCCACGCCCAGATCGCTGAGGTGATTCTGATCGGCGCGCCACTCTTTATACACCTTGAGAAACGCACTCTGGCTGGGGGCGACCGGCGCATTACCGGCAGCCACCATGTCGTTTGCCCGTAACGCCGTTTGCAGATCGCGCAGCGCCGCCGCGTAGGCATCAAACAGCTGTTCCAGCCGGGCGTTCAGGTTTTTATCCAGTCCGGGGGTGTCAGGTGTCTGCTGGAACAGCTGATAAAACTGCGCCGCCGCCTGCTGGAAGCCCTGGCTCTCTTCAAACAGCAGGGCGACATCGGCCGGTTTCCCCTCGATTTTGCTGGTGGCGAGCCGCAGCTGAATGCGGGTCAGCAGCACGCGACTCTGGTTGAGATTCATATAGGCGTCATTCAGCGCCTGGGTATTTTGCGTGGCCAGCTGGGACACGGTAAAACTCTGTTTATCATGGCTTAATGCGGTGTAGAAAACAGAACCGGAGATAGCCTGTAACAGCCCAAATGCCAGCAACACCAGCAGCAGGCTGGTAACAACACGGATTTTCGTTAACATAATTAACCCTGAAAAAAGTAGGTGTTTAAAAGTGACCAAAAGCATATCGGCAGATGAATGCAGAAAATTAGGGCTGGCTTATTATTATTCTTTGAAATAAAAGGAATTATGACGTTATGAATCATCACGGGCCGGTGCGATACCCGCCCGTGATGGTCTTATCAGGCAGTACGCAGGTTGTCGACCAGCGCCATCTCATCGCTGCTCAGCAGCTTCTCAATGTCCACCAGGATCAGCATACGCTCACCCAGCGCACCCAGACCGGTCAGGTACTCGGTTGACATGGTCACCGCGAACTCCGGTGAAGGACGGATCTGATCCTGGGTCAGCGACAGCACGTCAGAGACGCCATCCACCACGATACCGACCACGCGATGCTCCAGGTTGAGCACGATGACCACGGTGTTGTCGTTATACTCGACATCCGGCTGGGCAAACTTCACCCGCAGGTCGATAATCGGCACGATCACACCGCGCAGGTTGGTCACGCCGCGGATAAATTCAGGCGTGTTCGCGATACGGGTTACCTGATCGTAACCGCGAATTTCCTGAACTTTGAGAATATCGATGCCGTACTCTTCGTCGCCCAGCGTGAAGACCAGGAACTCCTGACCCACGGTTTCACCAGCGATTTTTGTCACGGTTGCCATTCCATTCATGTTATTTACCCTTAGTTATCAATCAGGCGGCAGCGCCGGCCACACGTTTTTCACGGTTAAGTGATTGCAGCGCTGAAACATCAACGATCAGCGCTACGCTACCATCGCCAAGAATAGTGGCAGCGGAGATGCCCGGCACTTTGCGATAGTTACTCTCCAGGTTCTTCACTACCACCTGATGCTGACCAATCAGCTGATCGACCAGCAGCGCGTAGCGCTTGCCCGCGCTTTGCAGGATCACGACGATGCCTTGTGTCGCTTCAGTTTTCGCGCCCTGCACATCAAAGACGTTCCACAGCTCCACCAGCGGCAGATATTCGCCACGCACTTCGAGCACGCACTCGCCTCCGGCCAGTGGTTTCAGCTCTTCGGCGCGCGGTTGCAGCGATTCCATTACCGCATTCAGCGGCAGAATAAAGACTTCGTCCGCCACGCGAACCGACATGCCGTCGAGGATCGCCAGCGTCAGTGGCAGCAGGATGCGAATGGTGGTGCCTTTGCCCTGCTTCGAGGCGATTTCGACGTGACCGCCCATCTCCTGAATGTTTCGTTTCACCACGTCCATACCGACGCCGCGCCCTGAAACATCCGTCACCTGCTCCGCGGTAGAGAAGCCCGGTGCGAAGATCAGCATGCCGACCTCTTCATCGCTCATGTTCTCGTGAACCGGCAGGCCCGATGAGAGCGCTTTCGCCAGAATACGTTCACGGTTCAGACCGGCACCATCATCAGAGACTTCGATACAGATGTTGCCGCCCTGATGTTCCGCCGAGAGGGTCAGATTACCGGTCGCCACTTTACCGGTCGCCAGACGCTTCTCCGGGGTTTCGATGCCGTGGTCCAGGCTGTTACGCACCAGGTGCGTCAGGGGATCGATGATGCGCTCAATCAGGCTCTTATCGAGTTCGGTGGAGCTGCCGAGCAGCGTCAGTTCGACCTCTTTGCCAAGCTTGCTCGCCAGGTCACGCACCAGACGCGGGAAGCGGCTGAAGACATATTCCATCGGCATCATACGAATCGACATCACCGATTCCTGAAGATCGCGGGCGTTACGCTCCAGCTGACCCATGCTGTTCAGCAGGTCGCCGTGCGCCACCGGATCGAGTTCACCGGAACGCTGTGCCAGCATCGACTGGGTGATCACCAGCTCACCGACCAGGTTAATCAGCTGATCGACCTTCTCGACCGCCACGCGGATACTGGTGGATTCGCTCGACTTGGCTGGCGCGGCGGCGCGTTTGCTTTCACGCTTGACCGCGGCCACCGGCAGTTCAGTGACGCTGGCGCTGTGAACCTCTTCCACCACCGGCGCGGCCACGACAGCAGCCGGGGCCGCTGGCGCGTCAGCCGCACCCGGGAAGCGGATCTGCGCTTCATCAATCACGAAGCAGAGCACCGCCACGATGTCATCTTTACCGACGCCCTCAATGCAGACATCCAGCGTGTTGCTGCCCTTCTGCACGTTGGTCAGGGTGCCGAGATTGCTCATCTCCTCCAGCATCAGATCGACCTCTTTCTCTTTGAGATCGATCAGTTGTACCCGCAGACCTTCACTGCCGGCATCAGCGGCAGGTTCCGGGCTGGCAGCGACGACACTGACCGGCAGTTCAACCGGCAGACCTTTGGCCTCTAACGCCAGCTGGCGCAGTGCTTCACAGATATATTTGAAGCTCTCCGCGTTAGGCTCCTGCGCGGTTTTATAAGCATCGAGCTGTTCCTGCATAATATCTTTGGTTTCCAAAAACAGGTTGATGATGTCGGTGCTGAGCTGCATCTCGCCGCGACGAGCACCATCCAGAATGTTTTCCAGGATGTGAGTGGTTTCCTGTAATACCGTAAAACCAAAGGTTCCGGCGCCTCCCTTAATAGAGTGAGCGGCACGGAAGATGGCGTTGAGCTGTTCCGAATCTGGCTCCTGCGGGTCGAGTCCCAGCAGGTGTTGTTCCATATCCGCTAATAGCTCATCGGCTTCATCAAAAAACGTCTGGTAAAAATCGCTGATGTCCATACTCACGGGAATCACCTCGGCTGTGAGGGGGCTGCTGTATTCACCGCGCTGCCTGGTGGTGCAGGCGCGGTAATCTGTTCAATGGCCGCCGGATCGCTGATCTGGACGGCATCACTTTCTGCGTTCTCTTTTTCTATTGCCGCTTCGGTGTCGTGGTTCAACACCAGCAGGCTGATGCGACGGTTGACCGCATCATTCCCGCCGCGATTTTTCAGGCGCATGGTGTCGGCCATGCCTAACACCCGCAAAACTTTGCCGCTGTCGAGGCCACCCATCACCAGTTCCCGGCGCGAAGCGTTAGCGCGGTCGGCCGAGAGCTCCCAGTTGCTGTAGCCTTTATCCCCGCTGGCGTACTGAAAATCATCGGTATGGCCAGCCAGGCTTAAACGGTTCGGAATATCATTCAGGATCGGCGCGATGGCGCGCAGAATATCGCGCATATAGGGCTCCACCTCGGCACGACCGGTCTTAAACATCGGGCGATTCTGGCTGTCGATAATCTGAATCCGCAGTCCCTCCTGCACCATGTTAATGATCAGATGCGGACGCAGCGCTTTCAGGCGCGGATCGGCTTCTATCAGCTGGTCGAGCTTTTCACGCAGCCGGTTAAGGCGGATCTCATCCAGCTGGCGCTTCTGGGCATCCATATCGACCGCTTTTTTCACTTCACCAATTTTCTTGGTCGGATCGTCACCGCCGCCAGGGATTGGGCTGGTACTGTCACTGCTGCGCTGCCCGCCGGTAATCGCCACTTTCAGCGGCGTTTTAAAGTAGTCCGCAATCTGAACCAGCTCCTGCGGGTTGGCGATCGACAGCAGCCACATCACCATAAAAAAGGCCATCATCGCCGTCATAAAGTCGGCGTAGGCAATCTTCCACGACCCGTGGCTGCCTCCATGGCCTTTATGTCTGCGCTTTTTGATCAGCACAATTGGGCGATTGCCGTGCTTCATGAGGTCTCTTCCGAAGTCTGTTTAGCCGGGTTTTTGGCGTTGCGTACATGCTCTTCCAGTTCGCTGAACGATGGACGCTCGGCGGAGTAAAGCGTCTTGCGACCAAATTCCACCGCAATCTGCGGCGCGTAACCGTTAAGGCTCGACAGCAACGTCACCTTGATGCACTGCATCATCTTGGTGGTTTCCGCACACTTCTGGCGCAGCACCGAAGAGAGCGGAGAGATAAATCCGTAGGCCAGCAAAATGCCCAGGAAGGTTCCCACCATCGCGTGTGCCACCAGCGCGCCCAGCTCTGCGGCGGGTCGGTCGGCTGAGGCCAGCGCATGCACCACCCCCATGACCGCGGCGACGATACCGAATGCCGGTAATCCATCCCCTACCGCCGCGATACTTTGCGCGGGTACGTCACACTCATGTTCATAGGTCTCAATTTCTTCATCCATCAACGCTTCAATCTCAAAGGCGTTCATGTTGCCGCTGACCATCAGACGCAAATAATCGGTAATAAAATCCACTAACTGTTTATCGGCAAGAATGCGGGGATAATTAGCAAAAATTTCACTCTGGCTCGGATCTTCAATATCGCGTTCCAGCGACAGCATCCCCTGCTGACGCGACTTCGCCATCAGGCGATAAAGCAGCGCCATTAAATCCATATAAACCGCTTTGTTATACTTTGAGCCACGAAATAGCAAAGGCAGAGCTTTCAGCGTTTTTTTAATCGACTTGCCATTATTACCGACTAAAAAAGCACCGGCACCAGCGCCGCCGATCATTAATAATTCGGCTGGCTGATAAAGTGCCCCCAGATGGCCACCCACCAGTGCATATCCGCCCAACACGGAGCCTAAAACAACCAGGTAACCTATAATTATCAGCACAAAAAATCCTTACGTCCGTAACGTGTTGGTGGAAGTTAAGCCAGAGAGCCGCAGGTGTTATTCCTAACCGGAAGCAAAAAAAAGCAGCGGTATTAACCGCTGCTGGATGGCTTCCACAGTGCGAACAAACTTAAACGGCGTGTTTAACCTGTTCATCCAGCAGTTGTGGAAACATATCGGCAGATTCCGCAGAAAGTTTACGTCTTTTTACGGCACGTGATGGCGGCTGGCACAGGCTACAGGTGAAGCTGCCCGCCGGCTGATGTGCATGATTAATAAAGCTGCCATGACAACTTTTGCAATCCGCCAGCTCCAGCATGCCGCTTTCAACGAATCGGACCAGGGTCCAGGCGCGGGTCAGCGCCAACAGCGGGCCCTCGTCCGATTGCGGACACTGTTCGAGATATAACCGGTAAGCTTTGATCACCGCATCGACGCCGCTGCACAGCCCGGTTTTCAGTAAAAATTTCCAGGCGTTACAGAACATCGACGCATGAATATTCTGTTCCCAGGTCATGAACCAGTCGGTGGAGAATGGCAGCATGCCTTTGGGTGGCGGGCTGCCACGCAGCTCTTTATAGAGCTTAATCAGGCGGCCACGGCTCAGCTGAGTTTCACTCTCTAACATCTGTAAACGCGCGCCCAATGTGATCAGCTCCATCGCGAGCTGAATATCACGCGCTTCCTGAACAATACTTTTCTCGCTCATCACATCGCCCTCTTTTTAGCAGGTACGTCATCTTTCGACGCATTACGCAGTAAACGGCTGGATAATAAAATGCCGGTGTGAATTTGCTGTAAATCATCCACACGTGATTCCTGCGTCAGGCGATTAATTGTGCCGCTATCGGTAAAACGAAACTGGCAGACTAACTGATTCGTCTCGGCCATTTTCACCATTTCTGGCAGGGTTAATTCAGATAATGCATTCGCCATCTTTTCGTCGATTCCAAGGCGAAACATTGCAGACGCTTTATCCTGGTTAATTAATCGCTGCGCAAGCAACAAATATGACAAATTGAGATCGTAAATATGTTTTAGTACTTCAGATGTGCCCATTTTTCCATCCTGAGAGATGCGACGTAACTTTATCGCAGATGATTATCTGCGGTTCGAGCTGCTGTTTTGTAAATCTAAAGATGGCAAAAAAATAATTCATTTAACCTTAATGCCACTGTTTTTCGCCTTCTGCTTTTGTGTGGGATTCAGACCCACCGAAGGTCGAAAATCCAGGCCATTCTATTTTCGAGTTCTGACCATCTTCCGTGACATCTTCTTACATCTTTTAGGACTATTCCGAAAACAAGGCAAATCTATATCGTCTGATTTCTACATACAACGACAGCGGCATGAAATTTTAGATAAAGTGTGACGCAGGTCACACTTTTAAGGCAAATTTCTTCAGCAACCCTTCACCATTGCTTATTGCATGGTCAATTTTTGAGCAAAAAAAGCGGATTTTAAGTCGAATTTGTCCTCAGAGAGATTTAATAGGGGGTAAAAGGTGCGCTAATCGACGCTTTGAGCATTCCAGAATGGATATTAGGTGTTAATTGTTTTAGCACCCTATTTAGAACCATCGAATCCTGAGCGTACAGCATATTATGCTGAGAAGAGGCGGAGGTATTTACTGCTAAATTAGTTACTTAGCGGGAGTATCGCAGAGGGTAAGTAATGAAAGTGTTAAGGATGACCCTGCTGTATCCGGGCTTTCTGACAACAAAACGTTAACAGCTTACAGGGGGTGTCTGGAGCACGACACCAGATGTAACAATGGGTTACATAAGCAATCCGAATGAATGGCAGCTTAAACAGAGCCCGGCACTATGACTATCGGCATTGAATAAAAAAACTTGAGCCAAAATAGCTAAAGAAAGCGGCAGAATGCGGCCTGACGCCGGTTTTTGTGGCTTTTTGCACCAGTTAGCATTTTTTGGGCCATCTTCGCAGCAGCTGACTGCACAAAGTGCTTTAGCTGAGATAAACCTTAAGATCAGGAGGTTAAGTGAGAAAAGTCTGATAGGGAGAGAAGTGGGACGAAAAAATGGCAACGATACCACCAGGGTATCGCTGCCATGTTCACAGCGGTCAGGCGAGTTTCGGGAAGGTCGCCACTTTATTGACGGTGCCGTGATCAGCGCTGCGCGGGGCAATGCGCTCCAGATCTTTCAGGAAATTTTCACGCCAGGCGGTAATATCGTTTTTACGCAGTACTGCCATCATATCGTTGTAGCGTGAAATCCTTTCGGTACGCGGCATGGTAATCGCTTTATCCAGCGCGGCGGCCACTTCGTCACGGTCATACGGGTTCACAATCAGCGCGGAGGTCAGCTCGTTGGCTGCGCCGGCAAAGCGCGATAGTACCAGTACGCCCGGATCGTCCGGGTCCTGCGCGGCGACATACTCTTTCGCCACCAGGTTCATACCGTCACGCAGTGGCGTGACCAGCCCGACGTCTGTCAGACGGAAGATCTTCATCAGCAGGCGACGGTCAAAGTGCTGGTTGAGGTAGTAGAGCGGCGTCCAGCCCAGCGTGCCGTACTTGCCGTTAATGCGCCCCGCTTCGGTTTCCAGTTGATGACGAATATCCTGATACGCCTGCACATCGCCACGCGAGGTGGGCGCAATCTGGGAGTAGCGAATCTTCCCGCGATGCTGCGGGAAGTTTTCCAGCAGCGCTTCATAAGCGAGAAAACGCTCCGGCAACCCTTTTGAATAGTCGAGACGTTCACAGGCAATAATATTGCGCGCATCGCCCAGCTCTTTTTTCATCGCGGCCATTTTTGGCGGCAGCGGTCCTTCGGCCATCTCTTTAATACTGTCTGGCTCAATCCCGATGGGATAAACCTCGGTCATAAAGGTATTGCCAAAGGCACGATGTTTTTTATCGCCCTTATTCTGCAACTGGGTCAGCTGGCTGACGCTGTCGAGAAACGCCACCCGGTCCGATTCGGTCTGGAAACCGAGCAGGTCATATTCACACAGCATTTCCAGCAATTCTTTATGCGGCGGCAGCGCGTTAAATATTTCCGGGGTCGGGAACGGAATATGCAGGAAGAAACCGATGCGGTTATTAATGCCCGCACGGCGCAGCGCGGCGGCAAAAGGCAGGAAGTGATAATCGTGGATCCAGACAATATCATCAGGTTTGATCAGCGGCTTTAAACGCTGCGCCACCGCGTCGTTCACTTCGCAGTACCCTTCCCAGGCTTCACGCTGGAACTGCACCAGGTCAAGACGATAATGGAACGCGGGCCAGATTACGGTATTAGAAAACTGGCAATAATAGAGATCGTAATCGTTCTGGCTCAGCGGGAATGAGGCATATTCAATCCCTTCATGCTCCTGAACCTTAAGGTCCTCTACCTCTTCGCCTGTGTACTCGCTGATTTCACCGTTCCAGCCAAACCACATTCCACCGGTGGTTTTCAGCGCATCCAGAATGCCGACGGCCAGGCCGCCCGCGCTGGTTTTAGAGCCATCTGGCATGGCAACACGGTTAGATACAACCACTAAACGACTCATAACCTAAACTCCTTACCGACGTTGTCTTGCTCTAATAGTAATAATGTTTTTTCCAGCCAGCCGTAAACCGCATCGACATCATCAAGCCGATAATGGGCCTGACTGGAGCCTTCCCCGACCTTAACCGAGACGCCCTGAAAGGCGTTGACGGCATCAAAGCCCTTCTCATCGGTCAGATCGTCGCCGATGAAGACCGGCACGCGTCCGGCAAAGGGGGCCTGTTGCATAAAATCGTTGATCGCTGCGCCCTTATCGATGCCGGTGGGTTTAATCTCCACCACACACTTGCCGGGCTGAAGCGCCAGGCCAGGAAAACGCTTCACCGATTGCTCCGCCAGCCGCAGCACATCCTGTTCGTGCTGCATCGCCTGACGGTAGTGGAGTGCAAAGGCCATACCTTTGACTTCCAGCTGGGTGCCTGGCCATAACGCCATCGCCTCTTGCAGTTCGGTCCTGAGCGCCTGTTCAACCTCATCCGGCAGGCTGATGCGCTGGATCGTGCCGTCGGCGAGACGGCGCTCCGCACCATGCACCCCTGCGGCGGGGCCATGCAGAGGTGCGGCGAGCGCATCAAGCTGTTCAATCGGTCTGCCGGAGACCAGGGCGAGTGCGCCCTGCGAGAGTGCGGCGAGTTGTTGCAGTTGGGCGATAACCTGCTCAGGAATAAATACCGCTTCGGGACGGGACTGAATCGCTGCCAGCGTGCCATCGACATCAAAAAAGAAGGCGTACTGCTGCCCGCTGCTTAATGTCGGGAACCTGGCAAAGGTGTCTGCCGCTTGGGTCACGTTACTTCTCCTGAAAATCGAAATGTAAGTTTAAAACAGGGTGTTAACACAAGGATGTCCTGACGCAGTGGGGTCAGCAAGCGGGAAATTCTGATAACGCGGTGATTGAGGGGCAAAACGCGGTGATTGAATAGGTCACTCTCCTCAAACTTACAAGCTCGTTGCTGACAATACTGGCTAACTGAGAACATCTTCACAGTAAGTGTAGTCGTAAATAGGGGTTATGCCAGAAAGATGCATGTTTCATGCCAGCCGCTGCGGTTAAGTAAGCAGAAAAGCACGCTTCAGCCTGCGCTACCCGCGCCCGGCAGCCGCTGCGGAGAGTGGAATGGCGGGCCACGTCAGACTGGAGCAGAGAGCCGGAAGCCTGGCGGCAAAGATTTAAACCGGCAACCTTAAGAGGCTTAAGGTATTCCTAATATTAGAGGTGCACTCTCTGCACATTTCCACTGTTTCGGACTTTTCTGCATGGCGTTTTCATTGAAGCGGCCCCTGATAAGCCGCCTGACTCTGCTGATCCTGGCTGCCCTTTATATCGCGGTTTTTCTTAATCTGGCCTATTACCGGCAGGTACTGGCGATCATGCCACTCACCACGCTGCGCTCCACGCTGGTATTTTTGTCGATGCCGCTGGTTGCCTTCAGCGTGATTAACATCGTTATCACCCTGGCCTCATTTTTCTGGCTTGACCGGCTGCTGATCGCCCTGTTTATTCTGCTCTCCGCCTCGGCGCAGTTCTTTATCCAGACCTATAACATCGTGGTCGATCGCTCGATGATCACCAACATGATGGATACCACGGCGTCGGAGTCCTTTGCCCTGATCACCCCGCAGCTGCTGTTTACCCTGCTCACCTCGGGCGTCCTGATGGCGCTGCTGGCCTTCTGGCCACGGCTGAAAAAGCAGCAGTGGCGCGGCGTCTTTATGCGGCTGCTCAGTGTGCTGCTCTCGGCGGCGCTGATCCTGCTGGTCGCCCTGCTGTTTTATAAGGATTACGCCTCACTGTTCCGCAACAACCGTGAACTGGTTAAAGCGCTGAGTCCGTCGAACAGCATCGCGGCGACGCTCTCCTGGTATAAGCATCAGCAGTTGCAGAATGTGCCGCTGGTGCGCATTGGCGAAGATGCGCATCAGCTGCCCAATCGCCTGAACGGCGGCAAACCCAATCTGACCATTCTGGTGGTGGGTGAAACCTCACGCGCGCAGAATTTCTCACTGGGCGGTTATGGACGTCTGACCAATCCGCTGCTGGCGAAAGATGATGTGATCTATTTCCCGCACACCACCTCGTGCGGCACAGCCACAGCGGTGTCGGTGCCCTGTATGTTCTCCAATATGCCGCGCGCCCATTATGATGATGTGCTGGCCGCGCATCAGGAGGGTCTGCTCGATATTATTCAGCGCGCCGGCATCAGCGTGCTGTGGAATGAGAATGATGGCGGCTGTAAGGGGGCCTGCGATCGGGTGCCCCATCAGGATATGACCAGCCTCAATCTGCCCGGCATGTGTATTAATGGCGAGTGCTATGATGACGTGCTGTTCCACGGGCTGGATGCGTATATCGATCAGTTAAAGGGCAACGCGGTGATAGTGCTGCACACCATTGGCAGCCACGGTCCCACTTACAGCCATCGCTACCCACCCGCGCAGCGTCAGTTTGTGCCGACCTGTGACACCAATCAGATTCAGGATTGTTCACAGCAGCAGCTGATTAACACCTACGACAACACGCTGCTGAATGTTGACCGCATCGTGGATAAGGCGATTGGGGTGTTACGTGCTCATCAGGATCGCTTTGCCACCAGCCTGGTCTATCTTTCCGATCACGGCGAGTCGCTGGGTGAGAATGGCGCTTATCTGCATGGCCTGCCCTACGCCATCGCCCCGGCGACCCAGACGCATGTGCCGATGCTGATCTGGCTCTCTGACGATTATCAGCAGCGCTATGCCATCGATCGTCGTTGCCTGAATAAACTGGCGGCGACAGACGATTTCTCACAGGATAATCTGTTTTCCACCATGCTGGGATTAACCGGCACCGCAACCCACGAATATGTACCCGCGGATGATATTTTGACGTCGTGTCGGAGCCAACCAAAATGAAGATATTGATTGTTGAAGATGACGCCCTGCTGTTGCAGGGGCTGATACTGGCGCTGGAAGGTGAAGGCTATGTCTGCGATGGCGTGACGCGCGTCCGGGACGCTGAAGCGCATTTTGCCAGCGGCCTCTACAGTCTGGTGGTGCTGGACCTGGGGCTGCCGGACGAAGATGGTCTGCACTTCCTGCTGCGGATGCGCCGGCAGAAGAAGATGACGCCGGTGCTGATCCTCACCGCGCGCGACACCATCAGCGAGCGTATCGCCGGGCTTGACGCCGGGGCCGACGACTATCTGATCAAGCCCTTCTCACTGGATGAGCTGCTGGCCCGCATCCGCGCACTGATCCGCCGCCACGTCAATCAGGGTGACAGCCAGTTAAGAGTGGGCGCTCTGGCGCTGGATATGACGCATCGCCAGATCACCCTTAATGAGACGCTGCTGGATCTGACGCCGAAAGAGTTCGCCATTCTCTCCCGACTGATGCTGAAAGCCGGGAATCCGGTGCACCGCGAAATCCTCTATCAGGACATCTACAACTGGGAAACCGAGCCCTCCACCAATACACTGGAGGTGCACATTCATAACCTGCGCGACAAAATTGGCAAAAGCGCTATCCGCACCGTACGCGGATTTGGCTATGCGCTGGTCACGCAGGATGTCATTCGAGAGGCGACATGATACGAGGTTTCGATCACCGCAGTATGCGCTTTCGGCTTATCCTGACCATTGCCTTGATTTTACTGGTGTTTCAGGTGATCAGCGTGGTCTGGCTGTGGCACGAGAGCAAAGAACAGATTCAGTTTCTGGTGGAAGCGCAGCTGCAAAAACGCAATATGGATCGGCATGTTGAGCGCGAGGTGCACGAAGCGGTCGCCAGCCTGGCGGTGCCGAGCCTGGTGATGGTTGCCCTGACGCTGCTGCTCTGCTATCAGGCGGTGAAGTGGATCACCCGGCCGCTTTATCAGTTGCAGACCGAGCTGGAAAGCCGCGGCGAAGAGAATCTCGATCCCATCACCTGCCACAGCCGGGTGCAGGAGATCGACGCGGTGACGCAGGCGATCAACCAGCTGGTGGCGCGCCTGAACACCAGCCTGGAGCGTGAGCGACTCTTTACCGCCGATGTGGCGCATGAGTTACGCACGCCGCTGGCGGGATTACGACTGCATCTGGAGCTAATTGAACGTAACAGTGACGTCACGGTTCAGCCGCTGGTGCAGCGGCTTGACCATATGACGCACAGCGTTTCGCAGTTGCTGAACCTGGCGCGGGCCGGACAGTCGTTCACCTCCGGGACTTACCAGAACGTCGCCCTGATTGAAGATGTGATTTTACCGATGGAAGCGGAGCTGAATGCGATGCTTGAAGAGCACCAGCAGACGCTGACGCTGGATCTGCCGCAGGAGTGGTTTGTGCGCGGCGACGTCACGCTGCTGAAAATGCTGCTGCGCAATCTGGTGGAGAACGCTCATCGCTACAGCCCGGATAACAGCACCATCAGCGTGCAGCTGATCGCCGCTCCCCGCCCGATGCTGGTGGTAGAGGATCAGGGGCCGGGCATTGATGAGAGTAAGCGCGGGGAGTTGAGTAAAGCCTTTATCCGCATGGATAGCCGCTACGGCGGCATCGGACTGGGGCTGAGCATCGTCAGCCGCATCGTCCAGCTCCACCGGTTTCAGTTCTTTTTAGAGAACCGCCGCGACCAGAGTGGTTGTCGGGCGGTGGTAAAGTTTTAAGCGCTGAACCAGGCGGCCAGGAACAGGATCACCGTTGCGGCAGCAATCAGCACGGCGGCATATTCACTTACGGGGCGGAGAGCAACCGCGTTTGCGGCAACAGGAGCAGTTTTCATGGCATTATCCTCAGTCAGAGCAGGCAGTATCGCCCTCGCAGATTAAGGAAACCTTAAGCTCCGCAGGCGACTGCTGAAATATCCCCCCGCCGCCTCTCTCCAGCTACCGTCCGTCCGCACTCCCCCATTTCTCCCCACTGAAAGCGCAGAAGAGGGCCACGTTCGCGTGGTGCTCTACACTTAATAACACCATTCTGTTTCAGGAGGCCTGCCATGAGCCCACGCATGCACAAATATGCCTTTCCGGTCAGTAAGGCGCGCAAATATCTTGAACCCGGTCCGGTGTTATTGCTCAGTTCGCAGTATAAAGATCAGCATGACATTATGACGCTCGGCTGGCACACGGTGCTGGAGTTCTCGCCGTCGCTGGTTGGCTGCATGATCGCCGGGATGAATCACAGCCATGAGTTAATCCGCAACAGCGGCCAGTGCGTACTGAATATTCCCTCGGCCGCGCTGATTGACCAGGTGGTGGCGATTGGTAACAGCCACGGCGACAGCATTGATAAGTTTGAGGCGTTTGGCCTGACCGCTGAACCGGCTCAGGTGGTCGGCGCGCCGATGATCGCCGAATGCTTTGCCAGCTTTGAGTGTCAGCTCTATGACGACTCGATGGTCCCCAACTATAACCTGTTTATTTTTGAGATCGTGAAAGCGCACGTCGCCGAGCAGCCGGAATATCCGGCCACCCTGCACTACACTGGCGAAGGCCGGTTCAGCGTGATGAGCGATAAGATGCTGGATATGAGCAAAGATTTTAAACCGGAGATGCTGATCTAGTTGAAAGCGGTCTGCCGCGACCCCATTCAACTCTTTCGACCTGACAGGAGTAAATTTATTATGGCAATCGAATACGCAGTGATCGCGGGTGGCTGTTTCTGGTGCACCGAAGCCGTGTTTAAAGATGTGATCGGCGTTGAGTCGGTAGAGAGCGGCTACACCGGCGGCGCACGCCCTAACCCGACCTATGAGCAGGTGTGCAGCGGCGCGACCGGCCACGCTGAAGCGATCCGCATCGGGTTCGATCCCGAGCAGGTGAGCTATGGCGATCTGCTGGATATTAGCTTCGTCACTCACGATCCGACCCAGCTTAATCGTCAGGGCAACGATATTGGCACCCAGTATCGCTCGGCGATTTTCCCGGCCAATGCTGAGCAGGAGGCGGAAGCCCGTGCAGCCATCGCGCGCGCCCAGGCCGATCATGATGTGCCGGTCGTCACCACCATCGAACCGCTGAAAGAGTGGTATCCCGCTGAGGATTATCATCAGGATTACTGGGATGGCGCTGGCCAGCGCAACGGCTACTGCATGGCGGTGATCCCGCCGAAGTTACAGAAGCTGCGCAAGAGCTTCGCCAATAAGGTGAAGAGCTGAGTTAATCCGTGACCAGGGCCGATCTGAACCCGCTTGTTTGGTGCAGATCGGTTTCCTGCGGGGTGCGGACATCCTTTCTGGCGCGATCCCCGCCTGAGCGAACTGTCGAAAAACGGCATAAAAAAGCGCCGTTTTACCCGGCATTTAATCGATTCGTTCAGAGCTTAAGCGAATAGAACAAAAGAAAAAAATAGTGCTTGACCCTTTTCAGCCGACTCCCTATAGTAGCGCCCCGTTGACCCAGCGCGGTCAATGAAATAAATGTGGTGAGGTGTCCGAGTGGCTGAAGGAGCACGCCTGGAAAGTGTGTATACGGCAACGTATCGGGGGTTCGAATCCCCCTCTCACCGCCACATTCTGAAGAAGAGCCTGAACTTTCGTTCAGGCTTTTTTTTTACCTATTGCACGACGAGAGGGGGTGAGAACCCCCGCCGGGGTTCGACAGCTGGCGCAGCCAGCTGGACAGCGGAGCCTGCGACGCTGCCCGCAGGGTGAGCGCAGCGAATCCATCCCCCTCTCACCGCCACATTCAAAGAAGAGCCTGAACTTTCGTTCAGGCTTTTTTTTTGCATAATGCACGGAGAGGGGGTGAGAACCCCCGCCGGGGTTCGACAGCTGGCGCAGCCAGCTGGACAGCGGAGCCTGCGACGCTGCCCG